>NZ_SUKD01000038.1:0-48699 GCF_013357275.1 Pseudomonas sp. BMW13 | reverse complement strand
AGGGGAGCAAACCGTGCGGGCGCTCCATCCGTAGCCCGGATGAAATCCGGGGAATCCGCAGTACAGCCCCGTAGCCCGGCCCCGGATTTCATCCGGGCTACGAAGGTGGTCAAGGCGGTGGCGTACTGGTTTGGCGAAGTGCGGCGTGCCCGGCCCTCTCCCCCGGCCCCTCTCCCATGAATGGGAGAGGGGAGCAAACCGTGCGGGCGCTGCATCCGTAGCCCGGATGCAATCCGGGGAGTCCGTAGTACAGCCCCGTAGTCCGGCCCCGGATTTCATCCGGGCTACGAAAACGGTCAATGCGGTGGCGTACTGGTTTGGCGAAGTGCGGCGCGCTCGGCCCTCTCCCCCGGCCCCTCTCCCATAAATGGGAGAGGGGAGCAAACCGTGCGGACGCTGCGACCGTAGCCCGGATGCAATCCGGGGAGTCCGTAGTACAGCCCCGTAGCCCGGCCCCGGATTTCATCCGGGCTACACGCGCAGCCTGAAAAGAAAAGCCCCGCACTAGGCGGGGCTTTTCTTTTCAGCGGATGGCTCAGGCGCTTTGCGCCAGGTCCATCAGCTCGCGGTTGGCCACGGCGTACATGGCGTAGTCGGTGCCGGTCGCCGAGCGCAGGTCGGCCAGCATGGCCTTCCAGCGATCGACCAGGCGCTGATGTTGGTCGAGCCACAGCGCCACCCGTGCCTCGATGTCCTGCGGGCCGTCGACCATCTGCAGGACCGACACGGTGACCGCCCGCTGCTGCCAGTCGAGGTCGTCGCGGAAGGCTTCGCGGGCCAGTGCCTGCCAGTTGTTCTCCACCGGCAGGTTGGTGATCTGCTGCAGGTACCAGGACAGTTCCAGCGCGCCACCCACGGCGAAGTAGGCAGTCGCCACTTCGCTGGCATCCTTGCCGGTCACGTCTGCGGCTTCGATGATCGGCAGCAGGGTGTACAGGTGGCTGGTGCCCGCGACCACGCGCGCCAATTCCTCCGGCGTGCCAGCTTCGACGAAGCTCTGGTAGCGCGCCAGCCACTGCTCGCGCGCCGGGCCTTCGAGCAGCTCGTCCAGGCGACCGACCAGCGCCTCGATACGCGGCGCGAAATGCGCCACGTCGCGGGCGGCGTCCAGTTCGTTGCGACGGCTGCGCAGGAACCAGCGCGTGGCACGACGGCCCAGGCGCATCAGCTCGTCCATCAGCTGCAGCTGCAGGTCGGCCGGCACCTTGTAGTCCAGCGCCTCGATCTGCTGCCACCAGTACGGCAGGCGGAACAGGTCACGCACGATGACGTAGGCGCCGGCGACGTTGGCCGCGCTCATGCCGGTGGACTCCTTCAGGCGCTGCACGAAGGTGATGCCCATGTGGTTGACCAGGTCGTTGGCGATCTGCGTGCTGACGATCTCGCGCTTGAGGCGGTGACGGCGCATGGCGTCGCCGAACTTCTCGGTGAGGATATCCGGGAAGGCGGTTTCCATCTCGCGGGCCAGGTAGTCGTCATCCGGCACCTGGGACTTGAGCAGGGACTCCTTGAGGTCGATCTTGCTGTAGGAGATCAGCACCGACAGCTCCGGACGGGTCAGGCCCTGGCCGTTGTTGGCGCGCTCGTTGAGTTCTTCGTCGGACGGCAGGAACTCCAGGGCGCGATCCAGCTTGCCGGCGCTTTCCAGCGCGTTCATCAGGCGCTTGTACTCGCCCGCCCGCTCGCGCGCACGGCGCTCGGCCAGCGACAGTGCCTGGGTCTGCTTGTAGTTGTTGCCGAGCACCAGCTCGGAAACGTCGTCGGTCATCTGCGCCAGCAGCTTGTTGCGCTGCTTCTCGGTCATGTCGCCGCCGGAGACGATCTCGCCGAGCAGGATCTTGATGTTGACCTCGTGGTCGGAGCAGTCCACGCCACCGGCGTTGTCGATGAAGTCGGTGTTGCTGGCGCCGCCGTGCAGGCCGAACTCGACACGGCCGAGCTGGGTCATGCCCAGGTTACCGCCCTCGCCCACCACCTTGGCGCGCAGCTCGCGACCATCGACGCGCAGGGCGTCGTTGGCCTTGTCGCCGACGTCAGCGTGGCTTTCCTTGCTGGACTTGACGTAGGTGCCGATACCGCCGTTCCACAGCAGGTCGACCGGCGCCTTGAGCAGTGCGTTGAGCAGCTCGGTCGGCGCCAGGCGATCGGCGGCGATGTCGAAGCGCGCCTTCATCTGCGGGCTGATGGCGATGCTCTTGGCGCTGCGCAGGAAGATGCCGCCGCCCTCGGAGATCAGCTTGGCATCGTAGTCGGCCCAGCTCGAACGCGGCAGCTCGAACAGGCGCTTGCGCTCGACGAAGCTGCGCGCGGCGTCCGGGTTGGGGTCGATGAAGATGTGCATGTGGTTGAACGCCGCCACCAGCTGCAGGCTTTCCGACAGCAGCAGGCCGTTGCCGAACACGTCGCCCGCCATGTCGCCGATGCCGATCACCGTGACATTGTCCTTCTGCACGTCGATGCCGCGCTCGCGGAAGTGACGCTGCACGCTGACCCAGCCGCCCTTGGCGGTGATGCCCATGCCCTTGTGGTCGTAACCGGCCGAGCCGCCGGAGGCGAAGGCGTCGCCGAGCCAGAAGCCGTACTCGGCGGCGATGCCGTTGGCGATGTCGGAGAAGGTCGCGGTGCCCTTGTCCGCCGCCACCACCAGGTAGGGGTCGTCGGCGTCGTGGCGCACCACGTTGGCCGGCGGCACCACCTCGCCATCCTTGAGGTTGTCGGTGATGTCGAGCAGGCCGCTGATGAAGATGCGGTAGCAGGCGATGCCCTCGGCCATCACCTCGTCGCGGCTGCCGCCGACCGGCATCCGGCGCGGCACGAAGCCGCCCTTGGCGCCCATCGGCACGATTACGGCGTTCTTCACCTGCTGCGCCTTGACCAGGCCGAGCACTTCGGTACGGAAGTCTTCTTCACGATCCGACCAGCGCAGACCGCCCCGCGCAACGTCGCCGAAGCGCAGGTGCACGCCCTCGACACGCGGGCTGTAGACGAAGATCTCGAACTTCGGCACCGGGCGCGGAATGTCCGGGATCAGGCGCGGGCTGAGCTTGAAGCTGAAGTAGGCCTTACCCTGGCCATGCTCGCCGTTCTGGTAGAAGTTGGTGCGCAGGGTGGCCTTGATCAGGTCCAGGTAGCGCCGCAGGATGCGGTCCTCGTTGAGCACCGCAACGTTGTCCAGCGCAGCGAGGATGGCCTGCTCCAGTTTCTGCTGCTTGTCGTCGAGGTCTTCGGCGGTGAGCTTGCGCGCCAGGTAGAAGCGCGTACGGAACAGGCGCACCAGCTCCTTGGCGATGTCGGCGTGGTTGACCAGGGTGGCGGCGATGTAGCTCAGCGAGAAGCCCAGGCGAATCTGCTTGAGGTAGCGCGCATATGCGCGCAGCAGCGCCACGTCGCGCCAGGGCATGGCCGCGGTCAGCACCAGGCGGTTGAAGGCGTCGTTCTCGGCGTCGCCACCGACGATGTGGATGAAGGCATCCTGCAGGGTGTCATTGAGCTGCTGGATGTCGACATCCAGGCCTTCGGCATAGGTGAAGGCGAAGTCGTGGATCCAGAACTCGCGGCCATCGGCACGGCGCAGCTTGTAGGGGAACTCGCCGAGCACGCGCAGCCCGAGGTTCTCCAGAATCGGCATGACGTCGGACAGCGGCAGGGGCGCATCGGCGTGGTACAGCTTGCAGTGCAGCTGCTGCTCATTCTGCGCCAGCGGTTGGTAGAAGCTCATCACCAGCTGCTTTTCGCTGCTCAGGCTGAGCAGGTGCTGCATGTCCACCACCGCCGAGTGCGGGGCGAAACGCTCGCGATAGCCCGCCGGGAAGCCGCCGGGGAATTCCGCCAGCACGTTGGTGCCCTGCGCCTCGCCGAAGCTCTCCACCATCAGGCCGGCGTAGTCATCCTTCCACGAACGGCAGGCCTGGATGACTTCCTTCTCCAGGCGCACGGGATCGATCTGCGTCTTGCTCTTCGGGTCGACCCGCAGAATGAACTGCACGCGGGCGAGCACCGACTCGGAGAAGAAGGTCCAGAACTCGCAATCGGTGGCCTGCAGGCGCTCCATCAACACCTGCTGGATCTTCACCCGGGTTTCGGTGGAGTACACGTCACGCGGCACGTAGGCCAGGCAGTAGCAGAAGCGGCCATAGGGGTCGCGGCGCAGGAACACGCGAATCTTGTTGCGCTCTTGGATCTGCACGATGGCCATGGCGGTGCTGAACAGATCGTCGACCGGGGTCTGGAACAGGTCGTCACGCGGCAGCACTTCCAGCACCTGGGCCAGCTCCTTGCCCAGGTGGGCGCTGCTGTCGAAACCGGAGCGCTGCTTGATCACATCCACCTTGCGGCGGATGTAGGGGATGTTCCACACGCTCTCGGCATACACCGCCGAGGTGTAGAGGCCCATGAAGCGGCATTCCTTGACCACGTTGCCCTTGGCATCGAGTTCGCGGATGGAGACGAAGTCCGGGTAGGCCGGGCGGTGCACGCGGCTCGGCACGGCCGCCTTGGCGAAGGACAGCAGCTGCGCTTCACGCAGGTAGGCGACCGCCTCCGGCTCGATGTGCAGCTCGTCGGCCTTGAGCCCGGAGCGCAGGCGCTTGGACAGGCCGAGCAGGGATTTCTCGTCGTAGACCATGGTGCCGCCTTCAGCGGAGGGCGCCACGGTGAATTCCTCGTAGCCGAGGAAGGTGAAATGGTCATCCAGCAGCCAGCCGAGGAAGACCTTGATCTCCTCCAGCTCGGTCTTGTCCACCTTGAGCTTGGCGCGGTCCAGCCAGGCCAGCAGCTCGCGTGCCTTGGCCTTCATCGGCTGGAAGTCGGCAACGCTCATGCGCACGTCGCCGAAGACCTCGTGGATGGCCTTCTCCAGCGTCTTCAGTTCGGCGGAGCTGGCGCAGCGGTCGATTTCCAGGAACATCAGCGCTTCCTGCAGCACGCCCTCGCCCTGGGTGCCACGCGGCAGGATCTCCAGCAGCTGGCCGTTCTTGTCGCGGCGCACGCTGAACACGCTGTTCTGCAGGGTATGGATGCTGTAGCCGTGGCGGTTCAGCTCCATGCGCACCGAATCCACCAGGAACGGGATGTCGCCATGGAGAATTTCCACCGCCGTATGGGTGGACTGCCAGCCGTGCTTCTCGTAGTCGGGGTTGAACGCCCGCACCTGCGGCTTGGCGTGATCGAACTGCTCCAGCATGCGCCAGGCCGACAGGGTGCAGCCGACCAGGTCGGAAAGACGCCGCTGGGTCAGCTCCTCGAGGGCGATGATGCCGAAGAACTGATCGGCGAAAAGGGCTACTTGTGGCAGCGCCTGCTCACTCACGTGCTGCGCCAGGGCCGCTTGCAGTTGGTGCTGGAAGTCGGCTTTGCTGGCCGCCGTAAAGAACGCCATGTTTTTGCTCCGTTGGGCTGGTGGTTCGACAGGACATCTGGATCGCTGCCGCTGGGTGTTGCCAGGCGGTTGAACAACCACCTGCGTTGCCATTGCTGCCGCGTCTACGTTTGCAATGGTCTGCTAGTTCAACGTTAGTCCATGAAGCGACAATGACACCTGCGAGTCGCATCGGACCGGCGCGAAGGGAGACGACCGACTGGTCACGTATGACCGCCGAGCTTAACGAGGGAAGCCCTGCAACCGCTTGCGGTGCTGCGACATTTTCTTTCAAGGCTGCACCGAGACGGTGCAAAAGAGAAAAACCATGGCCCGCCAGCGCAGGGCGAACGAGCCATGGAGAAGGGTCAGGCGCCGCGCATGGCCTCGGGCAGCGCCAGGACGATCTGCGGGAAGGTGGTGATCAGCACCGCCGCCAGCACCAGCAGCATGAAGAACGGAAAGCTGGCCCGCGCGACCGCCCCGAGGTTGCGCCCGGTGAGGTTCTGGATGACGAACAGGTTGAAGCCCACCGGCGGGGTGATCTGCGCCATCTCCACCACCAGGATGACGAAGATGCCGAACCACAGCAGGTCGATGCCCGCCGCCTGCACCGCCGGCAGGATCACCGCCGTGGTCAGCAGGATGATCGAGATGCCATCGAGGAAGCAGCCCAGGGCGATGAAGAACAGCGTCAGCGCCAGCAGCAGCAGGTACGGCGACAGCTGCTTGGCGATGATCCAGTCGGCCAGCGCCGCCGGCAGGCCGGTGAAACTCATCGCCGACGTCAGGTAGGCCGCGCCGAGCAGGATGAAGAAGATCATGCACGAGGTGGAGACGGCGCCCATCAGGCTGGCCATGAAGGTCTCCCGGGTCAGCGCCCCGGAACACAGCGCGATCAGCAGCGCGCCGACCACCCCCACCGCCGCGGCCTCGGTCGCCGTGGCGATGCCGCCATAGATCGAACCGATCACCGCGACGATCAGCCCCAGCACCGGGATCAGCAACTTGGCCCGGCGCAGTTTTTCCATGAACGGCAGGCGCTCGCCCTCCTCCGGCAGCTGGCTGCGATTGCAGGCCGACCAGAGCATCAGGTAACCGCTGAAGATGGCGAGCAGCAGCAGGCCGGGCAGAATGCCGGCGATGAACAGGCGCGAGATCGACACCTGCGCCGCCACCCCGTAGACGATCATCATGATCGACGGCGGAATCAGCAGGCCGAGCGTGCCGGCGCCGGCCAGCGAGCCCATGGCGATGGACTCGGGATAACCGCGCGACTTCAGCTCGGGCAGGGAAATGCGGCCGATGGTGGCGGCGGTGGCGGCGGACGAGCCGCTGACCGCCGCGAACATGCCGCAGCCGAATACATTGACGTGCAGCAGGCGCCCCGGCATGCCGCGCATCCAGGGTGCCAGGCCGTTGAACATGTCTTCGGAAAGGCGCGTGCGGTAGAGGATCTCGCCCATCCAGATGAACAGCGGCAAGGCCGTCAGGGTCCAGCTGGCGCTGGACGCCCAGCTGGTGGAGGCCAGGATCGAGCCGGCCGGCGCGCCGCCGAACAGCTCCATGCCGATGATGCCGACGCCGAGCAGCGACAGGGCGACCCAGACGCCGCCGCCGAGCAGCACGAACAGTGCCAGCAGCAGCGTAATGGTGATGGTTGTGTAGTCCACGGGTTCACTCACGAATCAGTGCGGCGATGGCCGCAATTAAGGATCGAGCCATGCGGTTCACTCGCTCATCGCCGTATCGGCCTCGGCAGACTCGAAACGCCTGCCCAGGCAGGTCAGCACCAGGCGCTCGGCCATGGCCACGACCAGGATCAGGGTGCCGAGCAGCATCGGCAGCTGAGGCAGCCACATCGGGATCGGCAACAGGCCCGAGGACACTTCCTTGAACTCGTAGGACTCCAGCACGAACAGGGTGCAGTACCAGGCCAGGTAGGCGGCGATGCCGAGACCGATCAGGGTGGCCAGCACATCGGCCGCACGACGGCCACCAGGCGGCAGCAGGCGCAGCATCAGTTCCACGCGAATGTGTGCGCCACGCTGCAGGGCATAGGGCAAGGCGAGAAAACCGGACGCTGCCATCGCGTAAGCGGCGAACTCATCCGCCGCCGGCACCATGGTGCCCAGCTGGCGGGCCACGATCTGTGCCACCACCAGCACGCAGATCGAGACGAGAAAGACGCCGGACAGCCATCCGGACAGGGTGTAGAGCTTGTGCAGTGGGGTCATGAACAGCGGGCTCCCTGGGCAAGCTTGAAGAAAAAGCCCATCGCTGCGACGCAGCGATGGGCACTGACATCAACGCTGGTAGGCGTCGAGGATAGCCTGGCCGTCGGCCCCGGAGCGCTTGAGCCACTCGTCGGTCATGGTCTGGCCGATCTGCTCGAAGCCCTTCTCGACCGCAGCCGGTGCCTGCTCGGACACCTGCATACCGTTGTCGGCCAGGGTCTTGACCAGCTCGCCGGTCTTCTCCTGGGCGATCGCCCAACCACGCGCCTCGGCACGCTTGGCGGCATCGAGTACCGCGGCCTGGGTCGCTTCCGGCAGGCGCGCGAAGGCACGTGCGTTGACGATGACGAAGTTCTTCGGGATGAAGGCCTTGACGTCATAGTAGTAGGAAGAGAAGTCCCAGGCCTGGGAGTCCACGCCCGTGGTCGGCGAAGTGAGCATGCCGTTGATCATGCCGGTGCTGAAGGCCTGTGGAATCTCGCCGGTCTGGATCACGGTCGGCACCGCCCCCATCAGCTCGGTCATGCGCGAGGTGGCCGGGTTGTAGGCACGGAATTTCATGCCCTTGAAGTCGTCCATGCTGGCGACCGGGGTCTTGGTGAAGATGCTCTGCGGCGACCACGGCATGGCGTACAGCAGCTTGATGCCCTGCTTGGCCAGGCGCTCCTCGACGGCCGGCCGGCTGGCGGCCCACAGCGCCTGGGCCTGCTCGTAGTTGCGCACCAGGAACGGCACGCTGTCGACTTCGAAGATCGGGTCTTCGTTACCCAGTACCGACATCAGCACGTCGCCAGCCTGGATCTGCCCGGTCTGCACCGCACGCTTGACCTCGGGGCGCTTGAACAGCACCGAGTTGGCGTGCACACGAATCTGCAGCTCACCCTGGCTGGCTTGCTCCACGTCCTCGGCGAACGACTTGGCCACGGTCGTGATGAAGTTGCCGTCGGGCTGCTCGACGCTCATGTTCCAGCGCTCGGCAGCCTGGGCGCCGACGCCCAGTGCGCAAGCCAAAGCGGTAATAGCGAAACGCGATGCGATGCTTTTCATGGTGCTCTCCTGTTAATTGTTCTTTGTGCGCCGCACGCGCGGCTGGAAGACGATTTCGAGTCTCAGCGCATCGCCCTACCCTGTCCAACTAGAAAAACCGGGGGCGCATGATCGGAATTCGTTATGGGATGAAACGGGGCATCGCTGTGGCAAATGCACCAGCAGCGGGCAACCGCTGACAGCTCGTGGAAAACCTGGGCAAGGCCGCCTGCGCCGAGGCATGACAGGCAGGCGAGCGGGATTCACGTGCGCTGAGCGAGCCTGCCGAGGGGGCTTCTCGAGGGGCCGTCGACCAGCGAAAGGGCTCAGGCGCTCTGCTGTTCCGGCGCCGGGGCGACGCGCGCCATGCAGGCTTCGCCCATTTCCTCGGCATAGACGTCGAGTGCCTCGCAGGCCAGAGCGATGATGTCTTCGCTGAGTTCCAGCCCGACCCCGGTGCGCCAGGTGGCCACCACCGGCAAGGCCGGCGGCTCGGGAACGTCGTCGAGAATGCTCAGCACCCCCTGCTTGAGTTCATCGTGCACCAGCGCCGGCGGCAAGGCGCCGACCCCGAAGCCATCGCGAATCAGCCGGGTCATCGCCGCGATGGAGTTGACGCAGTTGATGCGCGGCGCACTGACGCTGCCGGCGTGCAGCAGGTTGAGAATGTCCTGGTGCGGCCGCGAGTTCTTCGAAAAGGTGATGATGCGCTCGCGCGCCAGCTCATCCGTGGAGGCATAGCGGCGGTGGTACAGCGAGCCGGTGGGCACGATCCAGCGCACCGGGAACACCGCCAGCTGCAGATTGCGCACACTGTCGCCATTGACCATGTCGGTCTGGAACACGATGTCCAGATAACCCTTGAGCAGTTGCTCGTTGAGGTTGCGCGCGGTGTCGGCGGTCAGTTCGATCTCCACTGCGGGGTAGCGCTCCATCACCCGTGTTACGAACGGACTCAACCAGGTGTGAATGACGGTATCCATCGCCCCGATGCGGATGCGCCCCTGGATATTGCCGGTATCGCTGATCGACTGCTTCAGCGCCTGCATGGTGTCGATCATCCGCTCGGCGTATTCGAGCACCTTCTGCCCTTCGGGCGTCAGTGACACACCCTTGGAATCACGCAGGAAAAGACGCGTACCGAGTTCATCCTCGAGCGCGGCGATGCGGCTGGAAATCGACGCCTGGGTGCTGAACAGCTTCTCGGCAGTCAGGCGGAAACTCTTCAGCCGCGCCACCCAAACGAAGGTCTCGAGAAATCTCAGGTTCATGCCACAACGCCTCTTCGCAATATCGTCATCCGGGCCTGATCGTCAGCACCCATGCTGCCTTGGGCGTAGCAGGTTGCATGCCAGAGGTTTTTCGCCCAGCGGATGAATTTTCCTATCGCCGGCCCCCTGTTTTTTCTCGTTGGACGCAGCCGAACAACGCTTTGAAGAATGGCGGCGCGCTCCGCGCAGACCACAACAACATCATTCAAAACGCGCTCTGCCAAGCAGCCGCTCTCGCCGCTGCGCGCTCCCAACAGGAGACACTGCAACCATGAAACCCCATTACCCACTGGCATCCGCGCTGCTGCTCGGCAGCGGCCTGCCAACCCTGGCGCACGCCGACTTCATCGCTGACAGCAAGGCCAGCGTCGAGATGCGCAACTTCTACTTCAACCGCGACTTCCGTCAGAGCGGCGCTCGCGACAAGGCTGAGGAATGGGCGCAAGGTTTTCTGCTGCGCATGGAATCCGGCTACACCGAGGGCACCGTCGGTTTCGGCATCGATGCATTGGGGATGCTCGGCCTGAAACTCGACTCCGGCGACGGCACCGCCGGCACCGGCCTGCTGCCGGCCGACCGTTCCGGCGGATCGCAGGACGATTACTCGAAGCTCGCCCTGACCGCCAAGGCCAGGATCTCCAACAGCACGCTGAAAGTCGGCGCCCTGCAGTTCCGCAGCCCGATCGTCTCCGCCAATGACTCGCGCCTGCTGCCGCAGACCTTCCAGGGCGCGCTGCTCAACGTCCAGGAAATCGACAAGCTGACCCTGCAGGGCGGCAAGATCAACCGGATCAAGGCCAACAGCTCCAGCGACTACACCGAGATGAGCGGCAACCGCATCGGCGGCAGCAGCGATTCCTTCGTCTTCGGCGGTGGTGAGTACAAGCTCACGCCGCAGCTCACCGCCGGCCTGCACTACGGCACGCTGGAAGACATCTACCAGCAGTACTACGGCACCCTGGTGCACGTGCTGCCGCTGGGCGAAGGGCAGTCGCTGAAGAGCGACCTGCGCTATTCGCAGAGCCGCGAGGACGGCAACTTCCGCGACCTCGACAACAAGGCCTTCGGCGCCATGTTCACCTACAGCCTGGGTGGCCATGCCTTCGGTGCCGGCTACCAGCGCATGAGCGGTGACGACCCCTTCCCGTACATCGCCAACAGCGACCCCTTCCTGGTCAACTTCGTGCAGATCAACGACTTCGCCAATACCCAGGAACGTTCCTGGCAACTGCGCTACGACTACAACTTCGCCAGCCTCGGCATCCCCGGCCTGACCTTCATGACCCGCTACATCTCCGGCGACAACGTCGAGGTCGCCGGACGCAGCGGCGAGGGCAAGGAGTGGGAGCGCGACATGGACATCGCCTACGTGGTGCAGACCGGCCCGCTGAAGAACCTGGGCCTGAAATGGCGCAACGCCACCGTTCGTTCCAACTTCGGCAACGATCTCGACGAGAACCGCCTGATCCTCAGCTACACCCTGCCGCTCTGGTAAGCGGCGTTGCGCGGACGGGGCCTTCGGGGCCCCGTTTTTCATTTCCCGGGCGGCAAGATAGCCATAGACTTTCACCGCAGTCGTATGACAACTTGCCGATTCCCGAGAATCATCCTGAAGAAGATGGCGAGGCGTTATCGTGACTTTGCACCTGTCCTGGCAACAAAAATTCCGCGCCCTCATTGCGCTCACCCTGATCAGTCTGGCGTTGATGGCGGCCGCCTCGCTGTGGGCCAGCCACCGCCTGAGCAGCGCCCTGCAAGCCAGGGAGCAGGCGGCGAGCTACGCCAGCGCCAGCACCGAACTGATGAACCGCTGGTGGCGGCAGAACGCCCAGCGCCAGCAGCTCACGCCCGAGCAGCTGGCGGCATTCGGCAGCGGTCTCGATGAACTGCACGAACTCATCGGACAACTGTTGACCAAGGCGCAAGCCTTGCGAGACGACGATACCCTGCAACACGCACAGCGGATCCAGGCCATCCTCGAGGAGGAACTGGAACAACAACGCCAGTGGCTGAGCTTCAACCAGGCGCTGGGGCTGTCGCCCTTCGACGGCCAGCGCAAGGTCCTGAGTGAAAAGGGCAAGGCCCTGGAAGCCATCAGCTTCGACCTGATCAAGCCGTTCATCACCAGCGCACTGAGCAGCCAGCGCGACTACCTGTCGACCTTCGATCCGGCCTTCGCCCAGATCGCGCTGACGGCGATCGGCAAGCTGCAGGAGCAGATCGCCGACCTGGAGTGGCAGCAGACCCCGATCGGCAAGAACGTGCAGGCCTACGCCGATGCCTTCGGCGAAGCCCATGCCAGTATCGAGCGCATCAACGCCACCAACCAGCGCCTGGGCCAGTTGGGCGAAGACTTGCAGGCGCGCATGGCACAACAGGCTCGCGCTCTGCAGGACGGCCTGCTGCTGCGGCGTGCGCAGGAGGCGGAGCAATCGCGCATCTCCGCGCTGTGGCTGATGGGCCTGAGTTTCCTGGCCGTCGCCGCCCTGCTCTGCTTCACCCTGCTGCAAGCCTCACGCACCTTGGTCAGCCGCCTGCGCAACGTCATCCAGCTGCTCAGCCAGGTGGCGTCCGGCGACCTCAGCGGCAAGCTGCCGGTGGGAAGCAACCGCCGCGACGAATTCAATCAGCTGGCAGACGCGGCCAATCGCATGATCCAGGGCATCGGTGGCATCGTGGCCGAGGTGGTGCGTGCCAACGGCGAGCTGAGCCGCTTGCACAATCACCTCGGCGACGCCATGCGCCAGCTGGGTGACAACAGCAGCCAGGTGGAGATGCAGACCGAGCAGGCCGCCTCCGCCTCGCACCAGATCAGCGCCACCCTCAACGACATGGCGCAGCGCACTGCGGAAGTCGGCAGCGCCACCACCAGTGCCTACGACGCGGCGCGCAACGGCGGCGAAGTGATCGCCGCCAGCGTGAACAGCATGAGCCGCCTGGCGCAGCTGATTCAGGACACGCACAACCAGGTGGACGCCCTCGGCCAGAGCAGCGCCCGGGTCAACGGCATCGTCGATGTGATCAACAGCCTGGCCGACCAGACCAACCTGCTCGCGCTCAACGCGGCCATCGAGGCGGCGCGGGCCGGTGACGCCGGGCGCGGCTTCTCGGTGGTAGCCGATGAAGTGCGCTCGCTGGCGCAGAAGACCGTGGCCGCCACCACCGACATCAGCGCCATCGTCGGTGAGTTCCAGCACCAGACCCGGCACATGCATCAGTTGATGAGCAACGGCCTGAACCTGGCAGCCGACAGCGAACGCCATGCGGCGCAGGTCGCCGACGCGATCACCTCGATCACCTCGGCGATGGAGCGCCTGACCGGCGAGATGAACCAGGTGGTGGTCGCCATCGAGGAGGTGTCCACCACCACCGAGGACATCGCCGACAAGATGGAGACCATCCACGTGCATACCGGGCAAAGCAAAGAGCTGCGCCATACGCTGGGCGGTCATACCGAGGGGCTGTCATCCCAGGTCGACGCCCTGGGTCGCAGTGCCAGCCAGTTTCGCCTGGCATGAACACGGCGGGCGCCAGCTCGAGGCTGACGCCCGCCGCCGTGGTTCAGCGCGCCTGCTCTTGCCGGTATTGGTGGATGATCCCTGCCCGCGTGTCACCGGCACGCGCCAGCCACTCCTCGGTCAGCCGCTGCCCCACCTCGACCAGCCCCTGCTGCAGGGCCGGATCGATGTCGCGAACCACCTCCATGCCATGTCGCGCGAGCATCCGCGTCTGGTACTCGGTCAGTGCCCAGGACAGCTCCCAGCCTGCCCGCTCGGCGCGCTCGGCCGCATGCAGCAGGGCCTGACGCTGCGCCTCGGGCAAGCGCTGAAAGGCACGCTCGTTGACGATCACGATGTTCTTCGGGATGAAGGCGCGCACATCATAGAAGTGCGAGGTGAAGTCCCAGGCGCGCAGGTCCACCCCCGTGGCGCTGGAGGTGAGCATGATGTCGACCTGGCCGTCGCGGAACGCCTGCGGCACGTCCTCGGTGTCGATGGTCGTGGGCCGGGCCTCGAGCAGCTGCGCCAGGCGCGAGATGGTCGGGTTGTAGCTGCGAAAGCTCAGGTCGCGGATATCGCCCGGCTGGCGCAGCGGGCGCGTGCTGAACAGGCTCTGCGCCGGCCACGGCACCGCATACAGCAGGCGCACGCCGTCGGCCAGCAGGCGCTGCTCGACCGCCCCGCGGCTGACGGCCCAGAGCCGGCGCGCCTGCTCGTAATTGGTGGCGAGAAACGGCAGGCTGTCCAGTTCGTAGAGCGGGTCCTCGGCCCCCAGCGCGGACATGAACACATCGCCGAGCTGAATGTCGCCGCGGCTCACGGCGCCCTTCACCTGCGGCCGGCTGTACAGGGCAGAACCGGGATGCACGCGAATGTTCAGCTGCCCCTTGGTGGTCTGGCGCACATTCCTGGCAAAATCGACGGCCACGCGGCTGATGAAATTGCCAGCCGGTTGCTCCACCGACATCGACCAGGACGCGGCGCCTTGCGCGGATACTTTCATGGGTAGAACGACGAGCAACGCGCAGAGCGCGGACATGCAGGGAGCGGTTTTCATCGGGGTCCCCCGTTCGTGTCGGGTCGAAGGAAACGCAAGAGGCCCCGGTGCGGGGCACCGGGGATGCGCCAGAACGGCGCCAGGGAGCGTTCACCCGACGCACTGTCGACCCAGGCGACGCGCACTGTCCAACGGGAAAAACCAGCGCCTCGCGATCGAAAAATCCGATGCCCGCCACCATCAGCTTTTCCTATCTCCGGCGGATGTTTTTATTAGTTGGACGCTGTTCCGTGGCAACGGAAAAAATGCAGCCATCAGCCAGGACAGCTCAACGCTGCTGGAATCGACAAGCCATGATTAGGATGCTCCCTTGAACAGCCTGCTTCTGAACTGCGACATCGGCGAAAGCTTCGGCGCCTGGACCATGGGCCTGGACGCCGAGGTCATGCCCTATATCGACTGCGCCAACATCGCCTGCGGCTTCCACGCCTCCGACCCCAGCGTGATGCGCAAGACCGTGGCCCTCGCCGTGGCCCACGACGTACGCATCGGCGCACATACCGCCTACCAGGACCTGGTCGGCTTCGGCCGCCGCTCGATGGACTGCTCGCCCCAGGAAGTCGAAGACCTGATGCTCTATCAGATCGGCGCGCTGGAAGGCCTCTGCCGCAGCCAGGGCACCCGTGTCAGCTACGTCAAACCGCATGGCGCGCTGTACCAGGACATGATGCGCAAGCCCGCCACCCTGCGCGCGGTGATGAGCGCCGTGGCCAAGTACGATCGCCAGCTGCCGCTGATGCTGATGTGCACCCGCGACAATGCTGCCGCCCAGGCACTGGGCGACGAGTTCGGCCTGACCCTGTGGTTCGAAGCCTTCGCCGATCGCGCCTACGACGCCGCCGGCTACCTGGTGAGCCGCAGCCTGCCCGGCGCAGTGCATCACGACAGCGAAGTGATAGTCGCCCAGGCCGTGACCCTGGCACGTGGCGAGGCGCTGCAGGCCAGCGATGGCAGTGCCCTGCCCCTGGTCGCGCAGACCCTGTGCGTGCATGGCGACAACGCCAGCTCGGTCGCGGCGGTCAAGCGTATCCGCCAGGCCTTCGACCATCTGGCCCAGGCATGAAGGCGCCCAGTGTGCGACTGGAAGTCGCCGGCATCGACAGCCTGATCCTGCGCCTGTTCGATCACATCGACGAAGCCAACATGCCCTGGATGCTGGCGGCACGCACGCGCCTGCAGGCCGCCTTCGGCGACGCCCTGCTGGACCTGGTGCCCTCCTATACCACGCTGCTGCTGCACTATGACCTGTGCCAGCTCGACAGCGCCCAGGCGCGCGCCAAGGTCGCCGAGGCACTCGATGGCCTGCAGCCTGCCGACGTGCAGAACGGCCGTGAGCACCAGCTGCCGACCTGGTACGACCGCAGCGTCGGCCCGGAACTGCAGCTGCTGGCACGCCGCAGCGGTCTCAGCGAAGCCGAGGTGATCGCCCGTCACAGCGGCCATGCCTACCAGGTCTTCGCCCTGGGTTTCGCACCGGGCTTCGCCTTCATGGGGCTGGTCGAGGAAATCCTCGCCGCACCGCGCCTGAGCACGCCCCGCCAGCGCATCGCCGCCGGCAGCGTCGGCATCGCCGAGCGCCAGACCGCCGCCTATCCGGTGGTCTCCCCCGGCGGCTGGAACCTGATCGGGCGTACCCCGACCCGCCTGTTCGGCAGCGACATCGAGGGCTACAGCCTGCTGCAACCCGGTGACCGCGTGCGCTTCGTCGCTGTCGAACGCGCCGAATTCATTCGCCTGGGCGGTGACGACAGTCCGCTGGAGGCCAGCCAATGAGCGCGATCGGCAATGGCCTGCGCGTGCTGCGCAGCAGCCCTTTCATTCAGTTGCAGGATGCTGGGCGCTTCGGCGTACGCCACCTAGGCGTGACCCAGAGCGGCGCACTGGACTGGATCGCCCACCGCTGGGCCAACTGGCTGCTGGGCAACCCGCTCACGGCAGCCGTGGTGGAGATCACCCTCGGCAACCTCGAGTTCGAATGCACCCGCGATGCGACCCTGGCGCTGACCGGCGCGGATCTCGGCGCGCGTCTCGATGACCAGGCCTTGCTGCCCTGGCGCAGTTTCAGCGTGCGCCAGGGGCAGCGCCTGAGCTTCGCCACGCCGCGCCAGGGCGCACGGGCCTACCTGGCCGCGCCCGGCGGGTTCAAGGCGCCCCTGGTACTGGGCAGCTGCGCGAGCATGCGCCGCGAGGGGCTCGGCGGCCTGCACGGCGACGGCCGCCCGCTGGCCGTGGGTGATGCGCTCACCTGGGACGCGGAGGCAGTCGCCGCCCGGCAGATGCCCGCGGCGTGCATCCCCGTCTACGAGGATGCCCCCCGCCTGCAGGTGGTACTCGGCGCGCAGATCGGTGACTTCCGTGGCCAGAGCCTGTTCGACGCCTTCAACAGCGAGTGGCTGATCGACCAGCGTGCCGATCGCATGGGCATTCGCCTCAACGGTCCGCAACTGCAATGCCAGCGCGGCTCGATGATCTCCGAAGGCATTCCGCTGGGCGCCGTGCAGGTACCCCCGGACGGCCAGCCTATCATCCTGCTCAATGACCGCCAGACCATCGGCGGCTATCCACGCCTGGGCGCGCTGACACCCCAGGCGGTGGCGCGCCTGGCGCAGTGCCTGCCGGGGCAGAGCCTGTGGCTGCAACCGACCACCCAGGACAGCGCACAGCGCAGCCAGCGTCGACTGCTCGCGCAGTGGCAATGAGCGGCTGCGCCCGGGCAATCCAGCACGCGCTGTGATGGACTGCCCTGGCGCCTGGCGATGCGTCGCTCATTTCTTTCACCAGGCGGTGCATCACCCGCGCCATGCATAGCGGCTGGAGGCGCAAATGCATTAAAGTCAGCGGTCTGCACGCGAGGTCGCAGTGCGCCTTGCCCATCCGCCAGAAGAGCCCGACGATGGAACACCGTGAAGCGCTGGTCGCGTTACGCCAATTTCTCTCCACCCAGATCCTCGGCCAGGAGAAGCTCATCGAGCGCCTGCTGATCGCCCTGCTCGCCGACGGCCACCTGCTGGTCGAGGGCGCACCGGGCCTGGCCAAGACCAAGGCGATCAAGGAACTGGCCGAAGGCATCGAAGGCGAGTTCCACCGCATCCAGTTCACCCCTGACCTGCTCCCGGCCGATATCACCGGCACCGAGATCTATCGTCCGGAGACCGGCAGCTTCGTGTTCCAGCAGGGGCCGATCTTCCACAACCTGGTGCTGGCCGACGAGATCAACCGGGCACCGGCCAAGGTGCAGTCGGCGCTGCTCGAGGCGATGGCCGAGCGCCAGGTGTCGGTGGGACGCAGCACCTACGACCTGTCGCCGCTGTTCCTGGTCATGGCCACGCAGAACCCGATCGAGCAGGAGGGCACCTATCCGTTGCCCGAAGCGCAGCTCGACCGCTTCCTGATGCACGTGAAGATCGGTTTCCCCGACGCGGCGGTCGAGCGCAAGATCCTCGCCCAGGCACGCGGCGATGCCCTCAACGGCGAGGCCAAGCCGGAGCACCGGGTCAGCCAGCAGGCGATATTCTCCGCACGCAAGGAAATCCTCGGCCTGTACATGGCCGATGCCGTGGAGGAATACCTGGTGCAACTGGTCATGGCCAGCCGCACCCCGGCCAAGTTCGACGCCGAGCTGGCCGACTGGATCGCCTACGGCGCCAGCCCGCGCGGCTCCATCGCCCTCGACCGCTGCGCACGCGCCCACGCCTGGCTGGCCGGGCGTGATTTCGTCAGCCCGGAAGACATCCAGGCAGTGCTGTTCGACGTGCTGCGCCACCGCATCATCCTGTCGTTCGAGGCCGAAGCCTCGGGCGTCGACCAGGACCGCGTGATCCAGCGCATCCTCGACGTGGTGGCGGTGGCATAGATGCAGCCGCAAGCTGCAAGCCACAAGCTGCAGGCGGGCATCCAGGTCGATCTCGGCGAACTGATCGAGATGCGCCACAAGGCGCATGAGGTGCCGCTGTTCTCCACCCCCGCACGGCGCAGCCCGCTCACCGGCCTGCACCATTCGCGGCTGCGCGGACGCGGCGTGGACTTCGACCAGGTGCGCGTCTACCAGCCCGGCGACGACGTGCGCACCATCGACTGGCGCGTCACCGCGCGCACCCAGGAACCGCATACCAAGCTGTTCCACGAAGAACGCGAGCGGCCGATCTTCATCATCGCCGAACAGAGCCAGCGCCTGTTCTTCGGCTCCGGGCAGTGCTTCAAGTCGGTGCTCGCCGCCCGTGCGGCCGCGCTGATCGGCTGGGCCGCGCTCGGTCACAATGACCGCATCGGCGGCCTGGTCTTCGCCGACGACGAGCACCATGAGGTCAAGCCAAGGCGCAGCAAGCAGAGTCTGCTGCAATTGCTCAACCTGCTGGCCCGCGCCAACCAGGCGCTGGGCCCCGAGAGCCAGGCCAACCTCGCCCGTGACAACTTCGGCCTGGCCCTGCGCCGTGCCCGCGAAGTGCTGCGTCCCGGCAGCCTGGTGATCGTGCTGTGCGACGAGCGCGCCCTGAGCGATAACGCCGAGCAGCAACTCAGCCTGCTCGCCCGGCATACCGACCTGCTCCTGCTGCCGATGTCGGACCCGCTGGATCATGCCCTGCCGGCCGCCGGCCTGCTGCGCTTCACCCAGGGCGGCATGCAGCTGGAAGTCGACAGCCACAACGGCGACCTGCGCCAGGCCTATCGTGCCCAGGCCCAGGCGCGTGAAGCACGCTGGCAGCGCCTGGCGCAGAAGCTCGGCGTACCGCTGCTGCCGCTCAGCACGCAGTTCGAGCTGATCGAACAGCTGCAGGAGCAGCTCGGCGCGCTGCACCCGAGAAAAACCCTATGAACCCCATCGACCAGTTGCAGCCGCTGATCGAACCGGCGCCCGTGCCCTGGTGGCCGCCCGCACCGGGCTGGTGGCTGCTGGCGGCCCTGCTGCCGCTGCTCGGCTGGGGGCTCTGGCAGCTGCTTCGGCGCTGGCGCCAGCGTCCGCCCAGGGCGCGGCTCGAAAACGACCTGGACCCGCTGCGCCAGGCCGCGCTGGACGAACTGGCGCGGCTGAGCAAACCCTACGACGCAGCGCCGGCCGGCCCCTGGCTGCAACAGCTCAACGCCCTGCTCAAACGGCTGTGCCGCGAACGCTATCCGGACAGCGGCAGCCACGTGCTGAGCAGTCGCGCCTGGCTGGCGTTCCTCGACAACCGCTGCCCGGCCGCCGGCCTGACGCGCTGGATGATTCTGGTCGAAGGCAGCTACAAGCCGCAGTGCACGCTGAGCGACAAGGCCATCGCCGAGCTCGACCAGGCCATTGCCGTGTGGATTCGCAAGCATGTTTGAGTTCGCCTGGCCGTGGGTCTTCCTCCTGGCGCCGCTGCCCTGGCTGCTGCGCCTGCTGTTGCCAGCCGCCGACAGCGGCGATGCGGCGCTGCGCGTCAGCTTCCTCGACGAACTGCAGGCCCTGAGCGGCCGCCGCGCCCGCGCCGCCCTGCCCAGCTGGCGCCAGCAGGCCCCGCTGGTGCTGTTCTGGTGCCTGCTGCTGTGCGCGGCGGCGCGCCCGCAGTGGGTCGGCGAGCCCTTGCCGTTGCCGGCCAGCGGCCGCGACCTGCTGCTGGCGGTGGATGTGTCCGGCTCGATGGATTACGCCGACATGCAATGGGACGACGAGCCGATCAGCCGCCTGGAGCTGGTCAAGCGCCTGCTCGGTGACTTCATCGATGGCCGCCGTGGTGACCGCGTCGGCCTGATCCTCTTTGGCAGCCAGGCCTACCTGCAGGCACCGCTGACCTTCGACCGCACCACCGTGCGCACCTGGCTGGAAGAATCGCTGATCGGCATCGCCGGCAAGAACACCGCCATCGGCGACGCCATCGGCCTGGCGGTCAAGCGCCTGCGCCAGCGTCCGGCGCAGAGCCGCGTACTGGTGCTGATCACCGACGGAGCCAACAACGGCGGCAGCATCGAGCCGCTGGTGGCCGCGCAACTGGCCGCCGATGAAGGCGTGCGCATCTATGCCATCGGCATCGGCGCCGACCCTCAGCAAGACGGCCTGGCTGGCGCACTGGGCTTCAACAGTGGCCTCGAACTGGACGAACCGACCCTGCGCGCGATCGTCGATGCCACCGGTGGCGAATACTTCCGCGCACGCAGCCAGGCCGAGCTGGAGCAGATCGAGCTCAGCCTCGACCGCCTGGAGCCCGTAGCCCAGCAACCGACTCTCGCCCGCCCTGCCCTGGCGCTGTACGCCTGGCCACTGGCGCTGGCGCTGCTGGGCTCGCTGCTGCTGGTCGGCCAGGTGCTGTGGCCCGACCAGCTGCGGAGGCGCGCATGATGGCGCTGTGGCCGGAATGGCTGCGCCCGCTGTGGCTGCTGCCGCTGCCCCTGCTGGCCTGGCTGCTGTGGCGCCTGTGGCACCGTGAACGGGCCAGCGGCCGCTGGCAGCTGCTGCTTCCCGCCGCCTTTCATCAGGTGCTGCTCAAGGGCGGTGATGGCCGCTCCAGCCGCCTGCCCTGGGTGGCCCTGGGCCTGGCCTGGCTGCTGGCCATCGGCGCACTGCTGGGGCCCAGCTGGCAGCGGGTCGAGCAGAGCAACCAGAAACCGGCCGATCCGCTGCTGGTGGTGCTCGAGCTGACCCCGCAGATGCTCGCCAGCGATGGCCACCCCAATCGCCTGGAGCAGGCACGGCGCAAGCTGCTCGACCTGCTCGAGGCACGGCGCGATGCGCAGACGGCGATCATCGTCTACGCCGGTAGCGCACACAGCCTGGTGCCTCTGTCCGATGACCTGGCCACCAGCCGCAACCTGCTCGAGGCGCTCAAGCCGTCGCTGATGCCCGAACCCGGCCGCCGTGCCGACCTGGCGGTGGTGCGCGCCCTGCAGATGCTCGATCAGGCGCAGCTCGGCCAGGGTCGCATCCTGCTGATTGGCAGCGCACTGGATGAGCAGGAGCGCAGCGGCATTCGCCAGGCCCTGGAAAAACGTGCGGTGCCGCTGCTGATCCTTGGCGTCGGCAGCCGCGAAGGTGCACCGGTGGTGCAGGAAGACGGCAGCTTCCTCAAGGATCAGCGCGGCGCCATCCTGGTGCCCCGCCTGGATGCACGCAGCCTGCGCGAAACGGCGGAGAGCAATGGCGGCCGCTACGCCCAGATACGGGTGGATGACGACGACCTCAGGCGCCTCGGCCTGTTCGACGCCCCCCAGGCACTGCGGGCGGCACAGGAGCCCACGCAGCTCGACAGCCATGTCGACCAGGGCTACTGGCTGCTGCTGCCATTGCTGTTGCTCGCGGCCTGCGCGGGGCGTCGCGGCTGGCTGTTCTGCCTGCCGCTGCTGTTGATGCTGCCGCCGCAGAGCAGCCAGGCCTTCGAACTGGACGACCTGTGGCTGCGCCCTGACCAGCAAGGCCAGCGCCTGCTGCAGGCGCAGCGCCCGGCCGAGGCCGCGGAGCGTTTCGTCGACCCGCAGTGGCAAGGCAACGCGCTGTACCAGGCCGAGGACTACGCCGGTGCCGCCGAGCGCTTCGCCCAGGGCGACACGGCCGCCGATCACTACAATCGCGGCAACGCGCTGGCCAAGTCCGGCGAACTGGAAGCGGCGCTGGATGCCTATGAACAGGCCCTGGAGCGCCAGCCGGAACTGACCGCAGCGCAGCAGAACAAGGCGCTGGTGGAAGAGGCGCTGCGCCAGCGCCAGGATCAGCAGCAGAACGGCGGCGATGCGTCTGCGCAGCAACAGGACGACGCCTCGGGCGACACCGGCGAACCGCACGAGGACGCAAGCGCTCAGCCCGCCGACGGCCAGCCTGCGCAGCCCGGCCAATCCGGCAGCCGCGATGACAGTGGCAGCGACGGCGATGCCCAGGATACAGGCGCAGGTGGCACGCAGCCGGATACGGGCGCTCCGGCGGAGCCGAGCGAGCCGGGCCAGGGCGCGGTCACCGAGGGCGATCTGGGCGACGCCGCAGAGCGTCGCCAGGCCCTGGAACAATGGTTGCGGCAGATCCCGGACGACCCGGCCGAACTGCTGCGGCGCAAATTCTGGTATGAACAGCAACAGCGTCAGGACTCAAGCCGATGAAGCGCTTCCTCTTCCTGCTTCTTCTACTGGTAAGCGGCCAGGCCTGCGCCGATGCCTTCTTCGCCAGCGTCGACCGCACGCGCCTGAGCGAGGGGGAAACCGTCGTGCTGACCCTCGAATCGACCGACCCGACCCGTTTCGGACGGCCCGATTTCAGCCCGCTGGACGAGAACTTCGAAGTCCTCGGCAGCCGCCAGGTCAATCGCCTGAGCAGCATCGGCGACACGCCCCGCGCCAGCACCCGCTGGATCCTCACCCTGCAACCCCGGCGCAGCGGCGAGGTGGTGATTCCGCCCATCCGCCTGGAAGACGCCGAGACTCTGCCCATCACCCTCACCGTCGATGCGGTCAGCGACGCCAGCGGCAGCGCCAAGCTGGCCCCGGTGTACATCGATGCCAGCCTCGACCAGGACAGCGTCTACGTGCAGGCACAGGCCGTGCTGACGCTGCGCATCTACCATTCGGTGTCCATGTACGACGACAGCACCCTGACGCCGCTGCAGATGCAGGACGCGCGCGTGGAACAGCTGGGCGAGCCGCGCACCTACGAGAAGCGCATCGGCGGCGTGCGCCACGGCGTGATCGAACTGCAGTACGCCATCTACCCGCAGCGCAGCGGCGAGCTGGTGATTCCGGGGCAGACCTTCAGCGCCACCCTGGTCGACCGCTCGCGCAACGATGACTTCCTGCCCTTCGGCCCGCGTGCGGGCAAGGTCTCGCGGGTCAAGTCGCCGGACATCCCCCTGCGGGTCAAGGCCAAGCCGGCGGACTACCCCGCCGATGCACCCTGGCTGCCGGCACGGGCGCTGGGCCTGGCGGAAACCTGGAACCCGCAGCCGGAACAGAGCCAGGTCGGCGACTCGCTGACCCGCCGCCTGATCCTCAAGGTCGATGGCCTGTCCAGCGCCCAGCTGCCGCCGCTGCCGGCTACCCAGGTCGAAGGCCTGCGCCGCTACCCGGACCAGCCGCAACTGAGCGACCAGAAGAGCGAGAGCGGCGTAGTCGGCACGCGCGAGGAACGCGAGGCCCTGGTGCCGAGCCGCAGCGGCGACATCGCCCTACCGGCGCTGGAAGTGGTGTGGTGGAACACGCAGAGCGACAGCCTGGAGCGGACGACGCTGCCCGCACGCACCCTGCAGGTGGCCGAGAACCCTCAGCTGCAGGGCGAGGACAGCCCCACGGCGAACCTGCCCGTCGCACAGCCACAGGAGGTGCCCGAGCTGTGGCCCTGGCAACTGGCCTGCGCGCTGCTCGGCTTGAGCACCCTGCTCGGCTTCGCCCTGTGGTGGCGCGCCCGACGCCAACCGGCCATCCAGCGGGCCGCACAGGCGGGCCCCAGCCCGCGCACGCTGCTCGACGACCTCAAGCGCGCCTGCCAGGCGGGCGATGCCCAGGCCACCCGTTACGCGCTCGATGCCTGGGCGCGACAGCAACCGGAAACCCTGGCCGACATGGCGGCGCGTTACGTGCCGCTGTCGGACGCGCTCGATGGCCTCAACGGCGCGCTGTACAGCGAGACCGGCCAGCAGTGGCAAGGCGATGAGCTGTGGAAGGCGATTCGCAACCTGCCGGCAGCGCAGGAACCGAGCGCCGCCCCGCAGGACAGCAGCGCGTTGCCGCCGCTGTATCCGCGCTAGCAAACGCAGCCGCACACACTCCGTAGGAGCCCGCTTGCGGGCGATCCCACGCGTAGCAGCGGGCGGAAACCCTGACCCGCTTGGCGGCGCATTACGTGCCGCTGACCGATGTACCCGACGGCACGCCGCACAGCGAGACCGGCCAGCAGTGGCAAGGCGATGAACCGTGCAAGGCAATTCGCAACCTGCCAACGCCCCAGGAACCGAGCACAGCCCCCCAGGACAGCCGCGCATTGCCGCCCACCCACTCCGTAGGAGCCCGCTTGCGGGCGATCCCAGGCACCAGCCAAGCCCCCTACCCGCGCCCATATCGCCCCTCATGCAACACGCATAAAAAAACCGCGGCCCAGAGGCCGCGGTTCTCGTCCTGCGCTACAGGCATCAGGCCTTGCCGCGCAGCTTCTCCGGGTTGATCAGGAAACGCGCCAGCGCCGGCAGCAGCCAGATCGCACCGATCATGTTCCAGAGGAACATGAAGGTCAGCATCAGGCCCATGTCGGCCTGGAACTTGATCGCCGAGAAGATCCAGGTGGCCACGCCGATGGCCAGGCAGACGCCGGTGAACAGCACCGCCTTGCCCGTCGACTTGAGCGTCTCGTAGTAGGCCTCCTGCAGCGTCATGCCCTGACGCAGGTAGGTCTCAAGGCGGCTGTAGATGTAGATACCGTAATCCACACCGATGCCGACACCCAGCGCGATCACCGGCAGGGTCGCGACCTTCACGCCGATGCCCATGAAGGCCATCAGCGCGTTGCCCAGCACCGAGGTCAGTACCAGCGGCAGGATCACGCACAGCGTCGCCGCCAGGGAGCGGAAGGTCAGCAGGCACATGATGCTCACGGCCGCGTAGACCGCGATCAGCATGGTGGTCTCGGATGCCGCGATCACCTCGTTGGTGGCGGCCTCGATACCGGCGTTACCGGCGGCCAGCACGACCTGCAGGTCATCGGTGCTGTGCTCTGCAGCGAACGCTTCGGCGGCAGCCACGGCACGCGACAGCGTCTCGGCCTTGTGGTCCTCGAGGAACACCAGTACCGGCGCCACCGAACAGTCGGCGTTGTACAGGCCTTCGGCACGAGCGATGGAGTTGTTCAGCACATCCTGGTTACGCGACAGGGTTTCCCATTTCAGGTTGCCCTCGTTCATGCCCTTGATCACCTGCTTGGACACGGTGACCATGGAGATGGCCGACTGCACGCCCTGGGTGTTCTCCATCTTCCACATCAGCTCGTCCATGGCGGACAGCGCTTCGTACGTGGAGCAACGCTCGGTCGCGGTCTTGATCATCACCACCAGCACGTCGGAGCTGGTCGAGTAGTTGCGGATGACGAAGTCGTTGTCCAGGTTGTAGCGCGAATCCGGATGCAGCTCCGGCGCGCCCTGATCGAGGTCACCGATCTTCAGGTTCTGCCCGTACCAGACGCCACCGGCCAGGGCCACCACGGCAATCACCACGGAAATCGGCGCCACCATCGGGTGCGCGAAGTTGGAGATGGCGCGCCACAGCGGATGGTCCTTGGCGGCTTCCTCGCGGCTCTTCTTCACGGCACGGTTGCCGATGCCGATGTAGGAGATCACCACCGGCAGCAGGATCAGGTTGGTCAGGATGATCACCGCCACGCCCATGGACGCACCGATGGCCAGCTCGCGGATCACGCCGATATCGATCAGCAGCAGGGTCACGAAGCCGACGGCATCGGAGAGCAGCGCGACCAGTCCGGGGATGAACAGCTGACGGAACGCCATGCGCGCTGCGGACAGCGCATCGGTCGCTTCGCCGGAGGCCATGGCAATGCCGTTGATCTTCTGCACCCCGTGCGAGATACCGATGGCGAACACCAGGAACGGCACCAGCATCGAGTAAGGGTCCAGACCGAAGCCCAGCGTGTGCAGCAGGCCAAGCTGCCAGATCACCGCCACCAGGGTGGTGATGACCACCGCCAGCGTGCTCTTGAAGCAGTGGGTGAACCACAGCAGCAGAACGAAGGTGATGCCGATGGCGACGGCGAAGAACAGCGCCACGCCGACCAGGCCATCGATCAGGTCACCGACCTTCTTGGCGAAACCGATGATGTGCACCTGCACATTGGGGTTCTGCGCCTGGTACTTGTCGCGAATCTTCTCTTCCAGCTCGTGGGAGAACTTCTGGTAGTCCAGCTTGATCAGCTTGCTCTGGTCGGCCGGGTCCGGATAGGACTCGAGCAGAGGAATGTCGACGATGCTGGACTTGAAGTTGTTCGCCACCAGACGACCGATCTGCCCCGACTTGAGGATGTTGCTGCGCAGCTCCTCGAGGCTGTCGGCGGAACCGTCGTAGGTCTGCGGAATCACCTCGCCACCGGCGAAGCCTTCCTCGGTCACTTCGGTCCAGCGCACGCTGGGGCTCCACAGCGACTTGAGGCCGGAACGGTCGACGCCGGGGATGTAGAAGGCCTCGTCATGGATCTGCCGCAGCGTCTCCATGTACTCCTTGCTGAAGATGTCGCCTTCGGTGGCTTCCACCGAGATGCGCACCGTGTTGCCCAGGTTGGCCAGGTCGTTACGGTGTTCGAGCATCTTCTGGATGTACGGATGGCCCAGCGGAATCATCTTCTCGAAGCTGGTCTGCGGGCGCACCTGGGCAGCCTGGTAGAACAGGAAGATGCTGATCAGCAGGCAGATCAGGATCACCGCCGGGCGATTGTTGAAGATCAGCCGCTCGAGATAAGAAGCAGGCTTTTGTTGATGCTTGGTCATGCAAAGGCTCCCGGCTTGTTATTGTTGGCCCAGATCGGCGCCGGTCGAAGCGGCGAGGTGAACGCCGCCCTGCCCCACCAGGATCAGGTTGCCGTTATCCAGTGCAGTCACCCCGGCCAGCGAGAGGCGGTCGGGACGATTCATCAGGCTGAAGCTCTGCCCGTGGTCGGTGCTGCGCAGCACGGTGCCGCCGTGGCCAACGACCACGATGCTGCCATCGCGGAGCAGCGTACCGTCGGCCAGGCCGAACTCCAGCGGGCCATTGTTGGGGGTGTGCAGCGAGATCTGCTGCCAGCTGTCACCGAAATCGGTGGAGCGGAACAGGTGGCCGCGCAGGCCGTAGGCGAGCAAGGTGCCACTCTGGTCGGTACCGAGCACGCCGAACAGCGAGCCCTCGTAGGGCGGCTCTTCGATGCGTTCCCAGGTCTGCCCCCAGTCGGCGGAACGGAACATCTGGCCCAGCTCACCGACGATGAACAGGCCGGAATCCTTCACTGCGGTGATGGCATTGAGGTGATAGGCATCCTCGTTGTCGAGGCGATCGCTGACGTCTTCCCAGGTCTTGCCGCCGTCGCTGGTTTCCAGCAGCGCACCGTAGGCGCCCACCGCGAAACCGGTCTGCAGGTCCTTGAACCAGACATCCAGCAGCGGCGCCTCGCGCTCGAGGTCTTCGAACTGCTTGGTCCAGGTCAGACCGCCGTCGCCGGTGACGAGAATCTGCGCATCGTGACCGACCGCCCAGCCGTGCTTGGGATCGACGAAGAAGACCGAGGTGAGCATCTGCCGGGTCGGCACCTTGGCCTGCTCCCAGCTCTGCCCCTGGTCTTCGGAATGGAGAATGTGGCCACGGTCGCCGACGGCTACCAGGCGTTCGCCAGTGTTGACGACGTCCTGCAGCAGGCTGTGTACGGCCTTGGCGGACTCGATGGCATAGCCGGCCTCCGCTGTCGACGACGTCTCGGCGTATGCAGGCACGGCAGTGAAAGCCAGAACGGAAAGCACACTGCACAGCGAGAGCGCTTTAGCCAGCGGCGAATGGACACGAAGCGCCGATTTGTGCGCCGTAGTGGGCGTCAGACCGGACTGGGTGCGCCGCATGACGGGCTCACTCATATACCTTCCCCCTTTCTTGTTATAGGCGGTACTGCTCTCAATAGCAGGCCGCCCATCCTAGCGAGCTTAGGAAAGCCCTGACAATTAGCGCGACGTTATGTTTTGTTAAGGCAGAACCCGCGTTATAGAAGCCTATTCGCGAAGCTGATACGAAAAAGGCCGCTACTACTGTAGCGGCCTTGGCGCGAGGCTACACGACTATTATCGCGTGCCGCGACGACGCAGCGCAGCCGGCTTGAAGTAACCGTCGTCCGGAATGGCCTGGCTGAAGTCGATGGTGTTGTTCTCTTCGTTGTCCAGGTTCTGCACGTGATAACGACGCGCCTGAAGATCGTGGAACACGTCCAGGGCAGACCAGGTGGTCGGCAGGTCGTAGTAGTTCTTCAGGTAGGCGATGGATACGCGCCACAGCTCACCGCGACCGTCGTACTGATCGACCACTGCAGCCTGCCAGCTGTCCTCGTCGAGGAACAGGGTGCGCTTGGAGTAGATGTGACGGGCGCCCGATTTCAGCGTGCCTTCCACCACCCAGACGCGGTGCAGTTCGTTGCGGGTCAGCGCCGGGTTCAGGTGACCGACCTTGAGCAGGTCCTCGTACTTAACCTCAGGGCTGGTGACCTTGTAGTTGTTGTACGGGATGTAGATTTCCTTCTTGCCCACCAGTTTCCAGTCGTAGCGATCCGGAGCACCGTTGAACATGTCGGTATCGTCGGCGGTACGCAGGCCATCGGCGGCAGCGATCGGCGTGTCGTATGCCAGGTTCGGCGCACGACGCACGCGACGCTGACCGGCGTTGTAACCCCAGGCCTGGCGCGGTTCCTTGACCTGATCCAGGGTCTCGTGAACCAGCACCGCACCACCGGCCAGACGCGCCGGGCTGGTGGTGAAGGACAGGTAGTAGAACATGATGTTGTTCAGGTCGGCGAAGGAGCCGTTCTGCACGTAGTACTTGAACATGGCCTCCTGCTGCGAGGTCACCAGCGAGTACGCACCATTGCGCTGTACCGCCACTTCCGAGGCACGACGCACGATGTAGGTACCACGATAACGGGCGATGTGGTTCCACAGCGCTTCCACGCCGTTCTGCGGAATCGGGAACGGGATGCCGCCATAGGCATCGGAGAAGCCGTTGCCGCCGTCGACCAGCTTGGCGCTGGTGGCGTTCTTGACGGTGTTGTCATAGACCCACTGCGGCGCCGACCCGGAGCGACGGGTCTGGTAGACCGGCATCTGGTAGGTTTCCGGGTAGGCCTTGAACATGGCGATCTGACCTGGCGTCAGGTTGGCCTCGTACTGGCTCAGGTTGGCCGCGGTGATGGTGAACAGCGGCTTGTCTTCCGGGAACGGGTCGACGTGATGCTGGCCCGAGCGGGTGTAACCGGCCGGTGCCTTGGTGATGCCACCGGTCCAGGCCGGGATGGTGCCAGCGGCATTGCCGGCTTTCTCGGCACCGAAGGGCGTCAGGGTGTCGCCGAGTTTGGCAGCTTCCTGCGGGGAAACGGCAGCCAGTGCAGAGCCGGCGGAAAACGCCAGCGCAACGGCTACGGCCATCAGCCTGTGCTTGTTCAGCATGGGTAATTCTCCGTGAAGAGTCTGGCCGGGCGCCCACAAGCGCCCGGCGTTTTTCTGGTTATAGGTATTAGAAGGAGTACTTGACGTTCAGACCGATGTTGTCGCGATCACGCGAACCGTTGTTCTGGCCTGCGCCATAGAACTCGGTGTACTGGATCTCGGCTTCCAGGCTGTTGAGGTAGCTGGCGCGCATGCCGACGGTGTACGCCTTGCGACCTTCGATGAAGTTGCCGGTCTGGTGCGAGTTGCCTTCGAAGTCATGCTTGAACACGGCGAACGGCGACAGGTTCACGCCCGCGTAGACGTCGTTCCAGGTACCGGAGAGCACCAGGGTGTAGCCGTAGGCGTTCTTGTTGACCTGATCGTCGCGATCGTAGCCGGAGATGTAGGAGCCGTTACCGCGGCCAGCGTAATAACGCGTGCCATTGCGGGAGTTGTACTGCAGGCTGTCGCCACGCAGGTGCTCGGAAGCCAGCTCGGCCACACCGAACAGCGAGTCGAAGCCGAGAGTCGGACCGAAGTTGTAGATGGTGCCCAGCGAGGTGTTGAATGCCTCGACACGAGTAGAGTTGTGGATCTGGTCACCCAGCTGAACCTGCTGACCACCGATGTTAACCACGCTACCGCCTGCAAGCTGAGGCGCTTGCGTCAGCAGGTCACCGAGCAGGTCGTTGGTAGCAGCGATGCCGATCGGCAGGTTGGGACGGTACGCCAACTCACCGAACACCGAAGCATTACCGACCGTGGTGTTGAAGCTGAGGCCATACATGCGAATGTCCTCGGCGTACTCGCGGCGAGCGTTGACCTGGTTGGCTACGTCAATCGTAGCCAGACCACCAGTAGCACTCGTCACCGCACTGGTCAGCGCATTCGAATACGCCGTGGCCAAAGCAGGATTGAGAGCGGGGTTAGCGACTACTGCCTGCAGCGTGGCAAGTGATACACCTGCTTGAGCGGCAACGGCCTGCTGCACCTGCGGGGTCAATGCTGCTTGTGTCTGAGCGCCAAGTGCTGTGAGGTCGAGCCCGGTGTATGCACCGAGATCCGCGTAAATGGTCGGCTCTTTAGCGTGATAGTTGACGAAGTAGAAACCGAACTCAGTGGAGTTCAGCTCTTCAGCGATATAGCGGAAAGCGACGCCAAACTGGCCATCATTCTTGGCATTGATGTCAGGACCAATGCTCGCCACCTTGATATTGCCGTTGGCATCAACGGTGCGGCCGCCCTGCAAACCACCAACTCCTGCGGCACTCAAGCCGGAATAGAGCCCGGCCAGAGGCACAAGAGCGGTCTGGGTCGAGTAAGCGGTGTTACCACCATCCGCAAACAGGTCGGTTTCGGAGAAATAGGTGCCGACCGGGTCGATAGCGGTTTCTTTCCAGTTCCACTGATAGAAGGCCTCCATCGACAGGTTGTCGGTCAGCCCCAGGTTGAAGCTCAGTGCCTCGACAGGCACCAGCACTTCCTTCACTTCGGAGCCAGGCAGACGGAACTTGGCGGCATCGACCGGGTTGGTGGTGTTGATGCCACCGCGATAGAACAGGCCTTCGCCCCAGTTGAACACCTGCTTACCGAAACGGCCGGAAACCGGCATGTCACCCACATCCCAGTTCCCGTAAACGTAGGCATCGAGAATCTGCGCGTCGCGACCAGCCTTGTGGCGGGTCTCACGGGTGAAGGTGTTGTCGTGCGGATTGGTCTGGCTCGGCTGGACCGGGGAGTTGGCGTCGTAGTAGTCGTTGCGCTTGTCCATGATCTGCGTGTCATAGAACGCGGTACCACGGATGAATACGCCGTAATTCTGGTAGGACGCCTCGAGGTCCGAGGTGATCTTGAACACTTCGGAAACCAGGCCGGTATCGAAACTGCGATTACCGTCGTTGGTGTTGATGTCGTCGTTGGTCTTGTCCTGCCCCTGGACGCGCCACAGCTGGCCGTAGGAGACGGTGGTATCGATGGAACCAGTGATCTCGTTGTCGGCGAAGCTGAACTCCACCGCCTGAGCCTGAGCGGCTACCAGCAAAGGCAGGACGCCAGCGAACGCAAAGCCGGCCTTGGCCGGGGCAAAACGTAGAACGGGCTTGCGGGACTTAATTTCCATCGAGACTCACTCCGTGGACAGATCATTCTTTTGGGCGATCCCATTTGGCGGGATGCGTTATGCCGTACTGACGACGGCTTGTTTTTTATTCGTGCAGCGTATTCCAGGGACCTTTGCGCAGCTGCGCACGGTCGAATCCTGCTCGACACTGCAACCATGGTGCCAATTCAAACGGGTGTATCAGCGCAGAGCCGCTTGCCAGCGCCTTCACGCAGTTTCTTTTCGTGACTGATCAGCCACTGACCAATGCGTCAGCTATTCAGCGTGAAATTGGCGCGCTTTGTCCTACGATCCGACGCTTTATGCCACTCGAGCCCTGAGGGCACGAGGTTTTCGGCAACGAGCGGCAAGTCGATGTCAAGAGCCATATGGCCCTAACTTTAGTGTGCGCACGAATAACACAGCACCTGGATATTTCTACGAGTAACAAAAAAGTGTTACCAGCCATCGACTGGTAACACTTTTATTGAAGCCAACCCGCCTTAGGCCAGGCTTTTGCTCACCACTTCGTAAACGTCGCTGGACAGCTCACCGCTGGCCAGGATGCGTTCCAGCTCGGCCTTCATCTGCGCCTGACGTGCAGGCGCGTACTTGCGCCAGCGGGTCAGCGGCGCCAGCAGGCGCGAGGCGATCTGTGGGTTGAGTGCGTTGAGGGTGATCACCTGATCGGCGAGAAAGCGATAGCCCGAGCCATCGGCCTGGTGAAAGTTGATCAGGTTCTGGTTGGCGAAGGCACCGATCAGGGCGCGCACCTTGTTCGGGTTCTTCAGGGTGAAGGCCTCATGCTGCATCAGCGCATGCACGCGCTCCAGGCCACCAGGCAGCGGGCTGCCGGCCTGCACGCTGAACCACTGGTCCATGACCAGCGCATCGTCCTTGAAGAAGTCGGCGAACATCGCCAGGGCCTTGCTACGCTCGGCCTCGAACGGCGAGTTGACCAGCACCGCCAGCGCCGCCAGGCGCTCGGTCATGTTGTCGGCGTTCTCGAACTGCTCGACGCAGGCGGCCAGCACCTCGGCCTGCTGGCTGAGCATCAGGTAAGACAGGGCGATGTTCTGCAGGCTGCGCCGGGCAAAATGCGCCGCCTCGGCCACGTAGGGCGTCGCCCTGGAGACGTCACGGTTGGCCTGGTAGCGCGCCAGCAGCGGCGCGTACAGAGCATCGGCCAGCTGCAGACGAGCGAACTCGCGCGCCTCGTGAATGGCCTCGACATCGGCCACGTCACTGATCTCGGTGAGATAGGCCTCGCCAGGCAGCGAGAGCATCTCGGCGACCATCGCCTGATCCAGCGACTCGTCCAGCAGCAATGTACGCAGCGCCTCCACCAGGCGCTGATCGAGCGCCAGCTCTTCGCCGCGCTGGTACTGGCCGATCAACTCCTGCAGCACCTGCACGGACAACTGCTGGCCGGCTTCCCAGCGATTGAAACCGTCGCTGTCGTGCTGCATGAGGAACATCAGCTGGTCGCGGCTGTAGGGGAAGCTGAGCTTGACCGGCGCACTGAAACCACGCAGCAGCGACGGCAGTGGCTGTTCGGCGACGCCCTCGAAGGTGAAGGTCTGCTCGGCTTCGGTGATCGACAGCACGCGGCCAGTACCGCTGGCGGTGGCTTCACCCTGCAGACGCAGCGGCAGCTCGTTGCCCTGGGCGTCGAGCAGACCGAGCGCAAGCGGAATCACGAACGGCAGCTTCTCGCTCTGCCCCGGAGTGGCCGGGCAGCTCTGGCGGAAGGTCAGGCTGTAGGTCTGCGCGGACGCATCATAGGCCTCGCTGACCAGCAGGCGCGGCGTACCGGCCTGGGTGTACCAGCGCTTGAACTGGGTCAGGTCGATGCCACTGGCATCTTCCATGGCCTTGACGAAGTCGTCGCAGGTCACCGCCTGGCCATCATGGCGTTCGAAGTACAGGTCCGAGCCCTTGCGGAACAGCTCGGGGCCAAGCAGGGTGTGGATCATGCGCAGAACTTCCGAACCCTTCTCGTAGATGGTCAGGGTGTAGAAGTTGGAGATCTCCATGTACGCATCCGGGCGCACCGGGTGAGCCATGGGACCGGCATCCTCGGCGAACTGGTGGGTGCGCAGGTAGGCCACGTCCTCGATGCGTTTGACCGTGCGCGAGTGGGTGTCGGCGGAGAACTCGCTGTCGCGGAACACGGTGAAGCCTTCCTTGAGCGACAGCTGGAACCAGTCGCGGCAGGTCACGCGGTTGCCCGACCAGTTGTGGAAGTACTCGTGCGCCACCACCGCCTCGACGCGCTGGTGCGCGGCGTCGGTGGCGGTCTCGGCCTTGGCCAGCACGCAGCTGGAGTTGAAGATGTTGAGGCCCTTGTTCTCCATGGCGCCCATGTTGAAGTCGTTGACCGCGACGATCATGAAGATGTCCAGGTCGTACTCGCGGCCGTAGACCTCCTCGTCCCACTTCATCGAGCGCTTGAGGCTGTCCATGGCGTGCTGCACCTTGTCGATGTTCTCCGGTTCGACATAGATGCGCAGCGCCACCTCGCGACTGCTCATGGTGGTGAAGCTGTCCTCGACGCACCACAGGTCGCCGGCGACCAGGGCGAACAGGTAGGCCGGTTTCTTGAACGGGTCTTCCCAGGTCGCCCAGTGGCGACCGCCCTCTTCGCTGCCGCTGGCCACCGGGTTGCCGTTGGACAGCAGCACCGGGTAGGCATGCTGCTCGGCGCTGACCGTAGTGGTGAACTTGCTCATCACGTCAGGACGATCGAGGTAGAAGGTGATCTTGCGGAAACCCTCGGCCTCGCACTGGGTGCAGAACATCGTGCCGGACTTGTACAGGCCTTCCAGCGCGGTGTTGCTCTCCGGGTGAATGCGCACGCTGCTGTCGACCACGAAGCGTTCCTGGGTCGGCTGCAGGGTCAGGTGGCTGGCGGTCAGGCTGTAGTCACCCTCGCCCAGCTCGCGATCATCCAGTTTCAGCTCGAGCAGCTCCAGCTGCTGGCCATCGAGCACCAGCGGCGGCAGGCCGGCACCAGCCTCAGGGTTGCGGCGCATGACCAGCTGCGCATGCACCAGGCTGTGATCCTCGAACAACTCGAAGGTCAGGTGCGTCTCGTCGATCAGGTAATCCGGTACCTGATAGTCCTTGAGGTAGATCGTCTTGGATTGTTCGGTGCGCATGGCAGTGGCCTCTTCGGGGCAGCTTCAAGCGAAGGCTTCAAGCTGCGAATGGTGGTCAGGCGGCGATCTCGTGGACGGCCAGCTGGTAGGCGGTGTACTTGCGGATATTGATCACGCCGGTGTCGAACATCAGGTACTGGCCCTTGATGCCGAGCAGGGTACCTTCGGCCAGGGGCTGCTTGTCCAGGTTGAAGCTGGTGATCTTGGCCGGGTAGGCCTCGATGGGATAGCGGATGTCCAGTACCTCGGCGGCTGTGAGCGGCTGGATGGCCTGCAGGCCGAAGCGTTGCTGCAGATCGGCGATACCTGCGCCACAGCTGTCGAATAGTTGCTCGCGAATCGCCAGCAGGTCGACCGGTACGGCGTCGCCCTTGAGCAACGCGCGCCAGTTGGTCTTGTCCGCCACCTGGCTGCGCAGCAGGTCCTCGACGAAGCCCGACTGCTGCCGAGTCGCCACGCGCAGGATCGGCAGCGCCTGGGTCGCCCCCTGGTCGATCCAGCGCGTCGGAACCTGGCTGGCACGGGTAATGCCGACCTTCACCCCGCTGGAGTTCGCCAGGTAGACGACATGGTCGGTCATGCAGAATTGCTCGCCCCAACTCGGCTCGCGGCAGGTGCCGGCGTCGTAGTGGCACTTCTCCGGGCTCATGATGCAGATATCGCACTGCGCCAGCTTCTGCATGCAGGGGTAGCAGTAACCCTGGCTGAAACTGGTCTTGGTCTTGCGCCCGCAATGCGTGCAGTGGATGGCGCCGAGGTACTCCAGGCGCAGGTGCCTGCCCACCAGCGGATTGACCGGCACCTCCTCGTCGCCGAGGCGAAAGGCGTATTGCACCGGCGCATCGAGGTGCGCCTTCATCTTGCTCAGCGAGCCACGTCCTAACTCGGTCATCAGTGCAAGGTATCCGACGACTTGAACAGCAGGTTGGGGACCGGCTCGGACTTGGACTTGCACTCCTGCGGGCCCATGTAGCCGGTGCGCTCTTCTTCCGGCAGGTTGTTCATTTCCCAGGCGATCATCGCCTGCAGGCTGAGTTCCTTCTGCTCCTGGGTCAGCTTGCGGCCGTCCGGCCACTTGCCGATCTCCACGGCCAGCTTGAGGCTCTCGTAGATTTCCGGGGTGATGTTGTCGATGGCTTCGAGGAAGGACGACATAGAGCTCTCCAATGAATCGTAGGGCGGGTGAAAACCGCCAAAATACTGTTCTGGCGGATTGCACCCGCCCTACAGGTCAAAAATCGAATCAGGCGCTTCGTCTGGCCAGCATACCGCCAAGCAGCCCGGTCAGGCAGCCGGTCAGCAGGCCACCGACATGCGCGGCGTTGGCGATGGCGCCGAACTGCAGCAGCTCGAAGATGCCGGTCATGCAGATCAGCAGCCACACCAGCATCATCACCAGCACGCCCGGCGGCAGACGATACGCCGCGTTCGGCGCCAGGCGCTGGTAGATCCAGCAATGCCCGAGCAGGCCGTAGAGCACGCCGGACAGGCCGCCGAACAGCGACGGGCCGGCCCACGCGTACTGCGCGAAGTTGGAGGCCAGGCCGAACAGCAGGGTCAGGCCGAACAGGCCGATGGCACCCTGGCGAAACTCGATGCGCCGGCCCAGCTCCCAGTACCACAGGCTGTTCATCGCCAGGTGCAGCCAGCCGAAATGGATCAGCATCGGCGTGATCAGGCGCCACCACTGACCGCTCTCCAGGGTCGCATCCAGGTAGTTGAGGTAGATGTTGTCGCCGTCGAGACGAAAATCGACGAAGCTCAGCCAGGAAATGGCCGCATAGTTCTCGCCCGCCAGGGTCACGGCGAAGACGATGAAGGTCACCAGCAGCATCAGCGCCGTCACCGGGCTGCGCCGCAACTGACTGAAAAAACCTTCCCGCACAGGCGGCAAGGCCGGCGCCGACTCGCCGCCATCCCCCTGCGGGTAGCGCGCATAGAGTTCGCGCACCTGCTCGGCCAGCGCCTCGCCGGGCACCCAGAGCACCTGCTCGCCGCCCTCCTCCGCGACCCGATGCGGCACGCGCAGGCGCTGCAACAAGGCCACGAAACCACTCAGGTCGTTATCCAGCGGCAAGCGCAGTACAGCTACGGCGGTCATCGAGGAGCCTCCTGCGGGTCGACGTCGACCCAGACGAACTTGCCCGCATCCAGCCGCGTTTCCTGATCGAGGCGATAGGCGACCAGGCGCCCGCCGACCACCGCGCTGTAGTCCAGGCAGGCCAGGTTGGCGCGGATCGGTGCCGGTTTGCCACGCCGCCAGTAGTGACCGACGAACAGCAACGGCTCATGCGCGCCGTACCTGAGCAGCTCGTCCTTCTGCAGCTCGGTCAGCGGCGTCTGTGCCGCCAGCTCGGGCAGGGCATCGGGCTGGAAGACGATATCGCCGTAGGTCTGCGGATTCTCTTCCCAGAACTTGGTGCGGAAGTAGGAGCGCGTGAAACCGTCGCCACTGGTCAGCGTCAGACCGTGCGGCAGGCGCATGTCGGTACCCCGCAGCAGGCGGTCGAGCGCCATGTTGGCGAAGCTGCCAGGCACGGCAGCGGCCTGGAGGAAATGCTCGTCGATGCAGCCGTCGGGAAATTGCGCCTTGAGCGGCGTGATCAGCTCGGCATCCCAGCAGGCGTGCACGACACGGAAGCGCCCGGCATCGATGAACAGCGGCATCTCGTAGAACCAGCGCAGGAACTCGCGCCACTCCTGCGGATGCCCCTCGAACTGCGCCAGGGTCTCGCGCATCAGCCGCTGGTGCCGCGGGCTGTGTTCGCGCACGTACTGGCGACCGCTGCCAGGCGGTGCCGGGGTGCTCCAGCCCAGCGCGTTGAATTCGTGGTTGCCCATGATGCACAGGGCCTGGCCGGCACGCACCATGTCATGCACCAGGTGCAGGACCTCGCGAATGCCGGGGCCACGATCGACCAGGTCACCCAGGAAGATCGCCATGCGCAGAGGATGCCGCCATACGCCATCCTGGCGGCTGTAGCCCAGGCGTTCGAGCAGACGTTCGAGGGTACGCGCACAACCGTGGATATCACCGATCAGGTCATAGCCACGATGAGGGTCGAGGGACATTCAGTCCTGTCCTCCCAGGCGACTGCCCCAACCCAGCTTGGTCCGGCAGACCTCGTAGTAGTTGTGATCCAGCGGATGGATCAGGCGCAGCTTCTGCGCCTTCTTGGCCACGTGCAGGGTGTCGCCCGGGGCACAGGTGAAGTGGTTCTGGCCGTCGCAGGAGACCTGCGGGTAGATGGTCATGTCCGCCGACACCACCACCTTCAGCTCGCTGTTGCCATCCACCACGATGGGCCGGCTGGACAGCGTGTGCGGGTACATCGGCACCACCACGATGGCGTCGAGCTTGGGATGCATGATCGGCCCGCCAGCGGACAGCGCATAGGCGGTCGAGCCGGTGGGCGTGGCGACGATCAGCCCGTCCGCCTTCTGGCTGCAGACGAACTGGCCATCGATGAAGAGTTCGAACTCGATCATTCGCGTCGACTTGCCGGGGTGCAGCACCACATCGTTGAGCGCATCGCCCTGGCCGATGGCTTCGCCCTGGCGGCGTACCTCGGCCTCGAGCAGGAAGCGGTTTTCTGTCAGGTATTGCCCTTCGAGTACCTGCGCCACCTTGAGTTCAAGCTCGTCGGGGCGGATGTCGGTGAGAAAGCCCAGGCTGCCGCGGTTGATCCCCAGCACCGGCACCTTGTGTCGCGCCAGCGCCCGCGCCGCGCCCAGCATGCTGCCATCGCCGCCGACGACGATCACCAGGTCGCAGACCTCGCCAAGCATCTTGCGCGACGAGGTCTGCAGGCCGTGGCCGGGCAGCAGGTCGGCGATGGTGTCCTCGAGGATCACATGCAGGTGGCGGTCGATGAGGAAGCGCTTGAGCCGGCGAACGGTCTCCAGCACCCGCGTGCTACCCAGGCGCCCGATGATGCCGACATTGCGAAATTGCTCCATGGGACTCCCGCCAGACAGATAAGAAACGAACGAGGATTATCGGCCAAAGGCGCGGTACGCGGCAAACCGGGGCTATGCTCTGCCCATGACCGCTCACGACTTGCTGCACGCTCTGCTGCAGAGACTGCGCACCCCGGCGGTGCGCGACCTCGCCTGGACCCTGCTCTCGCCCCCCTTGCTGGGGCAGACCACGAAACCCCAGCGCCACCCGCTGCAGGCCAGCGCATGGCGCCATACCCCGGAGTTGCTCGAGAACTGGCTGAGCGGGCTGGACAGCGCCCCGGATGCGCTGCATGCCTGGCTGCTGGCGAAACCGGCCAGGCGCCTCGGCCTGTACTACGAACGCCTGTGGCAATTCGCCCTGCACGCCGCCGACGACGTCGAGGTGGTCGCGGCCAACCTGCCGATACGCCAGAACGGCCAGACCCTGGGCGAACTGGACCTGCTGCTGCGCGACGCCGAAGGCGAGCACCATCTGGAGCTGGCGGTGAAGTTCTACCTGGGCCCGCTGGCGGGCGACGGCAACGATGCCGGCCTCTGGCTCGGCCCCGGCAGCCACGACCGGCTCGATTTGAAACTGAATCATCTCGCCCAGCATCAACTGCCGCTGTCGTCCCGGCGCGAGGCGCGTGGCGACCTCAACGAGCTGCGCCTGAGCGACACCCGATCGTCCTTCTGGCTCGCCGGCTACCTGTTCTACCCCTGGCCGACCGGCTGCGATTCACCGCGCGGCGCCTTACCGGCGCACTGGCGAGGGCACTGGCTGCGGCAACGTGACTGGGCAGCATTCTCCGCCCGGCAAGCGCAGGCGCACTGGCAACCCCTGCCACGCCTGTCCTGGCTGGCGCCGGCGCTGATTGACGGCGAGGAACGTTGGTCACGCGAGACGTTCGCGCACTGGCTGGAGGGCCTGTCCTCCCGCTCCCAGCTGCTGGTGCGACTGGAAGAGGATCAGGCCGGTGACTGGCGAGAGGTCGAGCGGCTCTTCCTGGTCAGCGATCAATGGCCAACCTGAGGGCGCAGCAAGTCGGATGTGGCCCCGCTCAGCGGCTGCGCTCGGTACGCCCGCCGGAACGCGCCAGATAGCCCGAACCGCTCTCGCACAGCAACGCGGCACGCTGCACGGCCGGCAAGGCATCCAGCCCGTCACGCAGGGCGTAGACGCTGTAACCGAGCTGCGAGAGCAGGAACACCGCGCTGCTGCTGCGCTTGCCGCTGTCGCAGTAGCACAGGTAGGTGCGCGACTTGTCCAGCAGGCGCGCCTTCAGCCGCAACAGCTGCAGCGGCATGTGCAGGGCCTGCGGCGCATGAGCCTTCTCGTACTCTTCCAGCAGGCGCACGTCCAGCCATTGCGCGCCATGGCTGAGCAGGCGCGACGCCTCGCCCAGCGACACCTCGGCGACGACCGGCGCCTTGAGCAGGGCGAAGAAATCCTGGCGATCCAGCCGCAGCACGCTGCCGCGCTCGACCATGGTCACCGTGGCATTGCGCGGCCGGTCGGCCAGCAGCGCTTCCTCGCCGAAGCAGGCACCGACGTCCAGCTCCGCCAGCACCTGACGATCGCTGCCGGCGCTGCGGATCACTTCGGCACGGCCGCTTTCCAGGAAGAAGCAGCAGTCCCCGGCCGCGCCTTCCTGCAGCACCTGGCTACCCGCCTCGAACTCGACCCGTTGCAGACGGGCAAGCATGCTCTGCACGTTGGCCGGCGGCACCTTGGCGAACAACGGGTTCTCCAGCAGGCGCTCCAGCCAATCGATATCGGCCCCGCGCTGCTGCAAGGCCAGCAGCAGGTCCTGGTAGGCCAGGCGCCAGGTCAGCAGACGGTCCAGCGTGGCGCTGTCGATCATCAGCACACTGGCATCCGTCAGCGCCCGGGCCTCGTGCAGACGCGGCAGACTGGGTGACAGGGGATGACAGCTGACCTCGCTGCCGGCGCTCACGGACTGGACATGCCCCTCGGCATCCTGCAGCTGCAGCTCCCCCGCCAGCAGGTAGCAGGTCAGCCGCGCCTGGTCGCCCAGGCGAAACAACGGCTGGCCGGCCAGCAGTGGCTGAGGCACCAGCTGGCTGCGCAACTCGCGCCACTGCTGCTCGGACAGCACATTGAGGGGCGTCAGGCTGCGCAGTTGCTCGGGAGTAAGGGGTTCGCTCATGAAGTAATCCAGGCTCCGCTGGTCAGCCCTGAGTGTAGTCGGTGTTGCTGCCCATCAGGGCTCGGCGCCCCTGCAGGCCGCCAGTATGAATGAAGATCAGCCGCGTGCCGCGCACAAGTTGCCCGTTCGCGCAAAAATCACGCAAGGCCATCAGCGCCTTGCCGGTATACAGCGGATCCAGCGGCAGGCCGGCGGCCTGCTCGGTCTCCAGAATGAACTGACGCAACGCCTGATCGAAACGCGCAAAGCCGCCGCGCGCGGCATCGATGAACTGCTGGCGCCCGCCACTGACGCCCGCCAGCCCCAGCAACTCGGCGACCTGGGCAGCCACGCCATGGCTGGCAGGCACCGCCAATGCGCCGAACACGGAGCGGCGGCTATCACCGAGCAGCAGGCCCGCCAGCGTGGTACCGGTCCCGGCGGCCAGCCACCAGGCATCGAAGTCCGGCCAATCGAGATCCGCCAGCTGCGCTTGCGCCATCGCCACCAGGCCGCGGCAACCTTCGGCGCCCGGCAGCCCCAGGCCGCCCTCGCCAACCGCCTGGAACCCCGGGTAGCGCGCCAGCCACGGCTGCCAGAAATCGGCCTGGTGGCGTGCGCGGTAGCCGCCGTAACCCAGCCAGTGCAACTGCATGCCCAGCGTCTGCAGATCATCCACCGTCGGCGTGCGTTGCGCTTCGCCGCGTAACAGGCCAACCGTGGCGAAACCGAAGCGCTGGCCCGCCGCCGCCAGGGCATGCAGGTGATTGGAATGGGCGCCACCGAGGCTGATCAGGCCCTGCGCGCCGTCAGCGGCGGCCTGCTGCAGGTAGGGCGCGAGCTTGAACCACTTGTTGCCGGACAGCAGCGGGTCGATGAGGTCCAGGCGCAGGCAGGCCAGCTCGACGCCAGCGGCATCGAGCCAGTCGAGATGAATGCGTTGCAGGGGCGCCTGTGGGCGCCAGTCGGGAACGCGTATCGCCAAGGTCAGCCGACGGTACGCAGGCGGCTGCTCGCCTTGTGCCGCGAGCAGCAGTTGGATTCGCCCAGCACGAAGCGGCTCGGCGTGTCGATGCGGTCGATGGGAATGGCGCAACGCTCGCCACTGGGCAGGCTCGCCTCGCAGGAGGGTTGCTGATAGTGCCCCAGCCAATGGCGATACTGCTCCTCGGACACGAAGCACTTGGCGGCAGCGTAGGCCATGGGGTTGTCCTGGTAGCGGGCGACATCCTGCAGGGGAATGGTCAGGTGGCCGGCGCCGGGATGGTAGACCACGAACACCACGCCGAGCTTGGCCAGGCGCTCCAGCACCTGATCGCCGCCCTGGCTGGCGAACTCGTTGCGCTCTCGCTTGAGGCGCTCGATCTCCGCCTGCAACTGGGCATCCAGCTCGTTGCGATAGGCCAGTTCCACGTCACGAATGGCGATCTGCTCCTTGGCCTCGGCCACGGCCGCAGCCACCTTCGCCCGCATCTCGCCTTCGAACTGGGCACGCAGGATATCGCCCTCGGTGCGCCCATGACGCTCCAGCGCCCGCAGTTGCTGGGTCATCTCCTCACGGCTGCTCTGGAAGCTTTCCGCCTGCGCCGCCAGTTGCGCCTTGAGGTTGGCATTGAGTTCCTGCTGCTGGCGCACCGCCTGATGCAGCCCATGGATCTGCGCCTGCAGATTGTTGCTCTGTTCCTCGCTGGCCAACTTGAACTTGGCCAGCTCCTCTTCGTGCTGCTGGGTCAGGCTGGTGATACGCAGGCGCTGCTGCTGGATCAGCTGCGCAGTCTTGGCACGGTGTTCCTGATCCATTTTCTGCGCCAGCTGCTCGGACACTTCCTTGGCAGGGTCGGGCGCATACCACTTGTCTTCGGAGGCCACCTGCAGGCGCTCGGCGACCACCGCCTGAGCGCTGTCGTCCTCGACCAGCAACCCGAGCTGATTGCGCTTGACCGCATCGCGCAGCGTCACCAGATCGTTCTGCGTCGGTGCCAGATTGGGGTCCCACAGGTGCATCTGGTGCCAGGACACCGGGCACTGGCTGCGGCAGGCGAGACGAATCGGCCCCGCACCCAGATCGGGACCACGCCCAGCGCGTTCGGCCAGGTGCTGCAGCGGAATGTTCCAGCCCTTGTCAGGACGGCCATCATCATCGAAGTCGAGAAAGAAGAACACCGCAGCCCTGACCAGCAGGCGCGGGTTGATCACCACGAACACGGCGCGCATCTGTTCGTCGGCGAACTCGGGCATGTTGACCACGCCGTCGAGCAACGCCTCGAATTCAGGGAACATCATCTGTTTGCAGATACCGCGTTCACTGAAGAACATCACGGCTTCCACCATCTGCGGCTTGTTCTGCATGCTCATTGAGGGCCCTCTGAACCAACGGGATACGCGCGCACGATCAAATGCCGAAGCCTCGCGTGCTCCGGTACAGATATCATCCCTGACAGTTCAGACAAGTCTAGGGGAAAAGCCAACCCCAGCAATGTGACTGGGTTGGCACTCACTCTGCCAACAACGCCGGAGGAAGCACCGGCGGCGCGAAAATGTGACGGGATTGCGCTGCAGGCGGCGACCGCCGCACGCACATCGGCCAGTCAGGCCAGCGCCTTCGATCGACGGATGGCTGCCAGTGCCGAGCCGTTTCTATCCTGAGGCGGCGCTCTCAGGCAACCCTGCGGCGCCCTGGTCCGGTCGAGGGCCGGGCGCCGTTCAGCGCCTGTCAGCGCTTGGCTGCCGCGAGAAAAGGCGCCAGGCGTTGCGCCATTTCCGCGCCGAGGGCCTGCAGCCCGCTCATCGGGCGAATCATCACCTCGAACTCGACGATCTGCCCCGACTCGTCGAAACGAATCATGTCGATGCCCTTCAGATCACGCTCGCCGACCCGCGCAGAGAACTCCAGCACGACGCTGAGGCCGTCTGCGGTGGCCAGTTCACGGTGGTAGGTGAAGTCTTCGAAGACCTTGAGCACGGTGTTGAGAATCAGGTTGACCGCCTGCGCGCCCGGATAGGGGGTATGCGCCATGGGCGAACGAAACACGGCCTGCGGGTGCAGCAGTTCGGGCAAGGCACTCAGGTCCTTGGCGGCGACGAACTGGTGCCAGCGTTCGAGGCTGGCGGCGGCAGCAGGATGCAGTTGGGCGGCGAGAGACATCGGCTTCTCCTTGTTGTTTTCAAGCCGGATAGCAAACGCCCCGCTGGAGGCGGGGCGCTGTTTCGATCAGAGTTCGGCCGCCAGGCGCGAACCCTGGTTGATGGCCCGCTTGGCATCCAGCTCGGCGGCGACGTCCGCGCCACCGACCAGGTGCACGCGCTGACCGGCATGCTGCAGACCGTCCTGCAGCTCACGCAGCGGGTCCTGACCGGCGCAGACGATGACGGTGTCGACCGGCAGCACCTGTTCCTCGCCAGCGGCGATGCGGATATACAGACCGGCATCGTCGATGCGCACGTACTCGACGCTGTTGAGCATCTGCACGTTCTTGTTCTTCAGGCCGGTGCGGTGAATCCAGCCGGTGGTCTTGCCCAGGCCATCGCCGACCTTGGACTTCTTGCGCTGCAACAGGAACACCTGACGCGCAGCCGGGTGCGGATGCGCCTCGATGCCCGCCACGCCACCACGCGCCTCGAGCGCGGTGTCGATGCCCCACTCCTTCCAGAACGCTTCGCGGTCGAGGCTGGTGGCCGTACCCTGGTGCGTGATGAACTCGGAGACATCGAAACCGATACCGCCGGCGCCGATCACCGCGACCTTCTGGCCGACCGGCTTGCGCTCGAGGATCGCGTCCAGGTAGCCGATCACCTTGGGGTGATCGATGCCTGGAATCTCCGGGGTGCGCGGCGCGATGCCGGTGGCCAGGATGATGTCGTCGAAGCCGCCGGCGACCAGGTCATCCACCGATACGCGGGTATTCAGGCGCACGTCGACACCGGTGGTTTCCAGCTTGCGCTTGAAGTAACGCAGGGTCTCGAAGAACTCTTCCTTGCCCGGCACGCGCTTGGCCACGTTGAACTGACCGCCGATCTCGCCGGCCGCGTCGAACAGGGTCACCGCGTGACCGCGCTCGGCAGCGACGGTGGAAGCCGCCAACCCGGCAGGGCCGGCGCCCACCACGGCGATCTTCTTCACCGTGGTCGTGGGGATGTAGTTCAGCTCGGTCTCGTGGCAGGCACGCGGGTTGACCAGGCAGCTGGTCAGCTTGCCGCCGAAGGTGTGATCCAGGCAGGCCTGGTTGCAGCCGATGCAGGTGTTGATCTCGTCCGCACGGCCTTCGGCGGCCTTGTTGACGAAATCCGGGTCGGCCAGGAACGGGCGCGCCATCGACACCATGTCGGCGTCGCCCTCGGCCAGCACCTGCTCGGCCACTTCCGGGGTATTGATACGGTTGGTGGTGATCAGCGGGATCGACACCTCGCCCTTGAGCTTGGCGGTGACCTTGGTGAAGGCCGCGCGCGGCACCTTGGTGGCGATGGTCGGGATGCGCGCCTCGTGCCAGCCGATACCGGTGTTGATGAGGGTGGCGCCAGCCTGCTCGATGGCCTTGGCCAGCAGGACGATCTCGTCCCAGGTGCTGCCCCCTTCGACCAGGTCGAGCATCGACAGGCGATAGATGATGATGAAGTCGCTGCCCACCGCCTCGCGCACACGGCGGACGATCTCCACCGGCAGACGCATGCGGTTCTCGAAGCTGCCGCCCCAGCGATCAGTGCGATGGTTGGTGTGGGCGACCAGGAACTGGTTGATGAAGTAGCCTTCCGAGCCCATCACCTCGACACCGTCGTAGCCCGCCTGCTGCGCCAGCGCGGCACAATTGACGAAATCGGCGATCTGCTTCTCGATCCCCTCCTCGTCCAGCTCGCGCGGCTTGAACGGGTTGATCGGCGCCTGGATGGCGCTCGGCGCCACGGACTTCGGGCTGTAGGCGTAGCGCCCGGCATGCAGGATCTGCATGCAGATCTTGCCACCGGCTTCGTGCACGGCCTGGGTCACGACCTTGTGCTTGTCGGCCTCTTCCGGCGTGCTCAGCTTGGCTGCGCCCGCATAGACGCCACCCTCCTCGTTCGGGCCGATGCCGCCGGTGACCATCAGGCCGACACCGCCACGGGCGCGCTCGGCGAAGTAGGCCGCCATGCGCTCGAAACCGCCCGGCTTCTCCTCCAGGCCAGTGTGCATGGAGCCCATCAGGGTACGGTTCTTCAAGGTGGTGAAGCCGAGATCGAGCGGGGCCAGCAGGTTCGGGTAACGAGCAGTCATGGAAATCTCCACATCGCGGTGCAGTTCACGGGTTGCCGCGGTCTCATGGGCACGCGGTCGGTTATGGAGCCAGACGATAAAGAGGCGGCCAGGCATGCTCAATGATCAAAACTGACAAGATAATGATCAAAACTTGCAATTGGCCTTGGCAGCCCGGCGCGATCGACCTAACCTGCAACACAACCCAGTCGAAAGAACCTGCATGCGTCCATTGATCATCCTCGCGCTGGCGCTCACGCTGCTGGCCGGCCTCGGCAGCTACGCCCGCTGGTGCCAGCAACGCCCTGTCAGCCATTACCTGTCCGACCTGCGCAGCCAGGTCGCACTCGACCTCGGCCAACCCGGCGCTCGCGGCAACCTGCTGGGCATCCAGCCGGAACTGTTCGCCGGTGACTATCAGAGCCTGTCGCGCCTGCGCCTGAAGCTGGCCGCCTACCTGGACCATGCACGCGAGCGCGGTATGCTCAATGCGCGCACGGTGGTCGTGCTGCCCGAACACATCGGCACCTGGCTGCTGGCCGTGGGCGAGAAGGACGAGCTCTATCACGCCCCCGGACAGCGCCAGGCCCTGCATTGGCTGGCGGCCAGCAACCCGCTGGACTTTCTCGGCGCCCTGTTCGCCGCCCAGGCCCCGTCGCGCGTGAGCGATGCGCTGCTGCGCACCAAGGCGCAATCGATGGCGCACGACTACCAGCAGCTGTTCGGCGACCTGGCGCGCGACTACGGCATCACCCTGGTGGCAGGCTCCATCGTCCTGCCGGAGCCACGCGTGGAACACGGCCGCCTGCAGGTCGGGCGCGGCCCGCTGTACAACGTCAGCCTGGTGTTCGACCGCGCCGGCAAGCCCCTGGGACAACCCCAGCGGCATGCTTACGATGCCGAAGCCAGCACAACGACCACGGCCACTGCCCTGCAGGTCCTGGACACCCCAGCCGGCCGACTCGGCGTGCTGCTGGGCGGCGACCTAGCCCGCCTGGCGGACGCACGGACACTGGCTGCCAGCCGGCTCGACCTGCTGGCCATGCCCAGCGACCTGCAGGCCGCCGCAGATGCCACCCTGCTGCATGAACAGCTGCTGCGCAGCGGCATCCATGCCGGCATGCAGGTCCATCTGCGCGGACGACTCTGGGAGCATCAGGGGCAACCGCCGGCACTGGCATTCCGCGCCGGGACGAGCGCCCTGGGCGCGAGCACCAGCGGTGCACAACTGGTCAACCTGTGGTTATGAAAACTTCACGCGTACGCCTCGGCGACCTGTCCGTCGGCTTCACCCAGGCCCTGGCCGAAGCCCTGCGCGAGCAGGGCCAGGCTCCCGAGCCCCTGCTCGAACAGTTCGGCCTGGATGCCGCACGCCTGAGCGAGCCGCGTGCACGCCTGTCGATCCCCCGCTTCATGCGCCTGGGCCACAGCGCCATCGCCCTGTGCAACAACCCCGCACTGGGTCTGGACATGGGCCGCCACAGCCGCCTCGGCCAGGTCGGCCTGGCCGGTGTCTGCGCCATGCAGGCGCCCGACCTGCGCGAAGCGGCACGCACCCTGACCCGCTTCGAGCCGCTGTACGCCGCCAACTACCGCGGGCGCTCGGGCTTCAGCGAGGATGCCCGTGGTGCCTGGCTGCACTTCTACTCCATCAGTCCGTACAACACCTACAACCGCTTCGTGGTGGACTCGGTACTGGCGGGCTGGCAACAGAACCTGGGGCAAGTGGTCGGTCGCAGCATTGCCCTGGAAAAAGTCGAGATCGAGTTTCCGCTGCCGGCATACGGCGAGCGCTACGAGAGCCTGTTCGGCTGCCCGGTGGAATTCGCGGCCAGTGCCAACCGCCTGCGCCTGAGCAGCGACACCCTGGCGCTGCGCAACCCGCAGCACTGCCCCGGCACCTGGCGGCACCTGCTGGAACTGTGCGAGCGCGAACTGGATCAGCTGACCCGCACGCGCAGCCTGCGTGAACGGGTCATCCAGTTGCTCGGCCCCATGCTGCACGGGCACGAGCCGGACCTGGAGGAAGTCGCGCGCAACCTGCAACTGCCCAGCTGGACATTGCGCCGCAAGCTGGCCGAGGAAGGCACGCAGTTTCGCGCCATCGTCAATGACACCCGCCGCGACCTGGCGACAGCCTATATCCGCGATACCGAACTGGCCTTCGGTGAAATCGCCTACCTGCTCGGTTTCGCCTCGGCCGAAGCCTTCCAGCGCGCCTTCAAGCGCTGGCTCGGACAGACGCCCGGCGACTATCGCCGCGCACAGCGCCGGGCCGATAGCGAAGCTCAGAGCTCCGTGGCGTCGTCGTCCACGTCGATCACGTCCTGATCGAAGCCGTCACGCTCGAGCAGTTCTTCCTGATAGTCATCCATTGCCCGTTCTCCTGGGTCGTTGCGTCTTTCGTTAGCAAGCTACGTTGTCAGCATGAAGACAAGATGACGAAACGCCGCAGGACGGCAACGCCGGAGCGCAGGCAATAAAAAACCCGTCGATCTGGCGATCGACGGGTTTCGCATATGGCGCAGCGGACGGGACTCGAACCCGCGACCCCCGGCGTGACAGGCCGGTATTCTAACCGACTGAACTACCGCTGC
>NZ_SUKD01000037.1:0-46305 GCF_013357275.1 Pseudomonas sp. BMW13 | reverse complement strand
CGCTTCACCCGTCCACCGTTTGCTGTACGCGATGGTGGATGAGAAGAGCGTCATCCACCCTACGGTTGCAACACGTGAGCTCACGTACGGTGGTCGACGCTTCACCCGTCCACCGTTCGGTATACGCGGTGGTGGATGAAAAGAGCGTCATCCCCCCACGGTTGCAACACGTGGTCTCACGTAGGGTGGACGACGCTTCACCCGTCCACCGTTTAATGTACGCGGTGGTGGATGGCAAGCGCGCCATCCACTCTCCAATCCCGATAACAGCGGGTCCACCCGCCGCCACCTGATGAGCCTTCCTGCATGATCCGATTCCAAGGCGCCGCGGTTACCGCCTCTGCCTCGCTGTACATGACCAAGCTGTGCAAGCACTTTCGCCACAAGATCGCCGTGGAGTTCGATGAGCGCAGCGCCGATGCACGTTTCCCGTTCGGGCGCTGCCTGATGCAGGCCGATGCGGACAGCCTACGCTTCGACTGCCAGGCCGACGACGACGAGGCTGCTGCACGCATCCGCTTCGTGCTCGACGATCACCTGGTGCGTTTCGCCCGCCGGGAAAACCTGAGCATCACCTGGAGCGAGGACATCGCCGATGAGGGCTAGCGTCGTCCTCTGCCTGCTGGCGCTGCTGTCCTCTCCTGCGCTGCAGGCCGAGCCCTGGCAGCCGGCGACGCTGGCGCAGGCGGAAATGCGCGAGCTGCAGTCCCGGCATACCGGGCGCACCTATCGCCTGTACCTGTCCCGGCCGCAGGGCGAGGCGCCGCCACAGGGCTACCCGGTGGTCTATGTGCTCGATGCCAACCTGTTCTTCCCGCTGCTGTCGCAGCAGGCGCTGATGTATCAGCCGCATGCCTCCCGCGACGGTCGCGAGGCCGTGCTGGTGGTGGGCATCGGCTACCCGGGCGATGCGCCTTTCGATGTACCGGCGCGCGCCGAGGACTACACGCCGCCCGCGCCGGACATGCGCGACACCGGTGATCGGCTGGCCACCCGGCAGGGCGGCGCCGAGCGCTTCCTCGACTTTCTCGAGGATGAGGTCAAACCACTGGTCGCCACGCGCTACAAGGTCGACCCGCAGCGGCAGACGCTGTTCGGCCACTCCTACGGCGGCCTGTTCACCCTCTACACGATGCTCAGCCGTCCGCAGGCGTTCCAGCGCTATTTCGCCTCCAGTCCGTCACTGTGGTGGAACCGGCGCTATGCCTTCGACCTGCTGCAGGCCCACGCAGGGCAGGAGCAGCGACCGCAGGTGCGCCTGCTGCTCAGCGTCGGAGGTGGCGAACAACCTGCGGCCGGTGCACAGCTCAAGGATGCGCGGCAACGGCACCTGGCCGAACGGCGCATGGTGGACAACACGCGTGAATTCCATCAGCGCCTGAATGCGCTGGGCCTGCCCAACGAGCTGCTGGTGGCCCCGGGGCGCGACCATGCCGGCAATGCCTTCGTCAGCAGCGTGCAGGTGCTGGACTTCGCGCTGCAGCCGTAGGGCGGGTGCAACCCGCCAGGCAACGCTGGCAGGGGGCCGCCGCCCTGTCGAGGTCGGGTAGGGTCAGCGCACGCTCAGCGCCAGGTCGATGCGCTTGAGCCACTCGGCCTCGGCCTCGAAGTCGGCCTGGGTCAGCGGGTTGGCCGCCAGCCAGCCGTCGGGGAAATGAATTTCCAGGCTGTTGTCGCCGATCTTGAACTGCACCTCGGGCATGCTCTGGGAGCCCCGGATGTGGTGGAAGAGAATGGCGAAACGCAGCAGCACGCACAGGCGCATCAGCTGCACGCCTTCCTCGCCGAAGTCGGCGAACTTGTCCTTGGGGATGTTGCGGCGGTGGCCGCGTACCAGCAGTGCCAGCATCTGCTGGTCCTGGCGCGAGAAGCCGGCCAGGTCGGAGTGTTCGATCAGGTAGGCGCCGTGCTTGTGGTACTGGTAGTGGGCGATGTCCAGGCCCACCTCGTGCACCTTGGCGCCCCAGCTCAGCAGCTCGCGGTGCCAGTCGTCGGTCAGGCCCCAGTCGCTGGCCACCTTGTCCAGCGCCGAGAGCGCCTTGCTCTCGACCCGTGCGGCCTGGTCGACGTCGACGTGGTAGCGCTCCATGAAGGCCGACAGGGTGCGTTCGCGTACATCCTCGTGCTGATGGCGGCCAAGCAGGTCGTACAGCACGCCTTCGCGCAGGGCGCCCTCGGAGTGGGTCATGCGCTGGATGTCGCAGGCGTCGAAGATGGCTTCGAGAATCGCCAGGCCGGCCGGGAAGATGCCGCGGCGATCCGGCTTGATGCCGTCGAGGTCGATCTTCTCCACCTCGCCGAGCTTGAACAGCTTGCGCTTGAGCCAGGCCAGGCCTTCGAGCGTGACTTCGCCACTGCCCAGGCCGGCCGCCTTGGTCGCCAGGCCGATGGCCTTGATGGTGCCGGAAGCGCCCACGGCGTCCTCCCAGCCGAGGCGGCGCAGGCCCTGCTCGATGCCCATCAGCTCCAGGCGCGCAGCGGTGTAGGCCTGGGCGTAGCGCGCCGGGGTGATCTTGCCGTCCTTGAAGTAGCGCTGGGTGAAGCTGACGCAGCCCATCTGCAGGCTTTCACGCAGCAGTGGCTCGAAGCGCTGGCCGATGATGAATTCGGTGCTGCCGCCACCGATATCGGCGACCAGGCGCTTGCCCGGTGTGTCGGCGATGCTGTGGGACACACCCAGGTAGATCAGGCGCGCTTCCTCGCGCCCAGAAATGACCTCGACCTGGTGGCCGAGAATCTCCTCGGCACGGCGGATGAACACCGCCCGGTTGCGTGCTTCACGCAGGGCATTGGTGCCGACCACGCGCACCGCGCCTTCCGGCAGGCTGGTGGTGAACTGGGCGAAGCGGCGCAGGCAGTCGAGGCCGCGCTGCATGGCTTCTTCACTGAGCTGGCGTTCGTCGTCCAGGCCTGCCGCCAGCTGTACCTTGTCGCCAAGCCGCTCGAGGATGCGGATCTCGTGATTGTCGGCCTTGGCCAGCACCATATGGAAACTGTTCGAGCCCAGGTCGATGGCGGCGATCAGGGGGAAACTCTCGGCAGGGGCTTGGGGCATGATGGCGGCATCTCGTTCGATTTCCGCGCCATCCTGCCACGACTGAGCGGATGAGCCAACGCATACGGATGTCGCAGAATGGCCGATCCGCTGCTCATGCCGGCTGGCGGATCAGTGAACGGGGTAGTCCTGGCCCCAGAGCCGCACCGACACGCCGCTGTCCATCGGCCCGGCGAAGATGAAGACCTGGCGTACGCCTGCGTTCGCCGGAACGGTGATTTCGTCCGGATTCTGCAGCCCTGGCAGCAGCGGGTTGGCGTAGCCATCGGCGTCGATCGCCAGGAGCGCGCCGGTCTGCGTCAGATTGATCAGGCGCAGTTGCGTGGCGGAAGTATTCTTCAGGCCGAGCGTGACGCGCAGGTTGTCGCCGTCCGGCTGCGTTTTCAGCACGTCGACCTGGACGATGTCCGCCATCTGCTCGTGGTTGGAGATGACCTGTGCGCCATCGGCGCCCTGGGCCGACTCGCGGCCATCGATCACGCCTTCGGTGATGCCGCCCAGCAGGTTCTTCCCGGCCGATATCGCCGAGGACACCGCCGCCTTGGCCGACTCCTTGATTGTGCTGCCTTCGCTGCCTGTCTCGGCGCAAGCGCCGGTGCTCAACAGCAGCATGCCGATCACGGCCGGGACTGAACGGAGAGAAACCATCTGATGCTCCTTGTTGGGATGGCGCGGCTGAGTCGTGCGGCAAGCCGCCCTGAGCCGTCATGTTGCTTCCTGCTGCTCAGCAGACCCTGTGCGCAGGCACGAGGCAAGCCAGTCGCGGCTCGCCGGAGGGCTGCGTCCGAGCGCTAGCCTGTGGCAAATCCGCCGCGACGGCAAGGTCCTCCAGCGGGGATTGCGACGGAGTGACGTGACCTGGAACCCCGGTCACGAAATCACAGGTGCCTTACGCCCCGGAGTATCCAGGGCGCAGCACCTGTGCCCGCGCAGGTGGCGCCGTGCGATGTCCCCGGCCGCTCAGAGCAGGGCTTGCAGCGGTCGTTCGAGCATCCGCTCTTCGCAGTTGTGGCCATTGCCGCCGCGATCCACCACGAGGAAGCGAGCGGGGCGTTGCAGGCTCAGCAGCGGGTGGTGCCAGGTGCCACGGGCGTAGTTGATGCCTTGATCCGCTGCGCTGACGAAGGCACGGATGCGCGACTCGTCCAGTTCGCCAGGCGGGGCGACGACGATCAGCATGCGTCCGCCATCCACCGGGTAGAACGCCTGGCTGCCCAGGGGGTGTCGTTCGAGCATGCGAATCGCGATGGGCGCATGCCAAGCCTGGCCCTCGAACAGGTTGACCAGGGTGCGCGGCGCCTCGCCGGCCAGTTCCACCCGGGCCAGGTCGTGATAGCGGGTGGTGGTCCCGGCGTTGATCGGAAAGGAGCGGGCACCGGCGGTCTCGATCACCTCGCCGAACGGGGCGAAGGCCTCGCGGGTCAGCGGCTCGATGTGCAGCGGCAGGGGCGGCATGGCGTTCACAGGTTCACCGAGCCGATGAAGTTGCGCAGTTCCTCGGTGTGCGGCGCGGCGAACAGCGCCTTGGGGTCGCCGATCTCGTGCACCTTGCCCTGGTGCATGAACACCAGCTTGTCGCCCACTTCGCGGGCGAAGCGCATCTCGTGGGTGACCATGATCAGGGTCATGCCTTCGCTGGCCAGTTGTTTGACCACCGCCAGCACCTCGTTGACCAGCTCGGGGTCGAGCGCCGAGGTGATCTCGTCGCACAGCAGTACCTTGGGCGACATGGCCAGTGCGCGGGCGATGGCCACGCGCTGCTGCTGGCCGCCGGAGAGGCGCTCGGGGTAGGCGTCGAACTTCTCGGCCAGGCCGACGCGTTCGAGCATCTGCCGGGCGACGGCCTCTGCATCGGCGCGCGAGGTCTTCTTCACCACCTGCGGTGCGAGCATGACGTTCTCGCCGACGGTCAGGTGCGGGAACAGGTTGAACTGCTGGAACACCATGCCGACCTTCTGCCGCAGGCTGCGCAGGTCGGCGCGGGCGGCGTCGATGTACTCGCCGTCCACTTCGATCACGCCGTCGTTGATCGACTCCAGGCCGTTCAGGGTGCGCAGGAAGGTGCTCTTGCCCGAACCGCTGCGGCCGATGATGGCGACCACTTCGCCTTCCTCCACCCTGAGGTCGATGCCCTTGAGTACATGGTTGTCGCCGTAGTACTTGTGCAGCGCGGTGACGTTAAGCAGTGACATTGAGCCTCCTTTCCAGGCGGTATGCAGCGAGGGACAGCGGGTAGCAGAGCAGGAAGTAACCGAGGGCGACGAAGCCGTAGACCATGAAGGGCTCGAACGTGGCGTTGGCCAGCATGCTGCCGGTCTTGGTCAGCTCGGTGAAACCGATGATCGAGGTCACCGCAGTGCCCTTGACCACCTGCACCGAGAAACCGACGGTGGGCGCCACGGCAATGCGCAGTGCCTGCGGCAGGACCACGTGGCGCAGGGTTTCCAGGCGACTCATGGCCAGGCTCTCGGCGGCCTCCCACTGACCTCGGCCGATCGATTCGACGCAGCCGCGCCAGATCTCGGCGAGGAAGGCGCTGGTGAACAGGGTCAGGGCCGTGGCGGCTGCCAGCCAGGGCGATACGTCGATGCCGAGCAAGGCGATGCCGAAGAACACCAGGAACAGCTGCATCAGCAGCGGCGTGCCCTGAAACAGCTCGATGTAGCCACGGGCCAGGATGCGTGGCGCAGACAGCGGCGACAGGCGTGCCAGCAGGACCAGCAGGCCGGCGATGCCGCCGCAGACGAAGGCCACCAGCGACAGCAGCAGCGTCCATTGCAGGCCGGTGAGCAGGTTGCGCAGGATGTCCCAGAGGGTGAAGTCCATCAGCGGGCTCCCATGATGAAACGACGGCCGACCCAGGCCAGCAGCTGGCGGATCAGGATGGCCATGAGCAGGTACAGCGCGGTGGTCAGCAGGTAGGTCTCGAAGGCGCGGAAGTTGCGCGACTGGATGAAGTTGGCGGCGAACGACAGCTCCTCGGTGGAAATCTGCGAACACACCGCCGAACCCAGCATGACGATGATGATCTGGCTCGACAGCGCCGGCCACACCTTGCCCAGGGCCGGGCGCAGCACCACGTGGCGGAAGGTCTCGAAGCGGCTCATGGCCAGCGCGGCGGCGGCTTCCAGCTGCCCGGCCGGAATGGCCTGGATGCCGGCACGGATGATCTCCGTGGAATAGGCGCCGAGGTTGATCACCATCGCCAGCACAGCGGCCTCCCACTCGCTCAGGCGTACGCCGAGCGAAGGCAGGCCGAAGAAGATGAAGAACAGCTGGACGATGAATGGCGTGTTGCGGATCAGCTCCACATAGACGCCGAAGATGCGCTCGAACGGGCGGATGCGCCAGGCGCGCAGTATGGCCCCGACGATACCGAGGCCGACACCCAGCAGGGTGCCGATCGCGGTCAGGCCGAGGGTGAAGGCCGCGCCCTGCAGCAGCAGGTCGCTGTGCTGCAGGACGGCGGCGAAGTCGAACTGGTACGCCATGGCTCGGCTCCCGCGCGGCTCAGAGGTCAGCCGGCAGCGGTTGCTTCAGCCACTTCTGGCTGATCGCGTCGAGGCTGCCGTCGGCCTTGGCGGCGGCGATGATGGCGTTGACCTTGTCCAGCAGCGCGGCCTGGTTCTTGTTCACCCCGACGTACACCGGCGAGTCCTTGAGCTTGAGCTTCATGCTCGGCACGCGCTTGGGGTTCTTCTCGGAGATGGCCACCATCACCACGTTGCCGCTGGCGATCAGGTCGACCTGGCCCGACAGGTAGGCGGCGATGGTCGAGTTGTTGTCCTCGAAGCGCTTGATGGTGGCGCCTTTCGGGGCGACGTTGCTCAGCTCGATGTCCTCGATCGAGCCACGGGTGACGCTGATGGTCTTGCCGTCGAGGTCATCGAGGCTGGCGATGCTGGCGTCTTCCGGGCCGAACACGCCGAGGTAGAAGGGCGCGTAGGGCGAGGAGAAGTCGATCACGGCCTCGCGCTCGGCGTTCTTGCCCAGGCTGGAAATCACCAGGTCGACCTTGCCGGTGGTGAGGAAGGGAATGCGGTTGGTGCTGTTGACCGGGGTCAGCTCGAGTTTCACCGCCAGCTTGTCGGCCAGCAGCTGTGCGGTGTCGATGTCCAGGCCGCGCGGCTGCAGGTCCGGGCCGACCGAGCCGAATGGCGGGAAGTCCTGCGGCACTGCGACTTTCAGTGTGCCGGCGGCGCCGATGTCCTGGAGTACGTCGGCGTGGGCGCTGGTGGCGCCGAGGGTCAGGGCGGCGAACAGGGTGACCAGCAGGTTGCGATGGATTCTGCGCATGTCGTGCTCCAGTGAAAGGATGAAAACGGATGGGTTTTGCACGGGATCGTGCAGTGCATCGGTTGTGCCAGATTCAATGAAATAGCGGCTTGCATCGCCTCAGGCGAGTGTTGATAAGGTCTTACTGGTCTGAACAGTTGCGGTAATTGACCGATTGGTCAGATGCAATCCTGTGCCATCTCGGTGCGTTCCTTCGCGGGCCTGTTCCACAAGGGGGCGTCACTTGCCTGAAGTGGGTCTCTGGCCTTACAAAGGCGGCTCCACTGGACTGACCGGCCCGAACAGCCATGAATGCTTCTGCTCCTCGCGCGGTACCCGAGTACGCTCTGCAGGCGATTCGTCGCCTGATCGAGGAGGAGGGCTATCGCCCCGGCGATGCGTTGCCGTCGCAGCGCGACCTGGCCGAGCGCCTCGGCGTCAGCCGCGCCTCGTTGCGCGAGGCCCTGTCGTCGCTCAGCGCCCTGGGGCTGGTCAGCGTGCAGGCCGGCAAGGGCGTGTTCGTCCAGGAGGCGCCGAAGGTCGAGGCTGCGGGTGGTTTCGTCTGGCCCTTTGCCGCGCAGGTGTCGGCGGCCGACACCTTCCAGTTGCGCTTCGCCCTGGAGGGTTTCGCCTGCGGGCTGGCGGCCGGCGTGATGACCGCAGAAGAGCTGGACATCCTCGAAGACAACGTCGAGCAGATGCGCCAGGCGCTGCGTGCTGGGGATTTCGAGCAGGCGACGCGGCTGGATTTCGAGTTCCACCGACGCATTCTCGCCGCCAGTGGCAACCAGGCGATGTTCGCCCTGGTGACCTCCAGTGCGGACATCTTCCTGGAAAGCCAGAAACTGCCGTTCATCCGTCCCGAGCGGGCCATGGAAACCTGGCAGGAACACCGCAAGATCCTCAAGGCCCTGGCCCGGCATGCTGCGGGGCCGGCGCAGAAGGCCATGCAGCAGCACATTCGCGCCGCAGCGCTGCGCACCGGCATCGCCTTCACCACCCTGGGTGATTGAGGCGTACCCCATAGGGGTATTGAAAGGCTCAATCGCCAGCGCCTTTCGGTGACACTCAAGCCGGGCTATGATGTCGCCACTTTTTGCTTCCGAATATACGGAGACTCTCATGAGCGAATTCATCACCAACGTCAGCGACTCCAGCTTCGACCAGGACGTCATCCAGGCTGAGGGTCCGGTTCTGGTCGACTACTGGGCTGAGTGGTGCGGCCCGTGCAAGATGATTGCACCGGTGCTGGACGAGATCGCCAAGGAATACCAGGGCAAACTCAAGGTGTGCAAACTCAACATCGACGAGAACCAGGAAACCCCGCCGAAGTACGGCGTACGCGGTATCCCGACCCTGATGCTGTTCAAGAACGGCAACGTCGAGGCGACCAAGGTCGGCGCCCTGTCCAAGTCGCAACTGGCTGCGTTCCTCGACAGCAACATCTGAGTCGCAGGGTGGTGGATGAGATCAGCGTCATCCACCCCACGCTGCCTGATGAAGACCCCGCTTTTTGCGGGGTTTTGCATTTTTTGGGGTAGACGCTGTATTTTCGTGGTGTTAAATTCGGCCTCGCTGCATTTTCTATGCAGCCCTCTGCACGCCGTCGCCGATTCATTCCTATACGAACTCGTTCGCGATCCTGTCGCCTTCTCTGCGGCGCGGCCTCTCAAGCTAACAGCTTTCTTCCCCTCTCGATGATCACGTCATTCCTATGAATCTGACCGAACTCAAGCAAAAGCCGATTGCCGAACTCCTGGACATGGCCGAACAGATGGGCCTGGAAAACATGGCCCGTTCGCGCAAACAGGACATCATCTTCGCCCTGCTGAAGAAGCATGCCAAAAGCGGCGAGGAAATTTCCGGTGACGGCGTGCTGGAGATCCTCCAGGACGGTTTCGGCTTCCTGCGCAGCGCGGACTCCTCCTACCTGGCCGGCCCGGACGACATCTACGTCTCGCCCAGCCAGATCCGCCGCTTCAACCTGCGTACCGGTGACACCATCGTCGGCAAGATCCGCCCGCCGAAAGAAGGCGAGCGTTACTTCGCCCTGCTCAAGGTCGACAGCATCAACTTCGACCGCCCGGAGAACGCCAAGAGCAAGATTCTTTTCGAGAACCTGACGCCGCTGTTCCCCAACAAGCGCCTGACCATGGAGGCCGGCAATGGCTCCACCGAGGACATCACCGGCCGTGTGATCGACCTCTGCGCACCGATCGGCAAGGGCCAGCGTGGCCTGATCGTCGCCCCGCCGAAAGCGGGCAAGACCATCATGCTGCAGAACATCGCGTCGAACATCACGCGCAACAACCCGGAAGTGCACCTGATCGTCCTGCTGATCGACGAGCGTCCGGAAGAAGTGACCGAGATGCAGCGCACCGTGCGCGGCGAAGTGGTTGCCTCCACCTTCGACGAGCCGCCGACCCGCCACGTGCAGGTTGCCGAGATGGTCATCGAGAAGGCCAAGCGCCTGGTCGAGCACAAGAAGGATGTGGTCATCCTGCTCGACTCCATCACCCGTCTGGCACGTGCCTACAACACCGTGATCCCGAGCTCCGGCAAGGTGCTGACCGGTGGTGTCGACGCCCATGCCCTGGAGAAGCCGAAGCGCTTCTTCGGTGCCGCGCGCAACATCGAGGAAGGCGGCTCGCTGACCATCCTCGCCACCGCGCTGATCGAGACCGGCTCGAAGATGGACGAAGTGATCTACGAGGAATTCAAGGGCACCGGCAACATGGAGCTGATCCTCGACCGTCGCGTGGCCGAGAAGCGCACCTTCCCGGCGATCAATATCAACAAGTCGGGCACCCGTCGTGAAGAGTTGCTGACCGGTGAGGAAGAGCTGTCGCGCATGTGGATTCTGCGCAAGCTGCTGCACCCGATGGACGAGATCGCCGCCATCGAGTTCCTCATCGACAAGCTGAAAGCGACGAAGACCAACGACGAGTTCTTCCTGTCGATGAAGCGCAAGTAAGACCTTGCGCTGTGCCACGAGGCCGGGGAAACCCGGCCTTGTCGTATCTGGAGGCTTTCAAGCCTTCTGAAAGCCCGACTTCGGCGCTAAACTTTACGGCTGACCCAAGCCAGCCCGACACGAGGCTCCTGCATGCAGTATCGCGACCTGCGCGACTTCATCCGTGAACTGGAAAAGCGCGGCGAACTCAAGCGCATCCAGACCCCGGTATCCCCCGTTCTGGAAATGACCGAAATCTGCGACCGCACCCTGCGCAAGGGTGGTCCGGCGCTGCTGTTCGAAAAGCCCACGGGCTTCGACGTGCCGGTGCTCGGCAACCTGTTCGGCACGCCCGAGCGCGTGGCGCTGGGCATGGGCGCCGAGGATGTGTCCGAGCTGCGCGAGATCGGCAAGTTGCTGGCCTTCCTCAAGGAGCCCGAGCCGCCGAAAGGCCTCAAGGATGCCTGGAGCAAGCTGCCGATCTTCAAGAAGGTCATCTCCATGGCGCCCAAGGTGGTCAAGGACGCACCCTGCCATGAGGTGATCGAGGAGGGTGACGACGTCGACCTGGGCAAGCTGCCGATCCAGCACTGCTGGCCGGGCGACGTGGCGCCGCTGATCACCTGGGGCCTGACCATCACCAAGGGCCCGAACAAGGAGCGGCAGAACCTCGGCATCTACCGCCAGCAGGTGATCGGCCGCAACAAGGTGATCATGCGCTGGCTCAGCCACCGTGGCGGTGCGCTGGACTACCGCGAATGGTGCCAGAAGCACCCGGACAAACCGTACCCGGTCTGCGTGGCGCTGGGTGCTGACCCGGCGACCATCCTCGGCGCGGTCACCCCGGTGCCCGATACCCTTTCCGAGTACGCCTTCGCCGGGCTGCTGCGGGGCCATCGCACCGAGCTGATCAAGGCCGTCGGCAGCGAGCTGCAGGTGCCGGCCAGTGCCGAGATCGTGCTGGAGGGCGTGATCCATCCGGGCGAAACCGCACCGGAGGGGCCCTACGGCGATCACACCGGCTACTACAACGAGGTCGATACCTTCCCGGTGTTCACCGTCGAGCGCATCACCCGCCGCCGCGAGCCGATCTACCACAGCACCTACACCGGCCGCCCGCCCGATGAGCCGGCGATTCTCGGCGTGGCGCTGAACGAGGTGTTCGTCCCGATCCTGCAGAAGCAGTTCCCGGAGATCACCGACTTCTACCTGCCGCCGGAAGGCTGTTCCTACCGCATGGCGGTGGTGACCATGAAGAAGCAGTACCCGGGCCACGCCAAGCGCGTAATGCTTGGTGTCTGGTCGTTCCTGCGACAGTTCATGTACACCAAGTTCGTTATCGTCACCGACGACGACATCAACGCACGGGACTGGAACGACGTGATCTGGGCGATTACCACGCGTATGGACCCCAAGCGCGACACGGTGATGATCGACAACACGCCGATCGACTACCTCGACTTCGCCTCGCCGATCTCCGGCCTGGGCTCGAAGATGGGCCTGGACGCCACCCACAAGTGGCCGGGCGAGACCACGCGCGAATGGGGTCGTGCCATCGAGAAGGACCCTGCGGTAGTGGCGCGGGTCGATGCGTTGTGGAGCGAGCTGGGAATCGATTGATGAATGTCACCCTGCAACCTTCCGGCGTCACCCTGGCCCTGCAGCCGGGCGAGCGCATCCTCGACGGCGCCCGACGCCTGGGCTACGAGTGCCCGCAAAGCTGCCGCAACGGCAACTGCCATATCTGTGCGGCGCTGCTGGTCGAGGGGCGGGTGCTGCAGTCCGGTGTCGAGCTGGACCATGGCGAGCTGTTCACCTGCCTGGCCGAGCCGCTGGAAGATTGCGTGCTGCACTGGGATGGCGTGCTGGCGCCGGGCGAGCTGCCGGTGCGTGAGCTGAATTGCCAGATGATCGAGTGCCTCGACGTGGGCGGCGACGTCTATCGCGTGCGCCTGCGCACGCCAGCCGGCAAGGTGCCGCGCTATCACGCCGGGCAATACCTGCTGCTGCAGCGCCCGGACGGCGAGATGGCCGCTTTCTCCCTGGCGTCGGCACCGCATTCCGGTCGCGAACTGGAATTGCACATCCTGGCGCGTGAAGACAGCACCCGCCTGCTGCTCGAGCACCTGCGCGAACACGGCTTTGCCCGCGTGCAGATGCCCTATGGCGATACCCACCTGGCCGAACTGCCGGCAGGACCGCTGGTGCTGATCGCCGCCGGCACCGGCATGGGTCAGATGCACAGCCTGATCGAACACTGCCGCGCCAGCGGCTTCGCCCACCCGGTGCACCTGTACTGGGGCGCACGTCGTCCCGACGACTTCTATCAGCTGCCGCATTGGGCCGAGTGGCAGCAACTGGCCAATCTGCATCTGCATCAGGTGGTCAGCGACCAATGTGGCTGGCAGGGTCGTTGTGGTCTGTTGCACGAAGCGGTGCGCGAAGACTTCCCCGACCTCAAGGCGCTGCACGTCTACGCCAGCGGCTCCCCGGCCATGGTCTACGCCACGCTCGATGCGCTGGTCGACGCCGGGATGGACGCGCACCAGATGCGCGCCGATGTGTTCGCCTACGCACCGCGTGGCTGAACTGAAAAAGCCGCCAATAGGGCGACTTTTCAGGGGGTGGCATAGTTCGCCCCAGCCGCGCTTCGACCACCACCTTGCCCACGGCTTTACGCTGGTCGAGTGCATCGATCGCTTCGCCACCCCGCGCTAGCGGGAAGGTCTGTGATACCAATAGTTTGAGTTTGCCTTCGGTGTGGCAGGCGAACAGTTGTTGGAAGTTGTCGGCGTTATCCTGCGGTTGGCGCTGGGCGAAAAAGGAACAGATTTATTTTCGGCTGATATTGTGAGGCAATAAATAAATCTGTCACTTTTACACTGGTGAGGTTGTCGTTCCTTGGAGTGTATTTAAGTGAAATTGAACATTGATTTTCCTAACAATATGATCACGGATGAAATACTCATGCAGGAGCGAATCCCCTGCTTTTGCAAAATTTCAACAGACTTTGAGATTTCGTTTTCGGATACTGTTCCTGAGTCGTCGGGGCTGGTGTCAGCCTGGGATCGTAGAGAGCTTGAGTTAAGAGCTATTGCAGGGGCGGGCGGTCGATATACGCACTTTGCTAATGGTTTGATTACGTTGCGGAAAGTTGGTGAAGGCGTTTACAAGATTCTTGACCTTGAAATGTTTTATAAAGGTTACGGTTGGTGCGCTGTCTTGCGAGGAGGGGAGTATGCGCCTCCCGGAGATTTTTGGGATGAAGAGTAAAGGTTTTCTGATTGAGGAAAAGGGGACAGATTTATTTTTAGGCTGACGGTGCTGCGTCATAAATAAATCTGTCCCCTTTTTCCTCGGAAAATTAAATAGCGTTCAAGATATTTCCAAAGCATTAAGAGGGCTGGATTGATGTCTACTGAAGTCTTTGCAGGGAAGTACGCTGAGCGATTTGGATTCTCAAGTGTAGATGCTCTTGGTTTGGAGGATTTTTTTCAGGCTCTGGAGCTAGTGGCAATGAAAAGCAAAGGGTTCTTTCTACTGAAGGTCGATGGCGAGCGAGATAGGAACATATATACGTTTGCTTTGAATATGCCAGCTAAGGATGTCGTGTTGAGGAAGGATACAGATAGCATTAGAGAGGGTGTTCTCTACATGTTTTCGGAGCTGGAGAGAAAAAATATCCTTCCGTAATTAAAGAAAAAGGGGACAGATTTATTTTTCACCTGATCGACTAAGCTGCAGGTCTCAATGGAAGGAGATCGTTATGCCAAGGATGGGGCGTATTGTGTTGCCGAACTACCCACATCATGTAGTGCAGCGAGGGCATTACCGGCAGGTGGTGTTTTCTGCTGAACAAGACTATCAGCGTTACATTTCTGGTCTGCGTGAGCTGAAAGATGTCTTCGGGGTCAAGGTTTACGCCTATTGCCTGATGACCAATCATGTCCACCTGCTGCTGGCGCCCGGTGAAGCTGTTGCCGGGCTGGGGCAGTTGATGAAGGCGCTGGCGGCGCGAGCTACGCGCTATCGAAATCGTCTGGAGGGGCGCACCGGCACTCTCTGGGAGAGTCGCTACAAGTCCAGCGTCGTCGAGTCAGACGCCTACTTGCTTGCCTGCTGTCGCTATATCGAACTGAACCCGGTTCGAGCTCGTATGGTTGTCGAGGCCGGTGATTATCCCTGGTCGAGCCATCGGATGCGGGTAACGGATCAGGCAGACAGCGATTGGTTAGATATAGACCCCTGCTTCATTGCTCTCGGCAACACGTCTGAAAAGCGTCGTATCCGGTACATGGAGTTCATGCGTCAAGCCGTACCATCGAGCGAGATTGATCTGATCCGTGCAGCACTACAGAGGAGGCAGCTAACCGGGAGTGCTCGTTTCGTGGATGAAATAGAAAGAATCCAAGGGCAGCGGGGTTGAGCTACGAGGTCAGGGCAGACCTAAGCGATAACCCGAAAAATAAATCTGTCCCCTTTTTTGTAGAGTTTGCTAAAGAATTGGTGAAGGATCTTGATGATGCTATCGGACGTTGATTTTTTCAAAGGGTTCATTGACTGGTTGATGGGTTTGTCTATTGTTTCTTCAGAAGAAATTGATGGTTTTTTGAATTGTCTTGATGGTGTGGATGGCGTCATTGAGGATGGCTTCTATATATCTGCATTTGAAGAAATAGGAAGAGGGCTTGCCAGGAATAGAGATTTGCATTTTCTTGAGGATTTTCTAAAGGTTCACTCCTCTTTTCTCTCTTTGAGGTCAGAGGTTTTATACTATTTTGTAGAATCTATTGTGGATGTGCGCTCGGCTTTAGGAGATGACGTTAGGGGTTTAATTTCAGCATCTCCTGAGTCATATAAGCCATTTCTCACGAAGCGCTTTATAAAGTTTCCTGAATAGCTGCAAGAGGAAAAGGGCAAGAAGAAGGGTGAGTAATAGGGGGCAGACCCTGAGGAATCCCCACAAAGTATCCATGCAGGGAAAAGGGGGCAGATTTATTTTTAGGCTGACGGTGCTGCGTCATAAATAAATCTGTCCCCTTTTTCTGTCCCCTTTTTCTAGAAATAATTAATTTTCCTGGTGCTAAATAATGAAAGAAAGCGAGTTGGTGTCATTATGGAGGAGCAAGGCTGGACTTGTAAGAAGGATGAAGTGGGGGACTGCTTTTGTATAATTGTTGTTGATAATATTCAAATTCAGGTTATTCCATTTATAGGTAAGCGAGCAGACCATTTTAGGGTCTCGCTTGCTCCTTCCATTTCATCAAGAGAGTTCTCCGAGGCCGTCGGGTTTATTTATGGGGAAGGTAGGGACTATTCTCCTATTATTTTTAGTAATGAACCTCCTAAGAAACTAGCTAGTCTTTCTGCTGAGGATGTGCTGCAACTTGCTGATGAAGCTATATCATGGGCTCTGTCTCAAAGCCTGGAAGATGGGCTAACGGCCTATAGGGGGTTGCCAACTGCTGCCAAAGGTGCAATGCCGCTCAGGCATCTAGCTGCCTTGGCGATAACTGGGGATGTTGAACGATTAGAAGGTTACAAGCAGAGCTTTGCAGAGGGAGATAGGCTCGGATTTGTACCGTATATCACTGTCGACATGGTTGATCGAGCGATCTTGATAGCAAGAAAACATAGCAAATGATTAGCCATAAATAGCCCTGGCACTGCCGGGGCTATTTGTTTTACTCAACAATAGGCAACAATATGTAGGGAAAAGGGGACAAATTTATTTTTCACCAGATCGACTAAGCTGAAGGTCTCAATGGAAGGAGATCGTTATGCCAATGATGGGACGGATTGTATTGCCGAACTACCCACATCATGTGGTGCAGCGAGGGCATAACCGGCAGGTGGTGTTTGCCGCTGGGCAGCACGATCAGCTCAGCATTTCTGTGCTACCTGACCGATGCCTTCAGACCCAAGCCCTCTGACCATTGCCTGATGTCTGTCCACCAAGGCCGCCGCTAGAGCGACCTTGGACACCTGCGTGCAACCGTGTCCGGTGCGCGCGACGCCTCCTACCGCACCTCCACTACCACCTTGCCCACCGCCTTACGCTGGCCGAGTGCATCGATCGCTTCGCCGCCGCGCGCCAGCGGGAAGGTCTGCGATACCAGTGGTTTGAGTTTGCCCTCGGCGTGCCAGGCGAACAGTTGCTGGAAGTTGTCGGCGTTGTCCTGCGGTTGGCGCTGGGCGAATGAGCCCCAGAACACGCCGACCAGGGCGGCACCCTTGAGCAGCGGCAGGTTGGCCGGCAGGGCCGGGATGCCGCCGCCAGCGGCGAAGCCCACCACCAGGAAGCGGCCGTTCCAGGCGATGCTGCGGAAGGCTTCCTCGAACAGCGTGCCGCCCACCGGGTCGTAGATCACATCCACGCCCTGGCCGCCGGTGAGTCTCTTCACCTCGTCCTTCAGGCTCTGCTCGCTGTAGTTGATCAGTTCGTCGGCACCGGCCTTGCGCGCCACTTCCAGTTTCTCGGCGCTGCTCGCAGCGGCGATCACTTTCGCACCCATGGCCTTGCCGATTTCCACTGCTGCCAGGCCGACGCCGCCGGAGGCGCCAAGCACCAGCAGGGTTTCCCCGGCTTGCAGGTTGGCGCGCTGCTTGAGGGCGTGCATCGAGGTGCCGTAGGTCATGCCGAAGGCCGCTGCGCTGGTCAGGTCCATGCTCTTCGGCACCGGCAGCACGTTGTAGGCCGGCACGGCGACCTCTTCGGCGAAGCCGCCCCAGCCGGTCAGAGCCATCACCCGGTCACCGCTGCGCAGGTGGCTGACCTTCTCGCCTACTGCCTTGACCACACCGGCAACTTCACCGCCTGGCGCGAAGGGGAAAGGCGGCTTGAACTGGTACTTGCCCTCGATGATCAGCGTGTCGGGGAAGTTGACCCCGGCGGCCTGGACCTCGATCAGCACCTCGTTCTTTTTCGGTTCGGGGCATGGCAGGTCTTCCAGTACCAGGGTGTCGGCAGGGCCGAAGGCTTTGCACAGCAGGGCTTTCATCAGATGCGTTCCTCTTGCAGGGTGACATGCAGTGTAGGAAGCGCCTGCCATGGGTCAACGAGCATGCCCGCGCCTGATAGCCCGGCATAAGCGCCGGGCTTGGGTGCTGGCGTGTGGATGGCTATGCTAGGCACATCCCCGATGGAGTGCCGAACGTGAAACTGTTGACCGCCCTGTTGCTGAGCCTGTCGATCTGCCTGCCTGCCCTGGCGTCTTCGGAGAAGAAGGAAGAGGTGCCGACGACGATCTACCACAGCCTGACGCCGGCCCTGATCGGCAACCTGGCCGATCAGGGCAACCGCCTGAAGTTCTTCAAGGCGGACGTCGCCTTGCGCGTGACCGGCACCGAGGCCGAGGAGCAGGTCAAGCACCATGAGCCGCTGATCCGTCATCAGTTGGTGTTGCTGTTCTCGGCCCAGACCAGCGAGACCATCAACGCTCCCGATGGCCGCGAGAACCTGCGCCAGCAGGCGCTCAAGCAGGTGCAGGACGCGATCAACGCAGAAGAAGGCAAGCCCGTGGTCGAGGACCTGCTGTTCAACAATCTGATCATTCAGTAGCGGCGAATCCCTGGCGCGTTCGGTTTCAGCGGCCTAGCCCGGATGCAATCCGGCGGCCCCTCATGCGACATCCCCGGATTGCATCCGGGCTACGCCATTTGCGCCAGGGTCTTGCGAAAGCGGGTCAGCGCGGCGAGGAAGAACAGCGTGCCGATGCCGACGATGGCCAGCAGGTTCGGCCAGACGATGGCCAGCCCCGCGCCGCGATAGAGGATGGCCTGGGCCAGGGCGACGAAGTGGGTGGTCGGTGCGGCTAGCATGATCTGCTGTACCAGCTCGGGCATGCTCTCGCGTGGTGTGGTGCCGCCGGAGAGAATCTGCAGCGGCAGCAGCACCAGGATGATCAGCAGGCCCAGCTGTGGCATCGAGCGTGCCACGGTGCCGAAGAAGATGCCCATCGAGGTGGTGGCGAACAGGTGCAGCGCCGCGCCCAGCAGGAACAGGGCGATGGAGCCTTCGATCGGCACCTGCAACCAGCCCTGTACCACCAGCAGCAGCGACAGCGCCGCTGCCGTCAGCACCACCAGGCCCATCGACCAGACCTTGGCCAGCATGATTTCCAGCGGCGTCACCGGCATCACCAGCAGGTGTTCGACGGTGCCGTGTTCGCGTTCGCGGATCAGGGCGGCGCCGGTGAGAATGATCGAGAGCATGGTGATCTGGTTGATCACCTCCATCACCGAGCCGAACCAGGCGCGGGTCAGGTTCGGGTTGAACTGCACGCGCAATACCAGATCGGCGGGCTGCTGCAGGTCGCCCCGGTAGCGGCGGACGAACTCGGCGACTTCGCTGGTGCCGATGTTCTGGATGTAGCCGGCGCCGGTGAAGGCCATGCTCACCTGAGTGGCATCGACGTTGAGCTGGATCGCCGGGCTGCGGCCGGCCAGTACGTCACGCTGGAAGTTCGGCGGAATGTTCAGGGTGAAGGTGTAGCGGCCGGAGTCCATGCCGCGATCCATCTGGCTCAGGTCGATGCGCTCCGGCGTGCGGAAGTAGGGCTGCTGGAAGGCCTGGATCAGCCTTTCGGAGAGCTGCGACTGGTCCTCGTCGACCACGGCGATGGCGGCGTTGTGCAGGCTTTCCGGCAGGCTGGTGGCGGCCGAATAGACGCCCATGCTGAAGGCCCAGAGGATCAGGATCACCAGCGCCAGGTCGTGCTGCAGGCTGCGCAGTTCCTTGATGCCGAGGTGCAGGATATTGGCCAGGCGTTCCATCAGACCTCCTGTTTGCGCAGCAGGCTGGCGCTGAGCAGGGTCAACAGCGGCACGGTCAGTGCCAGGGCGAGGAAATAGCCGGCCAGGTCGCGCAGCTCCAGCGCCTTGGAGAACAGGCCACGGCTGATCACCAGGAACTGCGATGTCGGGTAGAGCTGGCCGACCAGCGCGCCGAAGCCCTCCAGCGAAGCCACCGGGTAGATCAGCCCGGAGAACTGGATGGCGGGCAGCAGGGTGGCGATGGCGGTGCCGAATACGGCGGCGATCTGGCTCTTGGTGAAGGTCGACATGAGCAGGCCGAGGCCGGTGGCGCAGGCCAGGTAGAGCAGGGCGCCGGCCAGCAGGGTCAGCGGGTTGCCCTTGAGCGGCACGTCGAACACGGTGATCGCCAGCAGCACCAGCAGGATGAAGTTGAACAGCCCCAGGGCGATGTAGGGCAACTGCTTGCCGAGCAGGAATTCCAGGCGGGTGACCGGGGTGACGTAGAGGTTGATGATCGAGCCCAGCTCCTTCTCGCGCACCACGCCGAGTGCCGTGAGCATCGCCGGGATCAGCATCAGCAGCAGCGGGATCACCGCCGGCACCATGGCCTTGAGGCTTTCCACGTCCGGGTTGTAGCGGTAGCGCACTTCCAGTTCGGCGGCGCTGCTGGCTTGTGGCTGAGGTGAGCGCCGGGCCAGCTCGGCCAGGTAGTGCTGGTGCAGGCCGGTGACGTAGCCCTTGATGGTTTCGGCGCGGGTCGGCATGGCGCCGTCGATCCACATGCCGATCTGCGGACTGGCGCCGCGCTTGAGGTCGCGGCCGAAGTTCTGCGGTATCTCCACCGCCAGGCTGATGTCGCCGTCGCGCAGGCGTCGCTCCAGTTCGTCGTAGTCGCGCAGGGGCGCCTTCTCCAGGAAGTAGCGCGAGCCGGAGAGGTTGAGGTGATACTCCTGGCTGGTGGTGGTCTGGTCGCGGTCGAGCACGGCGAAGGACAGGTCTTCCACGTCGAGGCTGATGCCGTAGCCGATGATGAACAGCAGCAGCACGGTGCCCAGCAGCGCCATGCCGCCCCGGATCGGGTCGCGGCGCAGTTCCAGCGCCTCGCGCCGGGCATAGCTGAACAGGCGGCGCAGGCTGAAGCGCTGGCGCTGCGGCGCGGGCTTCTGTTGCAACGGTGGTGCCTCGCTGAGCGGTTGCTCGCCGACGGCTTCCTGCAGGTAGGCGATGAAGGTGGCTTCGAGGCTGTCCAGCCCGCGCTTGTCCATCAGCCCCTGCGGCGTGTCGCTGTCGAGCACCTTGCCGGCGTGCATCAGCGAGATGCGGTCGCAGCGCTGCGCCTCGTTCATGAAGTGGGTGGAGATGAAGATGGTCACGCCGTCCTGGCGCGACAGGTCGAGCATCAGTTGCCAGAAGCCGTCGCGGGCGACCGGGTCGACGCCCGAGGTCGGTTCGTCGAGGATCAGGATCTCCGGCTTGTGGATCACCGCGACGGCCAGCGAGAGGCGCTGGCGGATGCCCAGCGGCAGGCGCTCGGGGAGCATGTCCATGACCTCACCGAGGTCGAAACGCTCGGCCATCTGCGCCACCCGTGGGCCGATCTCGGCGCTGGGTACGTGGAACAGCTGGGCGTGCAGCACCAGGTTCTGCCGCACTGTCAGCTCGCCATACAGGGAGAACGCCTGAGACATATAGCCGACCCGCTTGCGCGTGGCCATGTCACGCGGGTCGACCGCCTGGCCGAACAGCAGTGCCTCGCCCTCGCTGGCCGGCAGCAGGCCGGTGAGCATCTTCATGGTGGTGCTCTTGCCGCAGCCGTTGGAGCCGAGGAAGCCGAAGATCTCGCCACGGCGAATGCGGAACGACACCTGGTCGACGGCAACGAAGTCGCCGAAGCGCATGGTCAGGCCCTTGGCCTCGATGGCGATCTCGCTGCTGCCCTGCAGCGGAGGGATAAGCACCTGCTGGTGGCCGCGCCGCCGCTCTTCCGGGAGCAGGGCGATGAAGGCCTGCTCCAGGCTGGCGCAGGCGGTGCGTTCGCGCAGTTCGGCGGGGCTCCCCTCGGCCAGCACGCGGCCGTCGTCCATCGCCACCAGGTGGTCGAAGCGCTCGGCTTCTTCCATGTAGGCGGTGGCCACCAGCACGCTCATCTGCGGGCGCTGTGTGCGGATGCGCTCGATCAGCTCCCAGAACTGGTTGCGTGATAGGGGATCGACGCCGGTGGTCGGCTCGTCGAGGATCAGCAGATCGGGATCATGGATCAGCGCGCAGCACAGCCCGAGCTTCTGCTTCATACCGCCGGACAGCTTGCCGGCCGGGCGTTCGCGGAAGGCGGCCATGCCGGTGCTGCGCAGCAGGTCGTCGATGCGCTGTTCGCGTTCGGCGGCGTCCTGGCCGAACAGGCGGCCGAAGAAATCGAGGTTCTCGAACACCGACAGGGTCGGATAGAGGTTCTTGCCCAGGCCCTGCGGCATGTAGGCGATGTGCGGGCAGACGTTGCGCCGATGCCGAGCCTCGGCCATGTCGCCGCCGAGGACCTCGACCTGGCCGTCCTGGAGCTTGCGGGCACCGGCTATCAGCGCCAGCAGGCTGGACTTGCCGACGCCATCCGGACCGATCAGGCCGACCATGCGCTGTGCCGGCAGGCTCAGATCGATCTGCTGCAGGGCGTGGGTTTCGCCGTAGCGCAGGCCGACGCCAGCCAGGCGCGCGACCGGCGCGTTCATTGCGGAACCTTGATCGCCAGGTGCTCAGGCCATTCGGCCTCGGGGTCGAGGCGCAGGTAGGCCATGCCGGGGACGCCGGTCTTCACCTGCTGCAGGTGCTTGCTCAGCAGTTCGGGGTCGATACGGGCCTTGACCCGGAACATCAGCTTCTCGCGTTCGCTGGCGGTTTCCACGGTCTTCGGCGTGAACTGGGCGACGCTGGCGACATAGCTGACCTTGGCCGGGATCACGTACTGCGGTGCGGCATCGATCACCAGGCGCACCTCACTGCCGAGGGCGACGCGGCCGGCCTGGCGTTCGGGCAGGAAGAAGGTCATGTAGACGTCGGTGAGGTCCACCAGGTTGAGCAGCTTGCCGCCCGCGCCGAGCACTTCTCCCGGCTGGGTCACACGGTACTGGACGCGGCCGGCGCGCGGCGCCTTGAGCTGGCTGTCGTCGATGTCCACCTGCAGGCGTTCGACGCTGGCCTGGGCGGCTTCGGTGGCCGATTGCGCCTCGATGGCCTGCGACTGGGCGGCGGCGATGCCGGCCTCGGCCGAGCTGACCTGGGCGCGGGCTGCGGCCAGGGCGGCTTCGGCGCTCTGCAGGCGCGCCAGATCATCGTCCAGCTGCTGCTGGGCCAGGGCATTGCGCTTGACCAGCGTGGCACTGCGCGCGTGACGCTTGCGTGCGGCATCCAGCTCGGCCTGGCGCTGGCGCACCACCGCCTCGGCGGTGCGCTTCTCGCTTTCCCGCAGACTGATCTGGCTGGCAGCCGTCACCTGGCCATTCTCCGCCTGGCGCAACTGCGCACGGGCCTGGGCCAGCTGGGCCTCGAGGACCTGGGTGTCCATGCGCGCCAGGACCTGCCCGGGCTTAACGAAGTCGCCTTCGTCGACATCGATACTGGCGATGCGTCCGGCCAGTTTGGTCGCCACGTCCACCTCGGTGGCCTCGATGCGCCCGTTGCCGCTGGCGAAGCCCTCCGGCAGGCCGCTCGGGCGCAGTTGCCACCAGGCGATGGCGGCCACTGCGGCCAGGCCGAAAACGATCAGGTAGGGGAGGCGACGTCGCGCGTTGTTCATCTCAGCGTCCTTTCTGCGGGCCCTTGCTCGGGACCATGATTAGCAGACTTTCATTGTCTGCGCTCAGCCTGTTGCGTGGTTTGATGCAGGTCAAGCGAGGGCGGCGCCCCACAGGCAGGTGCGATTGCGGCCCTCGTGCTTGGCACTGTACAGCGCCTGGTCGCAGCGGGCGATCAGCTCGCCGGGCTGTTCGTCACGAACCGGATCGAGCACGGCGAGGCCGATGCTCAGGCTCAGGCGTTCCAGCGGGCTGGCGGGGTGAGGAAGCTCCAGCGCGGCGATGCCGGCGTGAATGCGTGCGGCAACGTGCTCGCCGCCTTCGAGCCCGGTGCCGGCCAGGATGATGGCGAACTCCTCGCCGCCATAGCGGCAGGCCGCGTCGCCCTCGCGCTGCAGGCTGTCCTGCAGCACGGCGCTGACCTTGCGCAGCGCATCGTCGCCGGCCAGGTGGCCGAGGGCGTCGTTGTAGGCCTTGAAGTGGTCGATATCCAGCAGCAGCAGGGTCAGCGGTGCACCGGCCCGTCGTAGCCGGCGCAGCTCGGCCTGCAGGCGCTGGTCGAAGTAGCGCCGGTTGTAGAGACCGGTCAGGCCGTCCTGTTGCGACAGGCGTTGCAGGCGGTCCTCCAGTTGCAGGCGCTCGCTGTTGTCGCGGGACACGGCAATCAGGTACTCGCGCCCATGCAGCTCCACCAGCTGCGTGTTGATCTCGGCGGGCTGGCGGCTGCCGTCGCGACGGATCAGCTCGCGCTGGAAGATCCGCGAGAGGTTGTCGCGTTGTGCCTCGCGCACCTGCTGCAGCCAGCGGTGGAAGCCCGGCAGGAGCTTTTCCGGATCCTCGCGCAGCAGTTCGGCGAACTGTTCGGGGCGATAGCCCAGCGTGGCGTAGGTCGCCTGATTCATGTGCAGCAGCTCGCGGCTGCCGCTGTCGAAGATGAACAGGCCGTCATGGCTGGAGTCGGTCAGGTCGAGCACCAGTTGCAGGCGCTCGCGGTTTTCGCGCAGGCGTTGCTCGGTCTCCTCGCGGCGCTCGGCTTCCACCTTGTAGCGTCGGTTGGCGAGTTGCAGGGCATGGGCGCGGCGGCTGTTCTCCAGGGCCAGGGCCAGTGCGGCGACCAGCAGCAGGCTGATCGCCAGGCTGGCGCCGAGCACCACGCCGGACAGCGGCGACTCGAGCTGTTCGAGCAGGCGCGCCGTGGGGCTCAGGCGCAGGCTGAAAGCCTGGTTGTTGAGCAGGCTGAGGCCCAGTTGCAGGCTGTGTGGGTCGTCGCCCGTCGTGTCGCCGTGGCGGAACAGGACCTGGCCGTTCTCCAGCAGTTCGAGGTTGAAGGCGTCGCGATCGATCTGCGTCAGCAGCTGCACCATCAGCGGTTCGACGCGAAATACGCCCTGGAGGAAACCGTCGAAGACGCGCTGGCCATCCTGTTGCCGATAGAGCGGTGTGTAGAGCACGAAGCCGCGGCCGCCCTGCACCAGGTCGAAGCTGTTGGAGAAGCGCTGCTCGCCGGTGTCGCGTGCCTCCATGGCCAGCGGGTAGTTGGGGTGCTCGGGATACAGGCGAAAGTTCAGCGCGGCCTCGTTGCCGGCCACCGGGAACAGCCAGCGCATGCGCAGGTCGTCGCCCACCCACTGGATCGACTGGTAGGCGGGAAAACCGCGCAGTGCCCGCTCGACTTCATCGTCCCAGCTGGCGCGGGGCAGGCGCCCCAGGCTGTTCCACAAGCGGGCGATGCGCTCGAGGCTGGCGACTTCCAGGTGCAGGGTGCCTTCCAGCTGACGCGCGAGGCTGCGCGCCTGGTAGCCGACGCGTTCGTCCAGGCGTTGCTGCTGGACGCCTTCGATCTGCCGCCACAGCAGCACGCTGGCGCCGCTCAGCACCAGTAACAGGAAGGCCAGCGCGAGTCGCGCTGGCCAGGCGGAGGATGCCGGCATGGATAACTCCCAAAGCTCTCATTGGGTGATAGCACAGTGCCTGTGTTGGCTCAACGCATGGCCAGGATCGCCGTCCATTCTTTTTCGCCGACGGGCATCACCGAGAGCCGGCTGCCGCGCTGCACCAGGGCCAGTTCGGCCAGCAGTGGGTTGTTCTTCAGGTGCTGCAGTGGCAGCACCTCGGCGAAGGCTTCGACGAACGCCACATCCAGCGCGCTCCAGGGGTTCTTCTCCGGGCTGGCCTTGGGGTCGTGGTAGTGGCTCTGCGGGTCCAGTGCGGTCGGGTCCGGGTAGACCTCGCCGTCGATGCGGCCAATGCCGGCGATGCCCGGCTGCGGACAACTGGAGTGATAGAAGAAGAACTGATCGCCCGGACGCATCGCGCGCAGGAAGTTGCGCGCCTGGTAATTGCGCACGCCATCCCAGCGCGTCTTGCCCAGGCGTTGCAGGTCGTGGATCGACAATTCGTCGGGTTCGGACTTCATCAACCAATAAGGCATGAACTTTGCTCCTGCAGGTCTGTCCGTTAGCGGACGCTCGTTTGAGTGGAACTCTCCGACAGCCGGTTGGCGCCAGAAATTGCACCGCGCTCGGCCCTGGCGGAAAATGCCCGGCTTAACGCTTGGCGACGTCGTATTGCACACAACAATAACGCGCGACCAACGCGCGCAGTTGCCTTGAAGGGGGAGGCAATAGATGAAACGCAAGCCAGATCTTTTGTGGGTTCTCGTAGTACTTTTCAGTCTGGGCGTGGTTACCACGGGTTACACCCAGAGCCTTTGGGAGCGCCAGAGCGACGTTTCCATCAAGGTCACGCAGCAGCCCTGATTCGCGGGCTCGCAGCGTCAGCGCCGCAAGGATCGCGGTGCCACCCGCTCGTCAGTACCAGCGCCTGTCCGTCACCGTCGCCTGCAAGGGCACATCCCAGCTGGCCATCGCCAGTTCGTCCACCCGCTGACATTCATGCGCTAGTCCCAATAGCGTCGGCTTGTGCCAATTTTTGCGCATGCGCAGGTAGGCCAGGCTGCGGTCATAGAAACCACCGCCCATGCCCAGGCGACCGCCGCGGTCGTCGAACCCCACCAGCGGCAGCAGCACCAGGTCCAGTGCCCAGAGCTTGCGCTGACGTTTGCGGTGCGGGCTGGGTTCGAGGATGCGGAAGCGATTGCCCGCCAGTTTCTCGTGCCGGGTGACGCGCTGGAACACCATCTTGGTGCGCGGCCAGGCGCTGAGCACCGGCAGGTAGGTGCGCTTGCCGCGTTTCTGCGCGGCTGCCAGCAGCGGACGAGGGTCGATCTCGCCGTCGTTGGGCAGGTACAGGGCGATGTGCCGGGCGCGGCGAAACTGCGGGCTCTGCGCCAGTTGGCGGTACAGGTTGCGCGCGGCGCTGCGTTGCTGGCTGCGGCTGAGCGCACGACGACGCTGGCGCAGCACACGGCGCAGTTGCGGGCGGCTGAGTGGGGCGGTAGGAGTCATGGGCAGAGGATGAAGCGGGGTGGGTAGCGGCGGCTACCGGAGGGGGAGGTGACTTCCCAGCGTGCCGCTGTCGGTTTAGCCCTTGAACCCGAAAGTTCAAGGTGGAGGTTGCAGGAGGCGTTAAGGCTTTCCGTCAGGCGGACATGCACACCTGCCCCAACATGCAACCCCCGTGGTTGTGCGTATCGGCTCAGGGACATCCCCGACTGGCGCACACCCCAGGAAGTGGCGGCCAGTATACCCGAATAGACGGGTGGAGGGGCGGCCTGCGACGAACTGGCAGGCATGTTCGGCTCAGGAAGCCGAGTCGTCGGTCAGGGCGCGGTCGACGCGATCGAGCAGGTCGCGCACCTGCTGGCGCGTGGAGCTGGCGTCCTGATCCAGGCGCTGCTGCTTGTGCAGCAGGTCATGGGTGATGTTCAGGGCCGCCATCACTGCCACGCGGTCGGCGCCGATCACCTTGCCGCTGGTGCGGATCTCGCGCATCTTGCCATCCAGGTAGCGCGCGGCGCTTTCCAGGTTGGCGCGTTCGTCCTGGGGGCAGGCGATGCAATATTCTTTGTCCAGAATGTGGACGGTCACGGTGTTCGACTGGGTCATGAGTCCTGCTCCAGGGCTTTGAGGCGCGAAATCATCGATTCGACCTTGTGCCGGGCCATTTCGTTCTTTTCGATCAGATGGGCGCGTTCCTCGCGCCAGGCCTGTTCATTCGCCAGCAGGAGTCGGTTGTGAGCCTTGAGCTGCTCGACACGCTGGATCAGCAGCTCCAGCTTGGCGGTCAATGCGTGCAGATCGGCGTCTTCCATGGGCTCTCGCTATGGGAGGGAATGGCTGGACTATATAGGCTGGACCCGGGTAGGGGTCAAACCCAGATGGCAGTGGCGTGATGCGTACGACGTCATCGACACCCCGGCGGACTTCGATGGTCTTGCCGCGTCTGCCGGTGCTAGGATACGAGGCCTCCATTCTAGAGATTGCGCCGTCTGGCGCCTAGCTATCTATGTCGATTCCAAGTTCTCCCTACGCCGCCTTCGCCGCTCTGCTGAGCAGCGCAGGGCACACCGTCTCGCCCGCTGAACTGCATGGCCTGCTGCTCGGCCGCAGTTGCGCCGGTGCCGGCTTCGAGCCGGATGCCTGGCTGCTCGACGCCACCGACCTGCTCGGCGGTGAGCCGCAGGACAACGTGCGCCAGGCGCTGATCGGTCTGCAGGAGATGGTCAAGGGCGAGCTGTGCAGCGAGGACATCAGCCTGGTGCTGCTGCTGCCGGATGACGAAACACCCCTGGCGCAACGTGCGGTTGCGCTGGGCCAGTGGTGCCAGGGCTTCCTCGGTGGCTTCGGCCTGACCGCCCGCGACGGCGCGCTGAGCGCCGAGGCCATGGAAGTGCTGCAGGATCTGTCCGCCATCGCCCAGGTCCAGGGTGGCCTGGAGGAATCCGAGGATGGCGAGAGCGATTACATGGAAGTGATGGAATACCTGCGCGTCGCGCCCCTGCTGTTGTTCACCGAGTGCGTGAAGCCCGCGGCGCCTGCCGCCAAACCCTCCCTGCACTGATCTTTCCCGGAGCCCGTCTTGACCAGCATCCCCAAGTCCGAATACGCCCGTCGGCGCAAGGCGCTGATGGCGCAGATGGAACCCAACAGCATCGCCATCCTGCCGGCTGCGCCGGTGTATATCCGCAACCGCGATGTCGAGCACACCTACCGCCAGGACAGCGACTTCCAGTACCTCACCGGTTTCCCCGAGCCGGAAGCGGTGATGGCGCTGATTCCCGGTCGCGAGCACGGCGAGTACGTGCTGTTCTGCCGTGAGCGCGATCCCGAGCGCGAGCTGTGGGACGGCCTGCGTGCTGGCCAGGATGGCGCCATCGCCAGCTATGGGGCCGACGATGCGTTTCCCATCGGCGATATCGACGACATTCTTCCGGGGCTGATCGAGGGGCGCGAGCGCGTCTACTACGCCATCGGCTGCAATCAGGAGTTCGACCAGCGCCTGATGGAGTGGATCAACCACATCCGCGCCAAGGCCCGTCAGGGGGCTACGCCGCCGAACGAGTTCGTCGCCCTCGACCACCTGCTGCACGACATGCGCCTGTACAAGTCGGCTGCCGAGGTGAAGGTGATGAAAGAGGCTGCCGAGATCAGTGCGCGTGCGCACATCCGCGCGATGCAGGCCAGCCGCGCCGGCCTCCACGAGTACCATCTGGAAGCCGAGCTGGATTACGAGTTCCGCAAGGGCGGGGCGAAGATGCCGGCCTATGGCAGCATCGTCGCGGCGGGCAAGAATGCCTGCATCCTGCACTACCGCGAAAACGACGCGGCGCTCAGGGATGGCGACCTGGTGCTGATCGACGCCGGCTGCGAGATCGACTGCTACGCCAGCGACATCACCCGCACCTTCCCGGTCAGCGGCACCTTCTCGCCCGAGCAGAAGGCCATCTACGAGCTGGTGCTGGCGGCCAACGAGGAAGCCTTCAAGCACATCGCTCCGGGCAAGCACTGGAACGAGGCGCACGAAGCCACCGTTCGCGTGATCACTGCCGGCCTGGTCGAGCTGGGCCTGCTCAGCGGCGATGTCGACGAGCTGATCGCCAGCGAAGCCTACAAACCCTTCTACATGCACCGGGCCGGCCACTGGCTGGGCATGGACGTGCATGATGTCGGCGACTACAAGGTCGGCGGGGAATGGCGCGTGCTCGAACCGGGCATGGCGATGACCGTCGAGCCGGGCATCTACATCGCCACCGACAACGAGGCGGTCGCCAGGAAATGGCGCGGCATCGGCGTGCGTATCGAGGACGACGTGGTGGTGACCCGCAAGGGCTGCGAGATTCTCACCGGCGGGGTGCCCAAGAGCGTCGCCGAGATCGAGGCACTGATGGCGGCCGCGCGCAGCGAGGCGGCCTGAGCCCATGTCACGTGTGCATGTGGCGATCATCGGCGGTGGCCTGGTCGGTGCCAGCCTGGCGCTGGCCCTGCAGGACAGTGCGCGGCAGCGGGGCTGGCGCATTGCGCTGATCGAACCCTTCGCTCCGGGCAGCGACTACCAGCCCAGCTATGACGCACGCTCCACCGCGCTGTCCTACGGCAGCCGGCTGATCTACGAGCGCCTCGGTCTGTGGCAGGGCATCGCCCAGCGGGCCGAGCCGATTCAGCAGATCCACGTTTCCGACCGTGGCCGTTTCGGCGCCACGCGCCTGCAGGCGATCGAAGAGGGCGTGCCGGCGTTGGGCTATGTGGTGGAAAACGCCTGGATCGGCCATTGCCTGTGGCAGGCGCTGGATGCCGATGTCGTCGAATGGCGCTGCCCGGCGGAGGTCAGCGCGATGCAGCGCCTGGACGATGGCTATCGTCTGACGCTGAGTGACGGCGCCAGCCTCGAGTGCGACCTGGCCATTCTCGCCGATGGCGGCCGCTCTGCCCTGCGTGAGCAGCTCGGCATCGGCGTCAACGTCAAACCCTATGGGCAGAGTGCGCTGATCGCCAATGTCAGCCCGCTGGAGGCGCATCGCGGGCAGGCCTTCGAACGCTTCACCGATGACGGCCCGATGGCCCTGCTGCCGCTGAGCGACAACCGCTGCGCGCTGGTCTGGACGCGTGCGAGCGCCGATGCCGAACGCCTGCTGGCGATCAGCGCGGCGAGCTTCCTCGGCGAGTTGCAGCAGGCCTTCGGCTATCGCCTGGGCGCGCTGCAACAGGTCGGTGCCCGGCATCTCTATCCATTGAGCCTGGTCGAGGCGCAGGAGCAGGTGCGGCCGCACCTGGTGGTGCTCGGCAATGCGGCGCACAGCCTGCACCCCATCGCGGGCCAGGGCTACAACCTGTCGCTGCGCGATACCCTGGCGCTGGCCGAGGTGCTGATCGGCAGCGAGGGGCCGCTGGGCGACTTCGCCACGCTGCAGCGCTACCAGCAACGGCAGCAGCTCGACCAGCAACTGACCGTCGGTTTCTCCGACCAGGTGACGCGCCTGTTCAGCAATGCCCAGCCGCTGCTCAGCGCCGGGCGCAACCTGGGGCTGCTCGGCCTCGACCTGCTGCCGCCGGCCAAGCGCTGGTTCGCGCGGCAGGCCATGGGTCTGGGAACCCGCAGTCTGTGAGTCGATTCGTAGGGTGTCGCGGGGCCGCCCAGGCCGTGCGCACCATGGATTCCGAGCGGTGCGCAGCACGCACCCCTGGGTTTAAGGAATGATATGCGCGCGGATTTGATCATCGTCGGCGCCGGCATGGTGGGCAGTACGCTGGCCCTGGCGCTGGAGCACAGTGGGCTGGACATCCTGATCGTCGATGGCAGCCCGCTCAGCGTGCCGCCCTTCGTCGCACAGGCGCCGTTCGAGCCACGGGTCAGTGCCCTGTCCATGGCCAGCCAGCGCATCCTGCAGCGCCTGGGCGCCTGGGACGGCATCGCCGCCCGACGGGCCTGCCCCTACGGTGAGATGCGCGTGTGGGATGGCTCCGGCACCGGCAGCATCCACTTCGCCGCGGCCAGCGTGCATGCCGAGACGCTGGGGCATATCGTCGAGAACCGTGTGGTGCAGGACGCCCTGCTCGAGCGCCTGCACGACAGCCAGATCGGTCTGTTGCCCGGCGCGCGCCTGGAACAGCTGCGCCGCAGTGGTGACGACTGGCTGCTGACCCTCACCGATGGCCGTCAGCTGCGTGCGCCGTTGCTTGTCGCGGCCGATGGCGCCAATTCCGCCGTGCGCCGCCTGGCCGGCTGTGCCACGCGCGAATGGGATTACCTGCACCACGCGATCGTCACCAGCGTGCGTTGCGAGCGTCCGCATCAGGCCACGGCCTGGCAGCGCTTCACCGACGATGGTCCGCTGGCCTTCCTGCCGTTGGCCGGGCCGGCTGGCGAGCACTGGTGCTCGATCGTCTGGTCCACCGTGCCGGCCGAGGCCGAGCGCCTGATGGCGCTGGACGACGAGGCTTTCTGCCGTGAGCTGGGCAAGGCGTTCGAGTCGCGTCTCGGCACGCTGCTGCATGCCGACCGCCGTCTGTGCATCCCGCTGCGTCAGCGTCATGCCAAGCGCTACGTGGAACCGGGGCTGGCGCTGATCGGCGACGCCGCGCACACCATCCATCCGCTGGCGGGGCAGGGCGTGAACCTGGGCTTTCTCGATGCCGCCGTGCTCGCCGAGGTGCTGCAGCATGCCGCCGCACGTGGCGAGAACCTGAGCGAGGAGCGCGTGCTGAGCCGTTTCGAACGCCGCCGCATGCCGCACAACCTGGCGATGATGGCCGCGATGGAAGGCTTCCAGCGCCTGTTCCAGGCTGACCCCCTGCCGCTGCGTCTGCTGCGCAACATGGGCCTCGACCTGGTCGACGGCCAGGCCGAGGCCAAGGCGCTGTTCGTGCGCCAGGCGCTGGGGCTTTCCGGTGACCTGCCGGAGCTGGCCAGGGCCTGAGCCCGCTCCTTTCATGGATGAACGAGGAGCGTGCATGAAGCACCTGCTGCGTGGTGTGTGGATATCGTTGTTCGCTGTCGCAGGCGGCTGCGGCACCCTGACGGGCCGCGAGGGCGAAAACGGCGCCCTGCCGGTGGAGACCTACAAGAGCGTCAACGGCGATCTCTACCTGCTGGGGATGCGCCCTGGCCCCAGCGGCAGCGGTAATCCCGGGACGGTGGTTTGCTGGTTCAGCGTCGTCTGTCCCGTGCTGGCGGTCGTCTCGCTACCGCTCGATGCGCTGATCGATACCTTGCTCCTGCCTGCCGATCTGCGGGCCGCCCGCGAGCCTGAAAATGCTTTGTAACAACTGACCCTTGCGTAAGGGAAGGTTTCGTTGAGAAGGCAAATAACATTCACTACTATTCAGCCACTTTTGCTTACCCATAAGAGGCTGGTCCCATGAAGGCTCGCAACGCGCTTCTCGCCGCATTCACCCTCAGCACCCTGGCTACTGCCGTCCAGGCCGCCGATGAAGTCGTGGTCTATTCGTCGCGCATCGACGAACTGATCAAGCCGGTATTCGACGCCTACACCGCCAAGACGGGTGTGCAGGTGAAGTTCATCACCGACAAGGAAGCGCCGCTGATCGCCCGCCTCAAGGCCGAAGGGGCCAATACCCCGGCCGACATGCTGATCACCGTCGATGCCGGCAACCTCTGGCAGGCCGAGCAGGAAGGCGTGCTGCAACCGACCAAGTCCGCCGTGATCGACGCCAACATCCCGGCCCAGTATCGCTCCAGCACCGACAGCTGGACCGGCCTGTCGCTGCGCGCGCGGACCATCTTCTACTCCACCGAGCGGGTCAAGCCGGAGGAGCTGTCCACCTACGAAGCGCTGGCGGGGAAGAACTGGGAAGGCCGCCTGTGCCTGCGTACCAGCAAGAAGGTCTACAACCAGTCGCTGACCGCCACGCTGATCGAGGCCCATGGCGCCGAGAAGACCGAGGAGATCATCAAGGGCTGGGTCAACAACCTGGCCACGGACGTGTTCCCGGATGACACCGCGCTGCTGCAGGCCATCGACGCCGGCCAGTGCGACGTGGGCATCACCAACACCTACTACTACGGCCGCCTGCACAAGCAGCAGCCGGACCTCAAGGTCAAACCCTTCTGGCCGAACCAGGATGACCGTGGCGTGCACGTCAACCTGGCCGGTGCCGGCGTCACCCAGCATGCCCCGCATGCCGAGCAGGCCAGGAAGCTGCTGGAGTGGATGACCACCCCGGAAGCGCAGGGCATCTTCGCCGGCGTCAACCAGGAGTATCCGGCCAACCCGGCGGTCGAGCCGTCTGCCGAGGTGGCGTCCTGGGGCACGTTCAAGGCCGACAGCGTCGCCACCGAAGTGGCCGGCAAGCGCCAGGCCGAAGCGACCATGCTGATGGACCGCGCCGGCTGGCAGTAAGGGGGATTGCGCAGGGGAATGACGCCTCTTCATCCACCATGGTGGAGCGCCAGAACCTGAGCCACCCTGCGCCTTGATCGTCGAGGCAGACGTTCGACGATCTGACCGCTGCCGTTATACTGCGACGCCCCGCCTTGCCGGGGCGTCGTCCTTTCCGTCGCCGAGGAATCCGCGTGCCGCATCCTGTCCAGCGTCGCTGGTACCCCATTGTCCTTGCCGTAGCCGCTCTGGTGCTGATGCCTTTGTCGGTGCTGCTGTTGAGCTGGCACGAGGTGGACCCGCAGATCTGGGCACACCTGTGGCAGACGCAGATGGCTCGGCTGATCGGCAACACGCTGACCCTGGTGATCGGCGTGGCTGTGGGCGTGACGCTGCTGGGGGTCAGCCTTGCCTGGCTCACCAGCCTCTGCGAGTTCCCCGGGCGGCGCTGGCTGGACTGGGCGCTGATGTTGCCCTTCGCCATCCCTGCCTATGTCCTGGCGTTCGTCTTCGTCGGCCTGCTGGACTTCGCCGGCCCGGTGCAGACGCTGTTGCGCGAGTGGTTCGGCAGCGGCTTGCGCCTGCCGCGCGTGCGCTCCACCGGCGGCGTGATCATCGTCCTGGTGCTGGTGTTCTATCCCTACGTCTACCTGCTCGCCCGCGGGGCCTTCCTGGCCCAGGGCAAGGGCCTGATGGAAGCGGCGCGCGTGCTCGGGCAGAGCCCCTGGCAGGCCTTCTGGCGCGTGGCCCTGCCCATGGCGCGACCGGCCATCGGGGCCGGCCTGGCCCTGGCGATCATGGAGACCCTGGGCGACTTCGGCGCCGTGTCGGTGTTCAACTTCGACACCTTCACCACGGCGATCTACAAGACCTGGTACAGCTTCTACAGCCTGACCAGCGCGACCCAGTTGGCCAGCCTGCTGCTGCTCGCGGTCGCCCTGGTGCTCTATGGCGAGCGTCGTGCGCGCGGTGCGGCGCGCCCGGCCAACGAGCGGCCAAGGGGCAAGGCCCTGTACCAGCTGCACGGCTGGAAGGCCTTCGCAGCCAGCGCCTGGTGCGGCCTGGTGTTCGCCTGTGCCTTCGTCATTCCGCTGCTGCAGCTGCTGGCCTGGTTCTGGCAGCGCGGGCGTTTCGACCTGGACGAGCGCTATGCAGGCCTGATCCTGCACACCCTCTACCTGGGTGGCCTGGCGGCGCTGATCACGGTCAGCGTGGCCATGCTGCTGGCCTTCGCCCGGCGCCAGGCACCCAACCGCGCGGTGCGCGTCGGCGTCGCCCTGGGCAACCTGGGTTATGCCCTGCCGGGCTCGGTGCTGGCGGTGGCGATCATGCTGGCGTTCAGCTTCCTCGACCGCGAGATGGTGATCCCCTTGTCGACGGCCCTGGGTGGTGCCGGCAAGCCCCTGCTGCTGGGCAGTCTGGCGGCCCTGCTGGTGGCCTACCTGATCCGCTTCCTGGCGGTGGCGTTCGGCCCGCTGGAGACCAGCCTGGCGCGTATCCGCCCGTCGTTGCCGGAGGCGTCGCGCAGCCTCGGCGTCGGCGGCCTGGGCCTGTTCTTCAAGGTCTATCTGCCGCTGTTGCTGCCGGGCACCCTGTCCGCCGCGCTGCTGGTGTTCGTCGATGTGCTCAAGGAGATGCCGGCGACCCTGCTGATGCGTCCCTTCGGCTGGGACACGCTCGCCGTGCGGGTGTTCGAGATGACCAGCGAAGGGGAGTGGGCGCGTGCCGCGTTGCCGGCGCTGACCCTGGTGCTGGTCGGCCTGTTGCCGGTCATCCTGCTGATTCGCCGCTCGGCGCGCAGCTTCGGCTGAGCCTGCCGAGGGCTCTGGCGGGGCGTTGTACGGCGGCGGCTCGCCTGCGCGACCTTTGGTCAGATGACCCCTGCGCACCTTGCGGCTACAATGCGCGCCATTCGCGAACCGGGTAACCCGGCAGACGTGTCGAAAAGCGCACGCGCGGCGGCCGGTGCAATGCAGCACTGGCCACGCCAGCAGCGTCTCGGCGTCTGGATCGCTTCGCCAAGCCCGGAAGGAGACACCCATGGGACAGCGTACCCCTCTCTATGACCTGCACCTGGCACTGGGTGCCAAGATGGTGGATTTCGGCGGCTGGGACATGCCGCTGCACTACGGGTCGCAGGTGGAGGAACATCATCAGGTGCGTCGCGACTGCGGCGTGTTCGACGTCTCGCACATGTGTGTCGTGGATGTCTCCGGTGCTCAGGCCCAGGCCTATCTGCAGCGCTTGCTGGCCAACGATGTCGCCCGCCTGCAGAGCACCGGCAAGGCGCTGTACAGCGCCATGCTCAACGAGCGCGGCGGAGTGATCGACGACCTGATCGTCTACCTCACCGTTGACGGCTACCGGCTGGTGGTCAACGCCGGAACCCGCGACAAGGATCTGGCCTGGATGCATGCCCAGGCAGCTGATTTCGCCGTCGAGCTGCGCGAGCGGCGCGACCTGGCCATGCTCGCGATCCAGGGCCCCAAGGCGCGTGCGCGCGTTGCTGAGCTGGTGACCCAGGCGCGGGCCGCACTGATCCATGAGCTCAAGCCCTTCCAGGGCCTTCCTGAGGGCGACTGGTTCATCGCTCGCACCGGTTATACCGGCGAGGATGGGCTGGAGATCGTCCTGCCGGTGACCGAGGTGGTGTCCTTCCTCAACGAGCTGGTCGGTGCCGGTATCTCGCCCATCGGCCTCGGTGCCCGCGACACCCTGCGTCTCGAGGCGGGCATGAACCTCTACGGCCAGGACATGGACGAAGACGTCTCACCGCGTGCCGCAAACATGGCCTGGAGCGTTGCCTGGGAGCCTGCCGAGCGTGACTTCATTGGTCGCGCGGCACTCGAAGCGGAGTGTGCTGCCGGTTGCCAGAGCAAGCTGGTCGGCCTGGTGCTGGAAGAGCGTGGCGTGCTGCGTGCCCACCAGGTGGTGCGCGTCGAAGGGCTGGGCGAGGGCGAGATCACCAGCGGCAGCTTCTCGCCTACGCTGAACAAGTCCATCGCCCTGGCGCGGGTGCCGGCGGCCACGGGGGATCGTGCCGAGGTGGAAATCCGTGGCAAGTGGTACCCGGTGCGAGTGGTCCGCCCCGGCTTCGTGCGCAACGGCAAAACCCTTATCTGAATCATCAGGTCGCGGCGTTGGCTGTCCCTCTCGCCACGGCCTGCTAAATTGTCCTGACGGCCCACTTGCCGTCACCGTCTACGAGGAATCGAACATGAGCAATATCCCCGCCGATCTGCGTTATGCCGCCAGCCACGAGTGGGCACGCCTGGAGGCTGACGGCAGCGTGACCGTGGGCATTTCCGACCACGCCCAGGAAGCCCTCGGCGACGTGGTGTTCATCGAGCTGCCGGAAGTGGGCAAGCAACTGAACGCCGGCCAGGAAGCGGGTGTGGTGGAGTCGGTCAAGGCCGCCTCCGACATCTACGCCCCGGTTGGCGGCGAAGTGATCGCCATCAACGATGCCCTGGCCGACAGCCCGGAAAGCGTCAACAGCGACCCGTACGGCAGCTGGTTCTTCAAGCTCAAGCCGAGCGATGCCAGCGAGCTGGACAAGCTGCTCGATGCGTCGGCCTATCAGGCTGCCGCCGACGCCGATGCCTGATTCGCGTCCCTAGACAGAAAACCCGCTTCGGCGGGTTTTTTGTTGTCTGTGGCAAGCGATGACCGTTGGTCGTCGGGCTTACACTTTTTCAAAATACAATATATAAAAATACATATTGTATTTTGCTTGAGTATAGGCCGTGAACGAACCCATCGATATCCAGCAGCTGCGGGCCAATGCCGATGCCGCCGGGCAGCTGCTCAAGGCGCTGGCCAACCCCGACCGCCTGCTGCTGCTGTGCCAGCTGTCGCAGGGCGAGCGCCATGTCAGCGAGCTGGAGGCGCTGCTCGGCATCCAGCAGCCGACCCTGTCGCAGCAGCTCGCCGTGCTGCGTCGCGAGGGGCTGGTGGAGACCCGGCGCGACGGCAAGCAGATCTTCTACCGCATCAGCAGCCCGGCGGCGCTGGCGGTGATCGAAACGCTGTACCGCCTGTTCTGCGAGGGGCCGTCATGAGCATCGACTGGGTCAGTTTCACGCCATGGAGCGCCCTGGCCGGTGGCGCGTTGATCGGCCTGGCGGCGGCGATCTTCGCCCTGGCCAACGGTCGCGTCGCCGGCATCAGCGGTCTGCTCGGCAGCCTGCTGCAGCGCAACGCGGAAGGCCGTGGCGAGAAGGCCGCCTTTGTCGTCGGCCTGCTGCTGGCGCCCTTGCTCTGGGGGCTGTTCCGCGCGCTGCCGGCGGTCCACTTCGAGGTTGGCGGCCTGGGCCTGGTCGTTGCCGGGCTGCTGGTCGGCATCGGCACGCGCTATGGCTCGGGCTGTACCAGCGGCCATGGCGTCTGCGGCATCTCCCGGCTGTCACCACGCTCGCTGGTGGCGACGCTGTGCTTCATGGCCAGCGGGTTCGCCACCGTGTTCGTTCTGCGTCATCTGCTGGGGGGCTGAGCATGCGCCGTGTGATTGCGTTCGTCTGTGGTCTGCTGTTCGGCATCGGGCTGCTGCTGGCCGGCATGGCCGATCCGGCCAAGGTGCTGGCCTTTCTCGATCTTGGCGGTCACTGGGACCCCTCGCTGGCGCTGGTGATGGCGGGCGCCATCGGCGTCGCCGCGCTGCCGCTGAACCTGGCGCGGCGCCGCACGCGGGCGTTGCTCGGCGGCGCGATGCAACTGCCGACCCGGCGCGATCTGGACGCCCGCCTGATCGGCGGCAGCCTGCTGTTCGGTATCGGCTGGGGCATCGCCGGCATCTGCCCCGGCCCGGCCCTGGCCATCCTGCTGAGCGGGCACTGGCAGGCGCCGTTGTTCGTCGTCGCGATGCTCGCCGGCATGCTGATCTTTTCCGTGCTGGAGGGCCGGCGCGGGCGCTGACCTGGAGAACCCCGATGAAAGCCAATGTTGGAACGCTCGACCGTAGCCTGCGCATCGCCGTGGGCCTGATGCTCATCGCACTCAGCCTGACCGGCATCGTCGGCCTGTGGGGCTGGATCGGCGTGGTGCCGCTGGCGACCGGCGTCCTGCGGTTCTGCCCGGTCTATCCGCTGCTGGGTATCAACACCTGCAAGATCGAATGAAGTGCATGGCACGGGCGCTGCCACGCTTCCTTGCGCGTGCGGGAACGCGAAAACGCCCGACATGTGTCGGGCGTTGACAGGTAGGGCACGAGAGAAAGCGGTCGGCAGAGGGGCGGGTTGCACCCACCCCGCACGACTCAGCGGCCTTGCGGCGCCGGCTGCTGCTGCGTGATGCAGTGAATGTTGCCGCCACCGAGCAGGATTTCGCGGCCTGGCACCATGACCACGCGATGCTCGGGGAATACACGCTGGAGGATGGCGCGGGCTTCCTCGTCCTTGGCATCAGCGAAGCTCGGCGCGACGATGCCGCCGTTGACGATGAGGAAGTTGACGTAGGAGCCGGCCAGGCGGATCGACGGATCGCGCTCCTGGCTGCCGTCGGCCATGTCGACGCCTGCGCACTCTTCGGCAGTGGCGTGGATCGGGCCGGGAATGGGCATCTTGTGCACGGTCAGCTGGCGGCCCTTGGCATCGCGGGCGCTTTCCAGCACGCGCATGGCGGCCTGGCAGCGCGGGTAGTTGGGGTCGTTGGCGTCGTCGGTCCAGGCCAGCAGCACCTCGCCCGGGCGCACATAGCAGCAGAAGTTGTCGACGTGGCCATCGGTCTCGTCGTTGTACAGTCCGTCCGGCAACCAGATCACCGTATCGATGGCCAGGTGCTCGTGGAGCACGCGCTCGATCTCCTCGCGTGACAGGTGAGGGTTGCGATTCCTGTTCAGCAGGCATTCTTCGGTGGTGATCAGGGTGCCTTCGCCATCGACATGGATGGAGCCGCCTTCGAGCACGAAGCCCTCGGTACGGTAGCGCTTGCTGCCCTCGATCTCGAGGATCTTGCGCGCCACCTGGTCGTCACGCAGCCACGGCCAGTACAGGCCGCCATCGAAGCCACCCCAGGCGTTGAAGGTCCAGTCCACGCCGCGTACTTCGCCGCTGGCGTTGGTCACGAAGGTCGGCCCGGTGTCGCGCACCCAGGCGTCGTCGGTGGTGATCTCCACCAGGCGAATACGCTCGTCGTCCAGGCGCGCACGGGCATTCTCGTACTGCGCCGCGCTGACGCAGACGGTCACCGGCTCGAACTGGGCGATGGCCTTGGCCACGGCGCTGAAGGCGGCCTGTGCCGGCTTGCCGCCGTTGCGCCAGTTGTCCGGGCGCTCGGGCCAGACCATCCAGGTCTGGCTGTGGGGTTCCCATTCCGCCGGCATGCGGAAGCCATCGGCGCGAGGAGTGCTGCTCAGGGTCGTCATATTTCACCTGTAGCCCGGAGGCGATCCGGGGTGTCTGTCGCCGCGCCCCGGATTGCGAACGGGGCGCGACATCGTTGGGCTTATTCGCAGAGGCTTGCGCCGTCGAGCGTGGAAAGTGGCCAGTATAGGTTCGGCCGGCGGTCGCGGAACACACCCCAGGCCGTGCGTATCTTCTCCAGTTCGTCCAGATCGAAGCTGTGCACCAGGACGCCTTCTTCGCTGCGGTCCAGTTCCTCGACCTTCTCGCCGTACGGGTTGGCGATGAACGAGCTGCCGTAGAAGGTGATGTCGTAACCGTCCTGCTCCTCGCGGCCGATGCGGTTGCTGGCGACCAGCGGCATCAGGTTGGCGCCGGCATGGCCCTGCTGAACGCGCTGCCAGTGGTCGCGCGAGCTGATGTTCGGGTCATGCGGCTCGCTGCCGATGGCGGTGGGGTAGAAGAGAATCTCCGCGCCCATCAGCGCCATGCTGCGTGCGCATTCGGGGAACCACTGGTCCCAGCAGATGCCGACCCCGATCCGGGCGTAGGCGGTGTCCCAGACCTTGAAGCCGCTGTCGCCTGGGTTGAAATAGTACTTCTCGTGATAGCCGGGGCCGTCCGGGATATGGCTTTTCCGATAAATCCCGAGGTTGCTGCCATCGGCATCGATGATCGCGATGCTGTTGAAGCGGGCCCGCCCGGCGCGCTCGAAGAAGCTGATCGGCAGGACCACCTTCAGCTCGGCGGCAACCTTGCGAAAGTGTGCGATGGCCGGGTTCTCCTCGACCGTGGTGGCCAGCTGGGTGTAGTCGGCGTTGGGCTTCTGGCAGAAGTAGGGGGTCTCGAAAAGCTCCTGGATCAGGATGATCTGCGCACCCTGGGCCGCTGCCTGGCGCACCAGCTTCTCGGCGTTGGCGATGTTCGCGCGGGTATCCCAGGAGCAGGCCATCTGGGTCGCGGCGACGGTGACGATACGGGACATGAAGCACCTCTTGTGAGCCGGCATGGCCGGTCAGTCTTCTGCGGAGTGCCATGGCTGGAGGAGATCGACCACGGCGTGATGGTCGATTTATATCCGATAAATATCGGTATTAGAAGAGAGGTGAGCGCCCTCTGGTCGATATTTTTCGATTCATATCGATTTTTATTGGGCGTGCAGAAACAAGCCGCCGCCTGGGCAGGCAGCAGCGGCAAGGCTTCGGGTCAGGCGAGCGGGGTCGTGCGTTTCGGCAGAGCGGCCGGCAGATAGAGGCCCAGGTAGGCATCGAACACGCGCATGCCTTCCTCGGCCAGGCGCGGCGTGATTTCGCCGTGCAGCTGTACCGAGCGGGCGTAGACACGGTCGCCAAGCTCCATGGCCAGGGCGAATACATCGATATCCGTCGGCAATTGCGGCAGGGGGAAGTGGCGCTCGAACAGGGCCTGCATCAGGCGACCCAGCTCGATGTCGTGCTGGTGATCCGCCTGGGTCACCTCCGCCAGGCCGTGCTGGGCCAGGATCAGCTGGCGGGCCGCCGCATCGCGGGCATAGATGGCCAGCATGCGTCGCTCGATGACGTGCGACAGGTCATGCCAGCTGCGCAGGCTGGCGTGCTCGACCGGCTCCTGCAGGCAGGCGCGGAAGGCGGCGTGCACGTCGGCGGTCAGGCCCTCGAGCAGCGCCGGCACGCTGGCGAAGAAGTGGTAGACCGAGGACGGCGGGATCCCGGCGTGCTCGGCCACCGTGTAGATCGACAGGTTGGCCATGCCGTGTGCGGCCAGCAGCTCGCGGGCCGAGGCGAGGATGCCGGCGATGCGGGCCTGGCTGCTGGCGCGTGGCTTGCGGGTGCTGGCGGGGCGCGACATGACGGGCTCCTCGGTGGGCGAGGTGCTATTGGACGTCAGCCGGCGCCAGCGAGGCAAGCGTCTTCAGGGACCATCGCGGAAGCGCTGCCAGATCTGGTCGCGCACCTGGGCATGCTTGTCCGAGAGGACCTCCAGCGGATACAGGCGCCGCTTGGTGTCCTGGTCCGGGTAGAGGCCGGGCTGGGCGAGCAGGGCGGCATCGATGAACTGCGCCGAGTCGGCGTTGCCGTTGGGGTAGAGCGTTTCGGCGGTGACCTGGGCGATGACCTGCGGCTGCATCAGGTAGTCGATGAAGCGGTGGGCCAGCTCCGGACGGCTGGCGCTGCTGGGGATGACCAGGTTGTCGACGAACAGCACCGAGCCCTCCTGCGGTACCAGGAAGCGCACCGGCTGGCCGGCCTGCGCCGCAGCGAGCGCATCGCCGACCCAGGCCACGGCCAGGCACAGCCTGCCGTTGCTGAGGTCGTCGATGTAGCGCTCGCTGTCGACGTAGCGCAGGTTCGGGCGCAGTGACTGGAGCAGGTCGCCGGCGCGCTCGATGCGGCTCGGTGCGCTACGGGCCAGGCTGCGGCCCTGGTAGTTGAGCAGCAGCGACAGGGTCTCGTCCGCCGCGTCCAGCACGCTGATGCCACAGCTGGCCAGGCGCGCGCTCTTCTCGGGGTCGAACAGCAGGCTCCAGCTCTCCGGCAGCGGCCCGCCGTAGGCGGCCTCGGCCTGCGGCGTGTTGATCGCCAGGCCCACGGCGCCCCACAGGTAGGGCACGGCGTGCTGATTCTGCGGGTCGACCGCGGCCAGCTTGCTGAGCAGCTGCTTGTCCAGGTGCGAGCGGTTAGGGAGCAGGTTGAAGTCCAGAGGGCGAATGCGGCCGTTGGCGATCAGCGTCGGCAGTTCGTTGTGCGAGGGCACGGCGATGTCGATGGCCTGGCCGCTTTCCAGCGCGGCGTTCAGTTCCTCGGCGCTGGCGAAGGTGTGGTACTCCACCTCGATACCGGTGTCGCGGGTGAAGTTTTCCAGCACCTGCGGCGCGATGTAATCGTTCCAGTTGTAGACACGGATGCTGTCGGCGGCCTGGCTCAGGCCGGAGATCAGGCCTAGCAGGACGGCGGCAAAAGCGCGTTGCATGAGAAGCTCCCTGATGGATGAAGGCAACAGTATCCGGCGGCCGTGGCCGTCGGAGGTTGATTCATGTCAGCGGAGTCGCCGTGCGGCGAACCGCTGCTGGCTCCGGCGCAGAGCGCCAGAGCAGGCAGTGTGCAGGCAAAAAGAAGCCGGCTCTACGGCCGGCTTTCCGGGGTGTTACACGGTGTGCAGATACCAGTTGTACTCGAGGTCGGAAATGGTGGTTTCGAACTCTTGCAGCTCGGCTTCCTTGCACGCGACGAAGATGTCGATGTACTTGGGATCGATGTACTTGTTCAGTACCTCGCTGTCGTCCAGCTCGCGCAAGGCATCGCGCAGGTTGTTCGGCAGGCTGGGGTCGAGCTGTTCGTAAGAGTTGCCCTCGATCGGTTCGCCCGGCTCGATCTGGTTGGTCAGGCCGTGGTGGATACCGGCGAGGATCGAGGCCAGCATCAGGTAGGGGTTGGCGTCGGCGCCCGCGACACGGTGCTCGATGCGCACGGCGTCCGCGCTGCCGGTCGGTACGCGTACGGCCACGGTGCGGTTGTCCAGCGCCCAGCTCGGTGCGTTGGGCACGTAGAACTGCGCGCCGAAGCGGCGGTAGGAGTTGACGTTGGGGCAGAGGAAGGCCATCGACGCGGCCATGGTGTCGAGGATGCCGCCGACGGCATGGCGCAGCGAGGTGTTCTGCAGGGGATCGTCGGCCGCGAAGATGTTCTTGCCGGTCTTCTTGTCCAGCAGCGAGATGTGCACATGCAGGCCGTTGCCCGCCTGGCCCGGATAGGGCTTGGCCATGAAGGTGGAGTCCATTTCATGGTCATAGGCGATGTTCTTGATCAGGCGCTTGAGCAGCAGCGCGTAGTCGCACGCCTTGATGGCGTCTTCGACGTGGTGCAGGTTGACCTCGAACTGCGCGGGCGCGCTCTCCTTGACGATGGCGTCGGCCGGGATGTCCTGTTCCTTGGCGGCTTCGAGCATGTCCTGCAGGCAGTCGACGTATTCGTCGAGGTCGTCGATCAGGTAGACCTGGGTGGAGTGCGGGCGCTTGCCGGAGATCGGTGAGCGCGGTGGCTGCGGCCGGCCGTTCACGTTCTCCTGGTCGATCAGGTAGAACTCCAGTTCGAAGGCTGCGCAGATACGCAGGCCCAGTTCGTCGAACTTCTGTACCACCTGGCGCAATACCTCGCGTGGATCGGCGAAGAAAGGCGTGCCGTCCAGCTCGTGCATGGTCATCAGCAGCTGCGCGGTGGGGCGCTTCTGCCAGGGTTCGTTGCACAGGGTATTGGGGATGGGGAAGCAGATACGGTCGGCGTCGCCGATATCCAGGCCGAGGCCGGTGCTTTCGACGGTGGAACCATTGATGTCGAGCGCGAAGAGCGAGGCGGGCAGGTTGATGCCTTTCTCGTACACCTTGTGAAGGGCGTTACGGTCGATGCGCTTGCCACGCACCACACCGTTCATATCTGCAATAAGAAGGTCGACGAACTGGACCTCAGGATGTTCCTTAAGGAACGCGTTCGCTTCGTTAAGCTGAACGGCACGCGGGGGTACCGACATGATGCAACACCTTTTTGTTAAAAATATCAATCATGCAACTGCATGGGTGTGAGTCAATCCGAAACGCACATTACTGTCAAGCAGGGCCATTCATGCCCTCTTGTGGGGCGTGATGGCCATTTTTGGGGCGTTTCAGGGCCGTTATGGGTGGTCCAAACGCTGATCTACCAAGGTGCTCAGTGGGGTGTGTTCAATTTTTTACAGAGCTATTGTGTAAAAAAATGAACAAGGCTAAGCTCGGTTCAAACCCATAACAGCAATAATACGGGTGTCTCATGTTTCGCCTGCCGACTATCGGCGTCAGCGCTTGTGTCAGGACCAGCATCGGTCACGCTACCAGCACTCCCCTTCACGCCAGGGGACGTCTTCGCCCCACGCAGGGTGGCGCGCTTGCTGCGGCAGCGCGGCAGCGTACGTTCTCTTCGGCGGCTTTCGCGCCGCTCGGCCTGTCTCGTCAGGCTTTCCGCTCGCTCATTACCCAGCACGATAGCGCACGCAGCGCCGTATCGCTGCAGTGCCTGCGCCTTGGCCCGCGTCCTGCAACGCACGAGGGCGTCCCGGGTTCGAGGCGTCTCGCGCTTAGCCGCGAGATAGACGCCTCGCTGCAGCAACGCAGAAGCGCGCCATTTTCTTTCGATGGAGCTAAAAGTCAGGTGCCGGAGGTGCTGCACCCCTAGTAGCATCCACACGAATATCTCGCGCTCCTCCAGGCCTTTGGTGAGGCTTGCAGGGGGAGGGCGGGGCAACGCTGAACCGACTATAACCCTAGTTGGTTCTACAACCCTGAGGTCTCTATGAGTACCAAGCTAGACCAGCTCACGAGCTGGCTGAAAGAACGCAAAATCACCGAAGTCGAATGCCTGATCAGTGACCTGACCGGCATTGCCCGCGGCAAGATCTCGCCGACCAACAAGTTCCTCGACGAGAAGGGCATGCGCCTCCCCGAGAGCGTGCTGCTGCAGACCGTGACCGGCGACTACGTCGAGGACGACATCTACTACGACCTGCTGGACGAGGCGGACATCGACATGTTCTGCCGTCCCGACCCGAACGCCGTGTTCGTCGTGCCCTGGGCCATCGAGCCCACCGCCATGGTGATCCATGACACCTTCGACAAGCAGGGCAACCCCATCGAGCTGTCGCCGCGCAACATCCTCAAGAAGGTGTTGCAGATGTACGAAGGCAAAGGCTGGAAACCCATCGTCGCACCGGAGATGGAGTTCTACCTGACCAAGCGCAGCAGTGACCCGGACTTCCCGCTGGAGGCCCCTGTCGGCCGTTCCGGCCGCCCGGAAACCGGCCGTCAGAGCTTCTCCATCGACGCGGCGAACGAGTTCGATCCGCTGTTCGAAGACATGTACGACTGGTGCGAGCTGCAAGGCCTGGATCTGGACACCCTGATCCACGAGGAAGGGCCGGCGCAGATGGAGATCAACTTCCGTCACGGCGACGCCCTGCACCTGGCCGACCAGATTCTGGTGTTCAAGCGCACCATGCGCGAGGCCGCGCTCAAGCACGACGTGGCGGCGACCTTCATGGCCAAGCCGATCACCGACGAGCCGGGCAGTGCCATGCACATCCACCAGAGCGTGGTCGACATCAAGACCGGCAAGAACATCTTCTCCAATGAAGACGGGACGATGAGCGAGCTGTTCCTGCACCACATCGGTGGCCTGCAGAAGTACATCCCGGAGCTGCTGCCGCTGTTCGCGCCGAACGTCAACTCGTTCCGCCGCTTCCTGCCCGATACCTCGGCGCCGGTGAACGTGGAGTGGGGCGAGGAGAACCGCACCGTGGGCCTGCGCGTACCGGAAGCCAGTCCGCAGAACCGTCGCGTGGAAAACCGCCTGGCCGGCGCCGATGCCAACCCCTACCTGGTGCTGGCGGCGACCCTGCTGTGCGGCTACATGGGCATGGTCGGTGGCGTGAAGCCCGGGGCACCGGTCAAGGGCCGTGGTTACGAGCGTCGCAACCTGCGCCTGCCGGTGACCATCGAGAGCGCGCTGGAGCGTATGGAGTCGTGCAAGGACGCCGAGAAGTTCCTCGGCGAGAAGTTCATCCGTGGCTACGTCGCGGTCAAGCGTGCCGAGCACGAGAACTTCAAGCGCGTGATCAGTTCCTGGGAGCGCGAGTTCCTGTTGCTGTCGGTGTGACGATGCAGAGCCGCTGATGGCTCGGTGGCAGGCGCTTCGTTCGCGACGGCGCCTGCCACGATTCAACGGATTTCCGCGGGCCGCCCGAGCGGCCCGCACAAAGAAGGTGTTGTGATGAACCAGCAAGCCAAGAACCCCAAGACCGCTCAGTGGCAGGCCCTGAGCCAGGCCCACCATCTGGCGCCGTTCAGTGACTACAAGCAGCTGGCCGAGAACGGCCCGCGCATC
>NZ_SUKD01000036.1:0-210013 GCF_013357275.1 Pseudomonas sp. BMW13 | reverse complement strand
CGGCGGACAATATTTTCTATGGGGTTGCCGGCTACCCCTATAACTTTCCCCGCAAGATGGAGGATACGGAATGTCCCAAACCTTGAGCCCACCACCTGCCAGTGTGTTGATTGCACGTCCTTTCGAACGTACGGGTTTGCCAATCGATTCATCAGAGGTCGCTAGAAATATCCGTAGCCAGAATCGTGATGAGAAGAAGGCCTGGGGTAAGACAGTTGACGCTGCAGCTAAACAAGGGGACGAAGCCCCCGAACCTTGCTGCAAGGCTCTACATATCAGCCTTTGCTTCGATGGCACCAATAATCACGAGCCTTCGGACTCGATTGCCGACCCGATATGCACGAGCAATGTGGCGCGTTTGTACCACGCGAGTATCGAGAAAACGGAAAAAGGATTTTTTCGATACTACAGCCCAGGCGTGGGCACTGTTTTCGAGGAAATCAAAGAGTATCTGCCCAGCCAGGCTGGCCTGATCGGAGCGAGTGGTGGTGAAGACCGAATCAATTGGGGGCTTACTCGCTTAATCGCAGCATTGAAGGAAACCCTCAAGGAGGCAGGCCAGGAGCCGCTTTCTATTGCTCAGACCCAAGCCCTGGTTGAAGCCATGGGCACTAACTGGGCCGCCTCCGTGCTCAGTGGTGGGCTACTGGAAAATGGAGCCCGCAAGCGCCAGGCTGCGATACAGCCCTATGAGGACGAGCTGGCCAGCTTGCTGGAGCAACGCAGCAGCGCAGGCGATAAACCGGAAATCCTGGCCTTGCGCCTGTATGTCTATGGCTTTTCCCGAGGTGCAGCCCAGGCCCGAACCTTCGCCAACTGGTTGATGGAGCTGACGCGCCGGCAAAACGGCGAGGCCAGCGAATACCGCTTCGCCGGGCTACCCATTTCCATCGAGTTCCTCGGCCTGTTCGATACCGTGGCCGCCGTGGGGCTGGCTGATAGCGCGCCTTTCGCCGCCGGTCATATGGACTGGGCCAGTGGCACCATGCGTTTGCCGGACGAAAGCCAGGTGCAAGCCTGCATGCCAACTGGGCTGCCTGAAGATTGCCATTTTCTCAAACGCTGCGTGCACCTGGTTTCCGCCCATGAGCAGCGTGCTAGCTTCCCGCTGGACTCCATTCGTCGTCGAGAAAAGAACGCCGACGGAAAGCGTGATGAAACAAAGGCGTCCGCCTATCGCAAGGACTCCTGGGAATACGTCTATCCGGGTATGCACTCCGATGTGGGCGGCGGCTATCCCCCTGGCGATCAGGGCAAGGCCCGTGGTGGACAAGGAGAACTGCTGTCGCAGATACCTCTGCACCATATGTATCGCTCAGCCTTTGCGGCAGGCGCACCATTGCAAGTACCTGCGGACATTTCTGAAGTGGTAGAAGATTGGCGGAAGATGGATGGTAAGACACGGGACGAATTCGACTTCACCCCACAACTTGTCTCCCGCTTCAACGCCTGGCAGAAACAGGCCAAGGCCGGATCACTTGAGAATGTGATCAAGCGAGAACAAGCCCTGATCACGGCCTGGCGTATCGACCGCTATGCCGGTGGTATCGACAAGCAGGGCTTTTACAGCCATGTGAAGGGTCGGGACATGACCGAGGAGCAGCAGGACGCTCTGAAACGCCTGCATGCCCAGAAGCTGGCGGAAAATTCCGCAGCGGCTCAAGGCAAGGAACCGCCGGTGCTCAGTGCGAAAGAGCAGCAGCAGCGCGAGGCCGATCTCGAGTTGGTTGGGGGCTCCGAGGCTTATGCGCGCATCAATACCAACAAGGCATTCGAGCCAGCGTTGGATGACCGGCAACTGCGCCGTGCCGCCGCCGAGTTCAAGCGTGACTACGATCGTAGCTGGGGTGTCGACGAAGACACCTTCAGCGTCGGTGGCATCATCAACATGCTGCTGGGTGGCACTGTCTACCTGATCAACGAAGAAGATGAAGCTCAGGAATACGCCGAGCTTTATCAGAACGGCACGCAGCGCCATGGTGAGCTATTCACCAAGTCGGGCGTCATCGTAAGTGGGGAGCAAGATCTGGTCGCGCTTTTCGACGAGCAGGTACACGACTCACGTGCCTGGTTCATGAACTCTTCTGGTTTTGGCGAACGCGAGCCTTTTACCGACTACTTCCGCTACCGCCTGGTGCATTTCGACAATGAATCGAACAAAAGCCTGTCGGTATTGGCGACTGCCGGTCGTGTGGTCGGTGTGGGTATCGCCTTGGCCAGCGTCGGGCTCTCGATCAAGAAACGCAATCCGCGTTACTTGCTCGGCCTTTTCCTGCCCTCGCTGGCTACGCCCGTACTGACGGGCAGGCCAGGCCTGCCGGCTTTCCCGGAAATCAGCGCATTTGATCCTTTAACCGGTATCGCATTGCCGATGATGCAGGGTGTGGAAGCCGTACGGGCCTTTACTCAAAAGCCTGGTGACGTTGTTGCTATGCTCAACGCTATGCCTTTGCCCGTACCGCTTACCGAGCAAACCGCTACTACGCCAGAGCTGCAAGCCGTCTTCAAAGCCGCTGAGGCGGTGAAGACGGTCAAGGCTGCCAATGATTCTGGTGATATGAGTGGTCTACTGGGACAAGCGATGGATATGGTGGGCAAGAGCGATCCTAAGCCAGGGCTGCAATCTCCCGGTTGGCTGGATCAGGCCAAAGGCATGGCCAAGGATCTCACTGGCTAGGCGTCACGGGCAGCGGCGCATTTCTGCGCTGCTGCCCCTTCCGGTTTACGGCTCTACCGCCTCCAGCGCACTCTTCAGAGCCCCCGCCTCCTTAAACACCTTCTGCTCCACCAACTTCCCATCCTCCAACTGCAACCACAGCACCTCGCCCTCGCCGGCCGGGTAGCGTGGCGCGATGCGGGCGTTGCGGTCGAGAAGGATGCGGTAGTTGTAGTCGCGCATCTTCGGTACGGCGAACAGCGTGGCGATCACGCCCGGCATGCGGCTGATGTCGGCGAGGAAGACCGCCTGGCGCTGTTCCAGGTAGCCCTTGGGCTGGCCTTCCAGCGCGGCGTTGACCAGCTTGGCGCCGTCCATGTCGCGGGCGACCAGGAGGATGTGGGTCTCGTCGTTCAGGGTGTAGGGCGCGTCGAACTGATCCAGCAGCGTCCACGGCGCCAGGCGCTCGCCAGGTTCCATGGCCAGGGCAACGCTGGACAGCAGGCACAGCAACAGCAGGGTGGCGGCTTTCATGCTTGGGCTCCGGGCCGGGGTTGGTCGTCTGTCAGAGGTCTTCGTCGGTCACCAGGCGTACTTCGCCGGCATCCATGGCGTAGGCGGCGTCGGCCAGCTCATTGCTGATCGTTTCTACCTTGAGTTCGCCGCTGACCCACAAGGGCGCGTAGATGTTCTCGAGCGGAATGCCCTTGGGATAGCGCACCAGCACCAGCTGGTTGGGCGGTGGCGGTGGTACGTGGATGCAGGCGCCGGGGTAGGGAACCAGGAAGAACAGGGTGCTGTTGCCTTTCTCGTCGCTTTCCAGCGGTACCGGATAGCCGCCCAGGCGGATGGCCTTGCCGTCGAGTGCGGCGACGGTCTTGGCCGAATACATCACGGCAGGCAGGTCCTTGTCTTGCTGGCGCAGGCCGTCCGTACCGTAGAAGGCGCTGTCGCCTTCAGGGCTGTCATGGCTGATCTCGGGCATGTCTTCGAGGGCCTGGCGGTCTTCGGCGGGCATCAGGTCGAGCCAGTCGGTTTCCGGCAGTTCGGCATGAGCCAGGCTGGAGAGGAGCAGCAGGGAGAGGAGCAGGTGGCGCATGGCAGGGGTATCTCGTGGCGGCGAAGGCGGTGGAGCCGGCAGGGACCGAGTGAGTCCCCCGGCTCCGCCAGGCGGCTACTCAGCCCTTCTTGATAGCGCCGTAGATTACCAGCAGAACGATGGCGCCGATCACCGCACCGATGAAACCGGCCGCCTGGCCGGCCTGGTAGATGCCCAGTGCCTGGCCGCCGTAGGTGGCGGCGATGGAGCCGCCGATGCCCAGCAGGATGGTCATGATCCAGCCCATGCTGTCATCGCCGGGTTTGAGAAAGCGTGCAACCAGCCCGACGATCAGGCCGATGAAGATGGTGCCGATAATGCCCATTGGCGGGTCTCCTTGAGTCAGTGTCTGTATCGGACAGCCCGGCAGGGCAATCAGTTCGCCTCATCGGGTGGCGCAACGCCATAGCGGCGGTAGATCAGTGCAATCTCGCCGTCCGCGCGCATGCGCTCCAGTTCGGCGGCAAGGCGGTCATAGAGTGCGTGTCGGTCGCCCTGATAGCGTGCCAGCGATGCGCCGAAGTGGTTGTCCAGGGTCTGCTGATGGGCGTAGTGCGCGTAGCTGTAGTCGCGAAAGTTCATGGCCTGGAGCTGCGTTTCCATCGGAATCGCGTCGAGCACGGCGATGGCGTCGAGGCGGCCGGCGCGGAACATGGCGACCAGTTGTACATCGTCGCTGGCGTAGACGCGATCGAGCTGACCGTCGCTGTCGAAGGGCTCGAAGTAGGCGGTGCCGCGCTTGACCCCGACGGACAGTCGATGGAGGTCTTCGTAACGGTTCAGCTCGCCTTCCCTGCCGGGATGCACGATGAAGCGCACGTTGAGCTGCTGGCTGCCGATGCTCGGAAGGAAATGGATGTACTCGCTGCGTGGTTCGGTCATCAGCACGCGTGGTACCAGGTCGATACGCCCCGAGCGCAGATCTTCGAGGCTGCGCAGGAAGGGCGCCAGGCGCCAGTGCACGTCCACGCCGATGCGCTCGGCCGCGGTCTCCAGCACGCTGATCAGCGGGCCGCTGGGCATGCCATCGACTGCGCGCATCTCCGGTGGGCGTTCGCGGAAGTCGACGCGCAATGCGTCCTCAGCCCCGGCACAGGTCAGGGCGAACAACAGAGGCAGCAGGGAAAAGAGGTACTTCATGGGAGGCTCTTGAACGACCACCGTCGTTCAAGAGCTTAGCTGCGAAATGCTCGCTCAGCGCTTGGCGATCAGCGCTTCAACGTCCGCGATGCGCGCCTCCAGCGTGGCGCGATCGGCGCTGCGCAGGGTGGCGTGGCCGACCTTGCGCCCGGCTTTGAAGGCCTTGCCGTAGTGGTGCAGGTGGCAGTCGGCGATGGCGATGGTCTTGTCCACCGGCGGTACTTCGCCAATGAAGTTGAGCATGGCACTCTCGCCCAGCTTGGCAGTGGAGCCCAGCGGCAGGCCGGCGACGGCGCGCAGGTGGTTCTCGAACTGACTGCACTCGGCACCCTCGATGGTCCAGTGCCCGGAGTTGTGCACGCGCGGGGCGATCTCGTTGGCCTTGAGGCCGCCGTCCACCTCGAAGAATTCGAAGGCCAGCACGCCGACGTAGTCGAGCTTGTCCAGCACGCGGCCGACGTAGTCCTCGGCCAGCTTCTGCAGCGGGTGGTCGGTGCTGGCGATGGACAGGGCGAGAATGCCGCTGTCGTGGGTGTTGTGCACCAGCGGGTAGAAACGGGTCTCGCCATCACGGGCACGCACAGCGATCAGCGAAACTTCGCCGGTGAAGGGCACGAAGCCTTCGAGGATGCACGGCACGCTGCCCAGTTCGGCGAAGGCGCCGGTCACGTCCTCGGGCTGGCGCAGGACTTTCTGGCCCTTGCCGTCGTAGCCCAGGGTGCGGGTCTTCATCACGGCCGGCAGGCCGATGCTGACCACGGCGGCGTCCAGGTCGGCCTGCGACTGGATGTCGGCGAATTCCGGCGTGGCAATGCCGAGGTCCTTGAACATCGACTTCTCGAACCAGCGGTCACGGGCTACGCGCAGGGCTTCTGCGCTCGGGTAGACCGGCACGAACTGCGAGAGGAAAGCCACGGTCTCGGCTGGCACGCTCTCGAACTCGAAGGTGACCAGGTCGACTTCGTCGGCCAGCTGGCGCAGGTGGTCCTGGTCGCCGTAGTCGGCGCGGATGTGCTCGCCGAGTGCCTGGGCGCAGGCGTCCGGCGCCGGGTCGAGGAAGGCGAAGTTCATGCCCAGCGGAGTCCCCGCCAGCGCCATCATGCGGCCCAGCTGGCCGCCACCGATCACACCGATTTTCATAACAAAACCCCTTTTTAGCAGGTGGCGAGACCAAGCAGTTGAACGCTGCCCGCAATGCAGGAAGCGGAGTTTACGCCGGTAAATGAGCATTCCGAGCAGCGGCCGGCGTTCAAATGCGCCGTGTCACAGCCCCTGATGGAATGGGCATCAGGCCTCGCGCGGGTCCGGGTTGCTCAACACGGTCTCGGTCTGCTCCTCGCGGAACTGCTTGAGCGCCGCGTGGAACTGCGGGTGCTGGTGACCGAGGATGCTGGCTGCGAGCAGCGCCGCGTTGACTGCCCCCGCCTTGCCGATGGCCAGGGTGGCGACAGGAATACCGGCCGGCATCTGCACGATCGACAGCAGCGAGTCGACGCCCGAGAGCATGGACGACTGCACCGGTACTCCGAGCACCGGCAGGTGGGTCTTGGCCGCGCACATGCCCGGCAGGTGCGCCGCACCACCGGCACCCGCGATGATCACCTGGATACCGCGTGCTTCGGCTTCCTCGGCGTACTGGAACAGCAGGTCCGGGGTACGGTGGGCGGAGACCACCTTGACCTCGTGGGGAATGCCCAGCTTGTCCAGCATCTCGGCGGTGTGGCTAAGGGTGGACCAATCGGACTTGGAGCCCATGATCACGCCAACCAGTGCGCTCATCGTCGTGCCTCTTCATCTCGGGCGCCTCGCGGCGCGTCAAAGGTGTGCCCCGCAGGGCGCGTCAAAAACCAACAAGCCACGCGGGCAGGCCAGCGTGGCTTGTGAATGTTCGGTTGGCCGGGTGCTGCCGGCCGAAGGCCGCGCAGTATACCGTAAAGCCACGGCGGGCGGGCAGTTGCCATGACCGTTTGTCATGCCAGCCGTGGCGCCTCGGGGAAACCGCCTAAACCTTGCTCTGGAGCAATGCCCGTGGGCGTCAGGCGCGCACACTGGCGAGACACTCGCATGGAAGAGGAACAGCGCATGAACCAGACCATGAAAGCCGCAGTCGTCCACGCCTTCGGCGAACCGCTGCGTATCGAGGAGGTGAAGATCCCGCTGCCCGGCCCCGGGCAGATTCTGGTGAAGATCGAGGCCTCGGGTGTGTGCCACACCGACCTGCACGCCGCCGAAGGCGACTGGCCGGTAAAACCCAGCCTGCCATTCATTCCCGGCCACGAAGGGGTTGGTTACGTGGCGGCGGTGGGCAGTGGCGTGACGCGGGTCAGGGAGGGCGACCGCGTCGGGGTGCCCTGGCTGTACACCGCCTGTGGCTGCTGCGAACACTGCCTGACCGGCTGGGAAACCCTCTGCGAAAGCCAGCAGAACACCGGTTATTCGATCAACGGTGGCTATGCCGAATACGTGCTGGCGGACCCCAACTACGTCGGCATCCTGCCGAAGAATGTCGATTTCCTCGAGATCGCCCCGATCCTCTGCGCCGGTGTGACGGTGTACAAGGGCCTCAAGGAGACCAAGGCACGCCCCGGCCAGTGGGTGGCGATCTCCGGCATCGGTGGCCTCGGCCACGTCGCCGTGCAGTACGCCCGCGCCATGGGCCTGCATGTGATCGCGGTGGATGTCGACGACGCCAAGCTGGAGCTGGCGCGCAAGCTGGGCGCCAGCCTGACCATCAACGCCCGCAAGGAGAACCCGGCCGAGGTGGTGCAGCGCGACATCGGCGGCGCCCATGGCGTGCTGGTCACCGCCGTGTCCAACGCGGCGTTCGGCCAGGCCATCGGCATGGCCCGCCGGCACGGCACGGTAGCGCTGGTCGGCTTGCCACCAGGCGATTTCCCGACGCCGATCTTCGATGTGGTGCTCAAGGCCATCAGCATCACCGGTTCCATCGTCGGTACCCGAGCGGATCTGCAGGAGGCGCTGGACTTCGCTGGCGAGGGTCTGGTCAAGGCCACGGTGCACAGCGACAAACTCGACAACATCAACGGCATCTTCGAACAGATGCGCGGTGGGCAGATCGAGGGGCGGATCGTGTTGCAGTTCTGATTGAGAACCGCTTCGGATAGGCAGATTTCCTACAGGCCGAGCGCGGACGGGCGCACAGATCATCGCCAGTGGCGTGGCTATACTGTGCGCCTGTCATTCCTACAAGGACGTATCGCCATGAAACAGTACGTTTCACTGTTTGCCCTTTCCGTGCTTTCCCTACACGTCTCGGCCGTCGAGCTGGCCAAGCACCCGCAGGTATTCGATGCCGGCCAGGGCGTAAGCCTGGCGCTGGCGCCGTCGGCTGACGGCAAGCAGGCGCTGGTTCAGGTGCGCGGCATCAACCATCCGCTCGATGAAGTGGTGTTCCTCACCGACATCCGTGAACTGGGCAACGAACAGCGCGACTACGGCATCCGCCTCGATGGCCGTGACTACAACCTGCTGAACAAGCGCCGTGCCTGGGGCGGCGAGAGCTACCAGCTCAATCTGCCGAACACCCAGGGCTTCGAACTCAGTTATGACGAGAGCAAGACCAAGTCGCTCAAGACCGGCGACCTGCTCGCGCTCTATCAGAAACAGGAGAAAGACGGCCTGCAGGCGCGCCTCGCGGCGTTCGACCGCAAGCAGCGTGTGGCCGACTACAGCGCGCGCCTGGAGGAGATGGACGGCGAAGCGAGCAAGGCCTGCGCGACCCCGCTGGGCACCAAGGTCAACTGGAGTGCGCTCTCCGACGAGCAACTGATGAGCCTCAGCGTGCCGAGCTTCTGCGGCGAGGTGGTCAGCCAGATGGCCTACCTGTGCGGCAAGGATGATCGCTACAAGGCCGAAGCCAAGACCCTCAAGGGTGTCGACTGCCGTTTCGGCGAGGGGCTGAAACTGCACGAGAAGGACGGACAGCTGCTGTTCACCACCCATCCGCAAGAAGCGAATCAGGGCGACTTCATCAACGCCATCCTGCGTAACCGCTGACCGGCGCGGGCGGGTTTCGGCCCGCCTCGCGGCATGTTTCTTGCGTTCCTTTGCTCGTCTGCGCACACGGAACGCATCATGCTGCACGCTCCTCTGACCACCCTGCACGTCGTTTCCCTGGTTCTGCAACGCTTCGCCGACCAGCCGCAATTGCACCCTCGCTTGCTGGCCGGAAGCGGCATTGGTGCGGCCGATCTGGACAGCCCGGACGCACGCATCAAACGGGTGCAGGAACTGCAGGTGTGCGCCAATGCCCTGACCCTGCGAGCCGACATGGGCCTGGAGTTGGGGCGCAGCCTGCATGTTTCCTCCTATGGGCTGCTCGGTTACGCCGCATTGTCGGCTGCCACCTTTGGTGACGCCTGGCGCCTGCTGTTGCAGTACCCGGCGCTGCTCGGCACCTACTTCCGCCTGGAGTTGCAGGTCGAGGGCGAACTGGCCTGGGTCTGTGCCAGCGGTTATCGCGATGCCGAGGCGCTGGAAGTATTCAACGTGGAGATGTGCCTGGCTTCGCTGAAACTGATCGGTGACGAGCTGCTCGGTCAGCCGCTCGCGCTCGAGGGTGCCGAGTTCACCCATGCACAGCCGGACTACGTGGCGCGCTATGCACTCAGTTTTCCCTGCCCGTTGCGGTTCGATGCGCAACGCAACGCCTTCGCCTTTCCCGCTGCCTTGCTGGAGCGCCGTTTGCCGCTGGCTGACAGCGTCACCCACGGTGACATGGTCGAGCGCTGCCGCCGTCTGAATGCCGAGTTCAGCAGCCGCCAGGCGTGGCTGGAGCGGGTGCGCCAGCTGCTTGCCGCGCAACTGGCCGAGCCACCGGGGCTGGAGAGCCTGGCGCAGCAGATGCATTGCTCGCCGCGCACCCTGCGTCGTCACCTCCAGGAGCTGGGCACCAGCTACCAGGGGTTGCTCGACGAGCTGCGCTTCGAACGGGCCAAGGCCCTGCTCGGCGAAGAACAGTGGCCGGTGTACCGGATTGCCGAGGTGCTCGGTTTCAGCGAGACCGCCAGCTTTCGTCATGCCTTCCAGCGCTGGAGCGGCGTGCCGCCGAGCCGTTTCCGCGCATAGCGCGCCGGGCCACAGGTTGGCTCGATTCCGTAGGAGCGGCTTCAGCCGCGAAAAGCCTCGGCACTGACGTACCTGCCAAGGTATCCCCGTTTGCGCTGCCTGGCCGCCGTAGCGTCCTGCGCGCAGCGCGAGGAACGATCAGTCCCCCGGTGACAGCGAGATTTGGCCATTTCGATCCCCTTTTGGCCATTGTCAGCGTTCTCGATGCGGCGCGAGTGAGCGAACAATGCAGGCACAACAACAGGCCTGGAGCGCTTTGCATGCTCACGTACTACAGTGACGACCACCACCTGCACCACGGCAAGTGCGAGCTGATCGATGGGCAGCTGATGCCCTGCTTCGAGAAGCCGCAGCGTGCCGATCATGTCCTCGCGCGTGTCAGGGACCGCCAGCTCGGTGATGTCCATGCGCCCAGGGATTTCGGCCTGGCGCCGATCGAGCGCATCCACAGCAAGCCCTACCTCGACTTCTTCCAGGGCGCCTGGACGCGCTGGCAGGCACAGGGCGGCAAGGGTGATCTGCTGCCGTTCACCTGGCCGGCCCGCACCCTGCGCGCGATGATGCCCAGTGACCTGCATGGCCAGCTCGGCTACTACAGCTTCGACGGCGGTGCGCCGATCACTGCCGGCACCTGGCAGGCCGCCTACAGCGCCGCCCAGGTGGCCCTCAGCGCCCAGGCCGAGATCGCCGCTGGCGCCCGCGCTGCATTCGCCCTGTGCCGTCCGCCAGGTCATCATGCCGCCGCCGACGTGATGGGGGGCTACTGCTACCTGAACAATGCCGCCATCGCCGCCCAGGCCTTCATCGACCAGGGGCGCAGGAAGGTGGCGATCCTCGATGTCGACTATCACCACGGCAACGGCACGCAGGACATCTTCTATCGCCGCAGCGACGTGCTGTTTACCTCGATCCATGGCGACCCCGCCGAGGAGTTCCCGTTTTTCCTCGGTTACGCCGACGAGCTGGGCGAGGGTGAGGGCGAAGGCTGCAATTTCAACTACCCGCTGGCGATGGGCAGCTCCTGGGAGACCTGGAGCGCGGCGCTGGAGCAGGCGTGCCAGCGCATCGCCGAATACGGCGCCGAGGTGCTGGTGGTATCGCTCGGCGTGGACACCTACATGGAAGACCCGATCTCGCAGTTCAAGCTCGACAGCCCGGACTACCTGAGCATGGGCCGGCGCATCGCCGCGCTCGGCCTGCCGACGCTGTTCATCATGGAAGGCGGCTACGCGGTCGAGGCCATCGGCGTCAACGCGGTCAACGTGCTGGAAGGTTTCGAAGGCGCATAGGGTGGACGAGGCTTTTTCGTCCACCGCCATACGCTCGGTGCACGGATAAAGCGTCGTCCACCTTACCCAAAGACCAATAACGACACTTCAGGGGTGAGAAACGATGAAAGCCATCAAACAGATGCTCGGCGCCGCCCTGTGCGGCGCCACCTTGCTCAGCGGTGCGGTACAGGCCAAGGAGCTGCGCGTGTACAACTGGGCGGACTACATCCTGCCGTCCGTGCCCAAGGACTTCCAGGCGCAGTCGGGTATCCAGCTGACCTGGGACACCTTCGAGACCAACGAGGCGCTGGAAGCCAAGCTGCTCACCGGCAACTCCGGCTATGACCTGGTGATCCCGTCCAACCAGTTCCTCGAAACCCAGATCAAGGCCGGCGTGTTCGCCCCGCTGGACAAGTCCAAGCTGCCCAACTGGAAGAACCTCGACCCGGTGCTGCTCAAGCTGCTGGAGAAGAACGATCCGGGCAACCAGTTCGGCGTGCCCTACATGTACGGCACCGTGCTGATCGGCTACAACCCGGACAAGGTCAAGGCCGCCCTCGGTGAGGATGCACCGGTGAACAGCTGGGATCTGGTGTTCAAGCCCGAGTACATGGAGAAGCTCAAGTCCTGCGGCGTCGCCATGCTCGACTCGCCCAGCGAGATCATCCCCATCGCCCTGCACTACCTGGGCCTGGACCCGAACAGCACCAATCCGGCCGACTATGACAAGGTCACCGAGCTGCTGCTGAAGGTGCGTCCGTACGTGGCCTACTTCCATTCCGCCAAGTACATGACCGACATCGCCAACGGCGACATCTGCGTGGCCATCGGCTACTCCGGCAGCTTCTACCAGTTCGCCAACCGCGCCAAGGAGGCAGGTAACGGCGTGGTCATCAACTGGCGTCTGCCGAAGGAAGGCGCGCCGATCTGGTTCGACACCTGGGCCATTCCCAAGAGCGCGCAGAACAAGGATGAGGCGCTTGCCTTCATCAATCACCTGCTCGATCCACAGGTCATCGCCCCGATCAGCGACTTCCTCGGTTACCCCAACCCCAACGTGCCAGGCATGAAGCTGGTGAGCGAGGAAATCGCCGCCGACCAGGACCTGACACCAACCGCCGAGATGCAGAAGTCGCTGTACGTGGTGCAGCCGCTGCCGCAGAAGATCGAGCGTGTGCGCACCCGCGCCTGGACGTCGATCAAGTCGGGCAAGTGAGTCGCTGAAGGCTCGCGGCTGACGCCACCCCCTGCAGAGCGCACACATTCCGTGCGCTCTGTCGTGCCGGGCGTCAGCGTGGGTGGCTGGCCTGCCCTCGCTGCACCAGCAGCACGCGCGCCATGTAGGCGACCACGAGGAGGTTGAGCACGAACACGGCGGCGCTCAGGGCGCTGCTGTGGGTCAGCATCTCGTAGACCTCGAACGGCAGGTAGATCGCCCCGCTGGCCAAGGCGAACCACTCCGTCCAGAGCAGCCCTTTCCACAGGCCATAGGCTTCGATCAGGCGGATGACGGCGTAGACCAGTGCACCGATGGCCAGCAGTGACAGGTCGACGTCGGGCAGCGACTTCACCGCGTGCAGGAAAATGCCAGGCAGGTGACTGGCAGGATTCAGATGCGCATGGCTGACCAGCGCCTCGGCCACCTGCTGCAGGTTGCGCCCGGCCAGCTCATGCAGGCCAAGCGCGACCACGAGCGAGATGAGGCCTTTGCAGGCTTCCATCGCCGCGATGAGCCGCAGGCCGGGTCTTGTGTGTGCCATCGTCGTCTCTCGCGTGTCAGCTGTGGATAAGGGGACGCTGCAGCAGTCTGCCAGCTTCTGCTTCAGCTATCTTTCCCTGCGCGCCAGGCCGATGTCGCCGTGGCGTTCTGCAGGCACTCAGGAGAGCCAGATGATCAAGGTCAGTGTGATGTATCCCTACAAGCCCGGCGCGCGTTTCGACCACGCCTACTACCGCGACACGCATATGCCGCTGGTGAAAGCCAGGATGGGCGATGCCTGCCTGTTCTACACCGTCGACAAGGGGGTGGCCGGTGGCTCGCCCGATGATCCGCCCGCCTACGTCGGCATGTGTCATGTCTATGCGGACTCCGTCGAAGCCTTTCAAGCCGGCTTTGCGCCGCATGCGCAGGAGATTCTCGCGGACATCGCCAACTACACCGACCTGGTGCCGATCATGCAGATCAGCGAGGTCGTGGTCGGTCAGTCCTGACGTCGGCCAAGGCGCGTTGCTCGGCGTCCTCATGCACGCGCCGGCTCCCCCGTCTCCAGCTTGCGCCAGAGCAAGCGTACCGCCGCCTTGCGCACCAGGGCGCAGCGGTACAGGCGGATTTCCAGGGGGATCTGCCAGTGTTCGCCACCGCAGATGGCCAGCTCGCCACGCGCCAGCTCGGCGGTCACCGACAGGCGTGGCACCCAGGCCACGCCCATGCCCTGCAGGGCCATGCTCTTCAGGCTGTCGGCCATGGCGGTCTCGTACACGGTGGTCGAGCGCAGGGCGCGCTGGCGCAGCAGCAGGTTGACCGAGCGGCCGAGGAAGGCGCCGGCGCTGTAGGCCAGCAGCGGTACGCTCTGCCCGGCGTCGAGGTCGAACAGCGGCGCGCCGGCCTCGTTCACCGCACAGACCGGCAGCATCGAGGTGGCGCCCAGGTGCAGCGAGGGAAAGATCTCCGGGTCCATCTGCAGGGCCGCGTCAGGGTCGTAGTAGGCGAGGATCAGGTCGCAGGCCCCCTCGCGCAGCGAGTGCACCGCTTCACCGACGTTGGTGGCCACCAGCCGGGTGGTCAGCGGCAGCCCTTCACGGCGCAGGCGGGCGATCCATTCGGGGAAGAAACCCAGGGTCAGCGAGTGCGCCGCGGCGATCGACAGTACCTCGCCGCGCTGCCCCTCCAGATTGTGCAGATGGCGCACCACCTCGCCGAGTTGTTCCACCAGGCTGCGCGCGGTGACCAGGAACAGACGGCCCGACTCGGTCAGTTCGATGGGGGTGCAGGAGCGGTCGACCAGGGTCAGTCCGAGCATGGCCTCCAGGCTGCGGATACGCCGGCTGAAGGCCGGCTGCGTGACGAAGCGCTTCTCGGCGGCCTGGGAGAAGCTGCGGGTGGCGGCCAGGACGATGAAGTCCTCCAGCCATTTGGTTTCCAGATTCATCGCGTCTCCGTTGCCGGGCGAGGTTGTGCAGGCGAAGCGTCGTCCACCCTGGCTCATACGTTGCGAATGCAGCGAACGTCACGTCGACATTATGCCGATTGTGCATAGGGCAGCAAGCAACGGCATTGGTCGCAAGACGGCATGAGGCCATATTCTATGGGCATCGCGGCACTCGCCGTATTTCCCAAGAGTCATCGCTATCATGTCCTCTGCTGCATCTGTTCGCGTCGAAAAAGACCTGCTCGGCACCCTCGAAGTCCCCGCTGATGCCTACTACGGCGTCCAGACCCTGCGTGCCGTGCAGAACTTCCGCCTGTCCGGGGTGACGCTGTCGCACTACCCGAAACTGGTGATCGGCCTGGCCATGGTCAAGCAGGCGTCGGCCGATGCCAACCGCGAGCTGGGCCACCTCAGCGCGGCCAAGCACACGGCGATCAGCACCGCCTGTGCCCGCATCATCCAGGGCGAGTTCCACGACCAGTTCGTGGTCGACATGATCCAGGGCGGTGCCGGTACCTCGACCAACATGAACGCCAACGAGGTCATCGCCAACATCGCCCTGGAAGCCATGGGCCATGAGAAGGGCCAGTACCAGCACCTGCACCCGAACAACGACGTGAACATGGCGCAGTCGACCAACGACGCCTACCCCACTGCCATCCGTCTGGGCCTGCTGCTGGGTCACGAGAGTCTGCTCAACGCCCTGGACAAGCTGATCCAGTCGCTGGCGGCCAAGGGCCTGGAGTTCGGCCATGTGCTGAAGATGGGTCGCACCCAGTTGCAGGACGCCGTGCCGATGACCCTCGGCCAGGAGTTCCATGCCTTCGCCACCACCCTGGGCGAAGACCTGCAGCACCTGAAGATGCTCGCGCCGACCCTGCTGCACGAGGTCAACCTGGGCGGCACCGCGATCGGCACCGGCATCAATGCCGACCCGAAATACCAGGCCCTGGCGGTCAAGCGCCTCGGCGTGATCAGCGGTCATCCGGTCAAGCCGGCCGCCGACCTGATCGAGGCCACCAGCGACATGGGCGCCTTCGTGCTGTTCTCCGGCATGCTCAAGCGCACTGCGGTGAAGCTGTCGAAGATCTGCAACGACCTGCGCCTGCTCTCCAGCGGCCCGCGCACCGGCATCAACGAGATCAACCTGCCGGCCCGCCAGCCGGGCAGCTCGATCATGCCGGGCAAGGTCAACCCGGTGATCCCGGAGGCGGTCAACCAGGTGGCCTTCGAAGTGATCGGCAACGACCTGGCACTGACCATGGCGGCCGAGGGTGGCCAGCTGCAGCTGAACGTCATGGAGCCGCTGATCGCCTACAAGATCTTCGACTCGATCCGCCTGCTGACCCGCGCCATGGATATGCTGCGCGAGCTGTGCATCGACGGCATCACCGCCAACGAGGCGCATTGCCGTGCACTGATGGAGAACTCCATTGGCCTGATCACGGCACTCAATCCCTACATCGGCTACGAGAACGCCACCCGCATCGCCAAGGTCGCTCTGGAGAGTGGTCGCGGTGTGCTGGAGCTGGTGCGTGAAGAGCAGTTGCTCGACGAGGCCACGCTGGCCGACATCCTGCGCCCGGAGAACATGATCGCTCCGCGCCTGGTACCGCTGCAGAGCTGATTCGACCGGCAACATCGGCGCCGCACTCATTCGAGTGCGGCGCGTTTCTTTCTGCCCCGTGGCCTGCCGGCAGGCGGTGCCCGAGGTCGGGCAGACGACCCCACAACAATGACAATCCGGGTGACAACCACATGAGTCAAAGCAACACCGCTTCCCCTTCTCTCCTTGCGCGCGTGCCGCTGTGGCAGCAGATTCTCGTCGGCCTGGTACTCGGCGTCGTCGTCGGCATGCTGTACAAGCCGGGTGCACTGGCGCTGGCCCCGGTCGGCGCGCTGTTCCTCAACGCGATCAAGATGCTCATCGTGCCGCTGGTGTTCATCTCGCTGGTGGCGGGCATCACCGCCATGAGCGACAGCGCCAAGCTCGGCCGCATCAGCGTCAAGACCATCGCCATCTACCTGATCACCACCGCCTTCGCGGTGAGCATCGGCCTGGCGTTCGGCACCCTGTTCAGCCCCGGCGAGGGCATGCACATGGTCGCCAGCGGCAGCGCAGAGGCCAAGCAGGCGCCGTCGCTGGTGCAGATCCTGGTGGGCCTGGTGCCGACCAACCCGGTGACCGCCTTCGCCGAAGGCAACATCCTGCAGATCATCGTCTTCGCCATCGCCCTGGGCGTGAGCATGAACCTGGTCGGCGAGAAGGCCGCACCGGCGATTCGCCTATTCGACAGCCTGGCCGAGGTGCTCTACAAGCTCACCGACCTGGTGATGCGCTTCGCGCCCATCGGCGTGTTCGCGCTGATCGCCGGGGTGGTGGCTTCCCACGGTATCGAGGTGCTGCTGCCCCTGGCCGGTGTGATCGGTGTGATCTACCTGGCCAGCATCGCCCATATGCTGCTGGTCTACGGCAGCCTGATCGGTGGCCTGGCGCGCCTCAGCCCGCTGCGTTTCTTCCGTGGCATCGCACCGGCGCTGGCGGTGGCCTTCAGCACCTCGAGCAGTTCCGGCACGCTGCCGGTGTCCATCGAGTGCGCGCGCAAGAACCTCGGTGTATCCCAGGGCGTGGCCGGTTTCGTGCTGCCGGTGGGCGCCACCATCAACATGGACGGCACCGCGATCTACCAGGGCGTGCTGGCGCTGTTCATCGCCCAGGCCTTCGGCATCGACCTGAGCGCCGGCCAGTACCTGATGATCATCCTCACCGCGACCCTGGCCTCGGTGGGCACCGCCGGCATCCCCGGCGCGGGCCTGATCATGCTCGGCCTGGTGCTGAGTTCGGTGGGCCTGCCGCTGGAAGGCGTGGCGCTGATCGCGGGGATCGACCGCATCCTCGACATGGCCCGCACCACGGTGAACGTCACGGGCGACCTGATGACCACCGCCCTGGTCGCGCGCAGCGAGAACGAACTGGATCGCGACGTCTACAACAGCGACAACGAGGCTTGATGTTCTTCGGCGTCAGGTTATCCACAACCTGGCGCATACGATTTCATAGGAGGCCTCACCAGCCTCACCCTTCAGGGATGGCCCAGGCCATCCCTTTTTTTGCCTGCGAACTCTGTGCGAGGCGCTCCAGCCGCGACCCAGCGCCTGAACTGCAGTTGCAGCGCAAGGCCCCAGGTCTGGGGGAGTGACCGCGATTCGCGGGGCTGTGAGGATGGCCCACGCCGCCGATCGCGGATACATCCGCCGCTGCGAAACAGTGCAGCCGTGGAACGCAGCGTGCTGGCCTGGTGCTCTACAAGCGCCAGGCCTGCCTGAGGCGCGCCACGGCGTCGACGATCTGCGCCTCGGGCACGGCGGCAAAGCCCAGCACCAGGCCGGCGCGCTCATCGTCGGGCTCCGGGCTGTCCTCCAGCCAGTAGCCGCTCAGCCCGTTCATCTCCACCCCGGCGGCGTGTGCCGCATCCAGCAGCTCGCGCTCGCGCATCAGGCTGTCGACCCGTACGCACAGGTGCAGCCCGGCGTTCACCTGCGGCAGCGGCGCACAGCCGGGCAGCGTGTGCGGCCAGGCCTGCAGCAGCGCATCGCGCCGCGCCCGGGCGGCCTGGCGCATGCGCCGCACGTGCCGCTGGAAGTGCCCGGCGGCGATGAACTCGGCCATCACCGCCTGGGTGCCGACTTCGGAATGGCGCATGTCCAGCGCCCGGCAACGGGCAAAGGGTTCCGCCAGTGCCGCGGGCAGCACCATGTAGCCCAGGCGCAGCGCGGGGAAGACCAGCTTGCCGAAGGTGCCGATGTAGATCACCCGCTGCTGACGATCCAGGGCTGCCAGCGGCGCCAGTGGCGTGCCGCTGTAGCGGTACTCGCCGTCGTAGTCGTCCTCGATGATCCAGGCGTCCTCGCGCTTGGCCCACTCCAGCAGCTCCAGGCGCCGGGCAAGCGACAGGGTCACGCCTGTCGGGTACTGGTGCGAAGGGGTCAGGTAGACCAGGCGGCAGTCGTCGATGCGTTGCAGGGCCGCGACCTGCAGGCCGTCGTCATCCACCGCCACGCCCTGCAGTTGCGCGCCGGCCAGGGCGAAGGCATGGCCGGCAGCGCGGTAGCCGGGGTTCTCCAGCGCGACCCGGTCACCCGCCTGCACCAGCAGCTGGGCGCAGAGGCTGATGGCTTGCTGGGCGCCGCAGGTGATGACGATCTGCTGCGGGTCGCAGTCCAGGCCGCGCCCGGTGCGCAGGTAGGCGGCGATCAGCTGGCGCAGTTCCAGGTCGCCGGCCGGGTCGCCGTAGCCCAGGCGCGCCAGCGCGGGCTTGCGCCAGAAACGTGCGTGCAGGCGCGCCCAGATGTCGAAGGGGAACAGGTCGAACGCCGGGACGCCGATGCGAAAGGCGCGTGGCGCACCGCTGGGCGGCACTGCCAGATGATGGCTCTGCAAGCGCTGCAGGACCGGGTTGCAAGGCAGCGCGCTGGCGCTCGGTGGCGGTGCCGGGCGGCGCGCCTCCAGTTCGGCGACGTAGGTGCCGTCGCCCACGCGCCCGGCCACGTAGCCTTCGGCATACAGTTGATCGAGCGCGCGCGTCACGGTGTTGCGGGAAATGCCCAGCAACGTCGCCAGCTCACGGCTGGCCGGCAGGCGCGTGCCGCCCGCCAGACGACCATCGAGGATGCGCTCGCGCAGCGCCTGGTAGAGCTGGCGCGCCAGGCCACGGCCGGCCTGCAGCTGGATGCCGGAGAGGTCGAACGACAGCGGTGCGGAAGGCTTCATGGCGGCTGATTGGCTCCATGGAAATGATCGGTAATGGATCTTACAGCAGACCAATATCCCGCCTAGCATGGCGCTATCGCATCGGAGATAGCTGCTCATGTACTGCCCCAGCGCTTTTCGCCAGGACGACCTGGCCACCCTGCACCAGCAGATTCAGGCCAGCGGCCTCGCCCTGCTCAGCAGTGCCGGCGAACAGGGGCTGCAGGCCAGCCACCTGCCGTTGCTGCTGGAGCCGCACGAAGGCGAGTTCGGCACGCTCTACGGCCACTTCGCCCGGGCCAATCCGCACTGGCGAGACCTCGCCACTGGCACCGAGGCCCTGGTGGTGTTCAGTGGCGCGGATGGCTACGTGCATCCCGGCTGGTACCCGGCCAAGGCCGAGCACGGCAAGGTGGTGCCGACCTGGAACTACATCGCCGTGCATGCCTGGGGGCAGGCCGAGGTGTTCGACGACCCCGAGCGCCTGCTGCGCCTGGTCAGCCGCCTCAGCGAGCGTCACGAACAGGGGCGTGCCCGGCCCTGGGCGGTGAGCGACGCACCGCACGCCTACATCGACGCCATGCTGCGCGCCATCGTCGGCTTCGCCCTGCCGATCCGTCGCATCGAGGGCAAGTGGAAGCTCAGCCAGAACCGTTCGGCCAGCGACCAGGCCGGCGTGCGGGCGGGCCTGGCGGAGTCGGCCCGTGCCAGTGACCGCGAGCTGGCCCAGCAGATGAATCCAACCGACTGAGACACAAGGAGTGCCCAATGCTCGATATTCGCCCTGTAACCACCGACGACCATGCGGCCTGGCTGCCGCTCTGGCAGGCTTACCAGCGTTTCTATCAGGCTGACATCGCGGCCGAAACCAGCGCCGTGACCTGGCAGCGCTTTCTCGACCCGGCCGAACCGATGCACGCTGCGCTGGCCTGGCAGGAGGGCCAGGCGATCGGCCTGGTGCATTTCATCTACCACCGCAGTTGCTGGACCAGCGGCGACTACTGCTACTTGCAGGACCTCTATGTCGCCGAGCACATTCGCGGTGCCGGGATCGGGCGTGCGCTGATCGAGCACGTCTACCGCGAGGCACGGGCAGCCGGTGCCAGTCGCGTGCACTGGCTGACCCAGGAAACCAACTACCGGGGCCGCATGCTCTACGACGGCATTGGCGACCGCTCCGGCTTCATCCAGTACAGGAAGCTCTTCTGATGACCACCGATCTCACCCACTGGCAACCCCGTCCGCAGCCGGACCAGCGCGTGCTGCAGGGCCGCTTCGTGCGCATCGAGGCGCTGGATGTGGCGCGTCATGGCGAGGACCTCTGGTGCGCCCTGCAGGGGCCGGATCCCGCGCTGTGGGATTACCTGCCCTACGGTCCGTTCACCGAGCGCGCCAGTTTCGACGCCTGGTTGACGGGCAATGCCGAGAGTCGCGATCCGCTGTTCTATGCCGTGATCGACCAGGCCACGGGCCGCGCCCTGGGCCTGTTCAGCTACCTGCGCATCATGGCGCTCGATGGCAGCATCGAGATTGGCCACGTCGCCTTCGGCGCGCCCATGCAGCGCACGGCCGGTGCCACCGAAGCCATTTACCTGCTGGCGCGGCATGCCTTCGACGACCTGGGCTACCGCCGTCTGGAATGGAAGTGCGATGCGGCCAATGCCCGCTCGGAGCGGGCCGCCGAGCGCTTTGGCTTCACCCGCGAGGGCCTGTTCCGTCAGCACATGGTGCGCAAGGGGCGCAACCGCGACACCGCCTGGTTCTCCATCATCGACGGCGAGTGGCCGGGCTGCCGGACTGCGTTCCAGCTGTGGCTGGCGGCGGAGAACTTCGACGAGCAGGGCCAGCAGCGGCAGCGCCTGGAGGCGCTGCGTCGATAAGGCCTCATTCCATCTCGAACAGGCCGTCACGCAGTTGCGCGCCGCTCAGGCGCTGGCGCACGTCGTCGTCGATGCGTGGGTCATCCGGTGCGTAGAGCATCAACTGGCGATAGGCGTTGACCCGGTTGATCTCGTGCCCCAGATACTGCCAGACCACGCGGGTGCAGGCCGGCGTGCGCCGGTCACCGCTGGAGACGCCGGTCTTGATGCCGTTGAGGCGGATGATGCGGCTCTTGAAGCTGGGGATCAGGATGGTCTGGCTCATCTCGTTGCCGGTGAGCGACTCGTAGTCCACCAGGAACAGGCGGTCCTGCAGGAACAGCGCCGTGCCCAGGTAGCGGCAGCGCACCCAGTCCTCGCTGCCGCCGCGGGTCTGCTCCTGGCGCTCCTGGCGTTCCTGGCGCTCGAACAGGTAGTTGCCGCGCTCCTCGCGCAGGTGCACCAGTGACAGCAGCACGTGGCCGGGCACCGACATGCAGTTGGAATACTCGAAGTAGTAGCCGCAGTAGCGGTCCATCGGGCTGGCCTGACGCCGCAGGGGGGCGAACAGCTCCAGCAGGGGGTCGCTGGCGCCATGGCTGGGCGCATCACCGCTGCGTGCGCCGATCAGGCGGGCGAACTGCTCGCTCGGCATGGCCAGTTCGAACGGCTCGACGCCGAAGAAATCGCAGATGCGCTTGAGGTTGTGCGCGGTGGGCCTGCTCTGGCCCGCCAGGTAGCGGTTGAACTGGGCGCGGTTGATCGCCAGCTTGCGGCACACCTCGGCGATCGAGCGGTAGTGGCTGCAGAGCAGTTTCAGGTTGCTGCCGAGGGAATCGGACATATGACCGCTCCAGCTGATGCGAAAGATGCGATTCTAGCATCAACTCGCATCAGTTCGCCGCGACCTGCGAAATTGTCCCCTGCGGCGCCTTCACCAACCATTGCGCCTCCCGCCCGGCGGGCGCATTCCCTATTCAGAACAACAAGAGAGAAAGCCTCCCATGCTCGATCTTCTCAATGACCTCATCTGGAGCAAGCTGCTGATCGTGATGCTGATCGGTCTCGGCCTGTACTTCACCGTCGCCTCACGTTTCGTTCAGTTCCGCTACTTCGGCAGCATGTTCCGCATCTTCAGCGAAGCGCTGCAGCGCCAGCCTGGTCAGCTCAGCTCGTTCCAGGCCCTGATGCTGTCGGTGGCCGGCCGCGTGGGCGCGGGCAACATCGCCGGCGTCTCGGTGGCGATCATGCTCGGTGGCCCGGGCGCCATCTTCTGGATGTGGGTCGTTGCCCTGGTCGGCATGGCCACCAGCTTTTTCGAGTGCTCCCTGGCGCAGCTGTACAAGCGCCGCGAAGCCGACGGCACCTACCGTGGCGGCCCGGCGTTCTACATCCAGCATGGCCTCGGCCAGCGCTGGCTAGGCATCGTCGTGTCGATCCTGCTGCTGGCGACCTTCGGTTTCGGTTTCAACGCGGTGCAGTCGTTCACCGTGGCCAGCTCGCTGCATGACACCTTCGGCGTACCGACGCTGGTCAGCGGCATCGCCCTGACCGTGGTGATCGGCCTGATCATCTTCGGCGGCATCAAGCGTATCGCCCAGTTCGCCGACGTGCTGGTACCGGTCATGGCGTTCTCCTACATCGCCATGGCGCTGCTGGTGATCGGCCTGAATATCTCCGAAGTGCCGGCCACCTTCGCGCTGATCTTCAAGAGCGCGTTCGGCCTGGAGCCGGCGTTTGCCGGTGGCATCGGCGCCGCCATCATCATGGGCGTCAAGCGCGGCCTGTTCTCCAACGAGGCCGGCCTGGGCAGCGCGCCCAACGTGGCCGCCGTCGCCGAGGTCAAGCACCCGGCCGCGCAGGGCATCGTGCAGTCGCTCAGCGTGTTCATCGACACCCTGATCCTGTGCAGCTGCACCGCGCTGATCATCCTGCTCTCCGGTGTCTATCAGCCGGGCATGGAAGAGGCCGGTGTGGTCCTGACCCAGACTGCCGTCGCCGCCGTGGTCGGCGAGTGGGGCCGCGTGTTCATCAGCATCGCCCTGCTGCTGTTCGTCTTCACCACCCTGATCTACAACTACTACCTCGGCGAGAACGCCCTGGGCTTCTTCAGCCAGAAGCGCGCCCCGGTAATGGTCTACCGTGTGCTGGTGGTGGTTCTGGTGCTGTGGGGTTCGGTGCAGGACCTGGGCACCGTGTTCGCCTTCGCCGACGTGACCATGGGCCTGCTGGCCATCGCCAACCTCATCGCCCTGGCGCTGCTGTTCAAGGTAGGCGTGCGCCTGATGCGCGACTACGATAGCCAGATCAAGGCTGGCGTCGAGTCCCCGGTGTTCGATGCCAAGCAGTTCGCCGATCTGGACCTCGACCCCGCTGTGTGGAGCAGCCAGCCGAGCAACGCCGCAGACCCTGCGGAAGTCGGTGACCGCGTTTTCCAGCGTTGAGTTGATCCGGAAAAAAGGGGGCGAGGCCCCCTTTTTTTGGCCTGTCATATTAGGTGGCTGCCTGTTGAGGTCGCCACCAGTACGCCTGAAGCCCCTGCGAGGGGGTTCATGCCCGTGATTTGCGAGGAGAGCCCATGGCTACCCCAGAAAGACTCCTGGTGCTGTACACCGGCGGCACCATCGGCATGCAGATGAGCGCCGACGGCCTGGCGCCGGCCTCCGGTTTCGAGGCGCGCATGCGTGACCAGCAGGCGCGCGAGGATGGCAGCGAGCTGCCGCACTGGCAGTTTCGCGAGCTGCTGCCGCTGATCGACAGCGCCAACATGAACCCTGGCCACTGGCTGGCCCTGCGCGACCTGATCGTCGAGGCCGTCGAGGCGGGTGAGCATGACGCGGTGCTGGTGCTGCATGGCACCGATACCCTGGCCTACAGCGCGGCGGCGCTGAGCTTCCTGTTGCTGGGCTTCAACGTGCCGGTGGTGCTGACCGGCGCCATGCAGCCGGCGGGTGTCGAAGGCGGCGACGCCTGGCCCAATCTGTTCGGTGCGATGCGCGCGTTGCATCGTGGGGTGAAGCCGGGGGTGCATCTGTTCTTCGACGGCCACCTGCTGCACGGTGCACGTTGCTCGAAGCTGCGCAGCGACGCCTTCGACGCCTTCCAGGTGCTGCCCCGCGAGCGCCAGGCCGAGCGGGCGGCCATCACCGCGCGCATCGACTATCGCCAGGCTCGCCGTGCGGTGAACGTCGCCGTGTTGCCGTTGCACCCCGCCGTGCAGGCCGGGCACCTGCGAGCCCTGCTGGCGAGCGGTGTCCAGGGCCTGTTGCTGGAGTGCTACGGTAGCGGCACCGGCCCTGCCGGCGATGCCGAGCTGATGGAAGTGCTGCGCGAGGCGCACGGGCGTGGCGTGGTGCTGGCGGCGATCAGCCAGTGCGCGCAGGGCCATGTGCAGTTCGGTGTGTACGCCGCCGGCAGTCGCCTGGCCGAGGTTGGCCTGGTGTCCTGTGGCGGCATGACGCGCGAGGCTGCGCTGGGCAAGCTGTTCGCCCTGCTCGGGGCCGGCCTGCTGCAGAGCGAGGTCGAGCACTGGCTGGCGCGCGATCTCTGTGGTGAGATGAACGACTGATCCACCTGCCCACAGAGGAAGGACGATGAGCGTCGAGATTCGCCCCGTAGTTGCTGCCGACCACGAAGCCTGGCTGCCCTTGTGGCAGGGCTACCAGCGCTTCTACATGACCGACATTCCAGCCGAAGCCAGCGCCGCCACCTGGCAGCGCTTTCTCGACCCCGCCGAGCCGATGGGCGCGGCCCTGGCCTGGCAGGGCGAGCAGGCCATCGGGCTGGTGCACTGGGTCATGCACCGCTCGACCTGGACGCTGGGCGACTACTGCTACCTGCAGGATCTGTTCGTCGCGCGCGGCCAGCGCAGCAGCGGTGTCGGCCGCCGGCTGATCCAGCATGTCTACGAGCAGGCGCGTGAGGCGGGTTGCTCGCGGGTGCACTGGCTGACGCACGAGAGCAACAGCCAGGCCAAGCTGCTCTACGAGCGCATCGGCGAGCGCTCGGGCTTCGTCCAGTACCGCAAGTTGCTGTAGGTGGCCGTCATGGCCGCCTGGCGATGAAGTCGATCTCCACCCGCGCATGGCGGGCCAGGCCGGTGGTGCCGATGCAGGTACGGGCCGGGCGCTTGCCTTCGGGGAAGTAGCTGGCGTACACCGCATTGAAACGCTGGTAATCCGCGTGGAAATCGGTGAGGAAGGCGCGTGCCGAAACCACGTTCTCCAGGCCCAGGCCAAGGCCGTTCAGCACCACCAGCAGGTTGTCGAAGGTCTTGTGGGTCTGCGCCTCGATGCCCTCGGGCAGGGGCGCGGACTCATCGCCCGGCTCGATGGGCAACTGGCCGGTGACGAACACCCAGCCATCGGCTTCGCAGGCGTGGGAGAACGGCGCGACCGGTGCGGGGGCAGCGGCGAACATGTGGTACTCGGGCATCGACATGAGCACTCCTGGTCTTCTCGATGGCCGCACGACGGTGCGGCCTGTAGCGACCATAGCCCATCGGCTCAGAACACCGACCAGCCAATGCGCTGACTGAGCAGCTCCAGGGCCTTCATGCCGGCCAGCGAGTTGCCGGCGGCGTTCAACTCCGGTGACCACACGCAGACGCTGAACTGCCCCGGCACCACCGCGACGATCCCGCCACCCACGCCACTCTTGCCCGGCAGGCCGACGCGATAGGCGAAGTTGCCGGCTTCGTCGTACAGCCCGCTGGTGGCCATGATGGCGTTGATCTGCTTGCTCTGGCGCGGCGACAGCACCTGCTCGCCGCTGTGTTGACAGAACCCCTGGTTGGCCAGGAAGCCGAAGGCCCGCGCCAGGTCGACGCAGCTCATGCGCAAGGCGCAGCAACTGAAGTAGCTGCGCAGCACCGCCTCCACCTCGTTGTGGAAATTGCCGAACGACTGCATCAGGTAGGCCGCCGCCGCGTTGCGTGCGCGGTGCTGGTACTCCGACTCGGCGACATGGTTGTCCACCGTCACCTCCGGGTTGTCCGACAGGCGCCGGACGAAGTCGCGCATCGACAGCGCCGGTGCTGCGTAGCGCGACTGGTTGATGTCGCAGATCACCAGGGCGCCGGCGTTGATGAAGGGGTTGCGCGGCCTGCCGCGTTCGAACTCGAGCTGGACCAGCGAGTTGAATGGCTGCCCCGAGGGTTCGTGGCCGAGGCGCTGCCAGATGTCTTCGCCGCTGTGGCCGATGGCCTGCACCAGGCTGAAGACCTTGGAGATGCTCTGGATGGAAAACGGCGTGCGCGCATCGCCGGCGACATGCAGCTGGCCATCGTTGCCGTACACGGCGATGCCCAGTTGATCGGGGACGATACTGGCGAGGGCGGGGATGTAGTCGGCGACCTTGCCCTGGCCGATCAGCGGGCGGACTTCATCGAGAATTTCGTTCAACAGCGCTTGCATGGGTAGAGCCTGTTCAAAGTCTCGCGAGCTGGAGCCATGCAAGGCGCAACGACCAGCGGGATTCACAGCCCAGGGCTGGCCCGAAGGGTGAGCGCCAGCGAATCAAGCAGGCGAGGACCGGTAGGAGTCGCGCTCGACTTTACGAGCGGTGAATGAGCATTCCGAGCTTGTCCTTCGAGCAGCATGGCCGACGCGCAACTGACTTCGGGCTGGCTCGCGGCGACGCCGGGTTGCCCCGGCATGTCAATCCTAGACGCCGGCGGGCGAGGTGGAATCACAGACGCCGGCTTGCTCTGGCAGGCGCGGGCCCCTAGTCTCGGTCTCCCCTTTCGCTGGCGCAGTACGATGTCCACCGTTCTCAATGTCCTGTTGCCGATCTTCGGCCTGATCCTGATCGGCTACATCTGCCGACGTACCAACCGCCTGGGACCGACCGCCGCCTCGGAGATGAACCGCTTCGTGGTCTGGCTCGGCCTGCCGGCATTGCTGTTCAGCCTCACGGCCAAGGCCGACTGGGCGCATATCTGGCAGCCGGGTTTCCTGCTCGCCTTCACCGGCGGCATGCTGGCGGTGTTCCTGATCACCCTGGCGTATCGCTGGAAAGCCACGGGCAGCCTGGTCGACGCCAGTATCGATGGCCTCAGCGCCGGCTACGCCAACACCGGCTACATCGGCATTCCGCTGTGCGTGCTGGTGCTCGGCGACGACGGCATGGCGCCGGCGTTGATCGCCTCGCTGATGGTGGTCTGCGTGCTGTTCGGCCTGGCGGTGGTGTGCATCGAGGTGGGGTTGCAGAGCAAGAAGGGGCTGGCCGGGGCGATCCTCCAGGTGTTCGCCGCGCTGCTGAAGAACCCGCTGGTGGTGGCGCCGCTGCTCGGCGCCGCCTGGGCCCTGGGCGGGGCGCAGCTGCCCGCGGCGCTGGACGAATTCCTGCGTCTGCTGGGGGCTGCCACCGTGCCTTGCGCCCTGGTCTCGCTGGGGCTGTTCCTGGCGCAGCGGCAAAGCGGCTCGGGCGCCGGGGCCTGGCCCCTGGTAGGTCTCAAGCTGGTGTTGCAGCCGCTGGTGACCTGGTTCATCGCCTTCGTCCTGCTCGACCTGCCACCCTTCTGGGCACACGCTGCGCTGCTGCTCAGCGCGCTGCCAACCGGCACCGGCCCCTTCATGCTGGCCGAATACTACGACCGCGAGGCCGGGCTGGTGTCGCGGGCGATCCTGTTCTCGACCCTGGGCTCGCTGCTCACCCTGTCGCTGATCCTGCTGCTGATCACGCCGTGAGCTGCAGCTCCACCCCCAGCTGTTGCGACAGGCAGGGCCAGCGCTGCCAGGCCGACGCGGTATTCGGCGCCGCCAGGCGCTCGCGGTAGGCCTGCACGGACGGCTGGTCGAAGCTGCTGTCGTCGAGCATGCCGGCCAGGGCATGGTGCACCGCTTCGTCCAGCTGGTTGGCGAACGGCTCGCCGATCAACTGGTGGGCGATCAGGTTGGCGCGGGTGGTATCCAGCGGGATCAACGGCTGCCCGAGGTGGGCGATGTAGCGGTCGTTGACCTCTTCCACCAGGCGATGCGCCAGGTAGGCCTCGTCGAGCAGGCCTTCGAGCCCTTCGTGCCCCGCCACCAGCGTCGGCGGCTGCAGGAAGAACTGCTCGGCGATCTTCAGCACCGGTTTGACCGCCGCCTCGATCCCGGCTTCGCGGGCCACGTCGGCGGCCGCGTCGAGGACGTCCGGCACCTCTTCGATATAGGCGATGACGAAAGCGCTCAGCGCCCCCGATGCATTGTCTTCGGGCAGGCGGATGGAGGGATGCAGGCGTTCCAGCTGCGTCTGGAGGAAGCGGGCGAGGGTCTGCTCGCCGGCTTCCTGCTGGCGGGCCTGGGCGATCAGTTGGCGAAGGGCGGCGGTGTTCATGACTGCTCCTACGAATTCAGGACATGGACGTGAACCTTAGCCGGCGTAATTCGCGGGCTAAGACGCGATTGTCATAACTTTTTCATACTTATGCGAGTCCGCTATATCTACCTGTATCAGAAACGCTACAACCCGCGCCGGGCGCGCTCTTCAGCATCGGCGTCGGGAGGGCATGGAGGGCCTTTCCGGCACATTGCGGGCTGAAAGTCGCCGTCTATACTCGATTTCGAAAGGCAGTACCTGATGGAACCGGACGGGCTCAGGCACGGAAAGGTTTTGACAGCAGTTGCCAGCAGTCAGGCGGGGCAGCCCAGGCAGTGAGCCAGGCGCAATCTCGTCGATGGCAGTCGATCCCTTAGCCGCAGGCTCAGCCGGCGGGATAACAAGAACAATCAAGGGGAACCCGCAATGATGCGACATCCACGAGTCTGGATGGGCCTCCTGCTGTGGCTGGCATTGGGCTCGGCGCACGCCCAGTGGACGGTCAACATGGCGCCCGGTGTCACCGAGGTCAGCCGTTCCGTCTTCGACCTGCACATGACCATCTTCTGGATCTGTGTGGTGATCGGCATCCTGGTGTTCGGTGCCATGTTCTGGTCGATGATCCTGCACCGCCGCTCCACCGGCCAGGAGCCCGCGCACTTCCATGAAAGTACCACCGTCGAGATTCTCTGGACCGTGGTGCCACTGTTCATCCTGGTGGCGATGGCGATTCCCGCGACCAAGACGCTGATCGACATCTACGACTCGTCCGAGTCCGAGCTGGACATCCAGATCACCGGCTACCAGTGGAAGTGGCACTACAAGTACCTGGGCCAGGATGTCGAGTTCTTCAGCAACCTGGCCACGCCGCGCACGCAGATCACCAACCGCGAAGACAAGGGCGAACACTACCTGCTGGAGGTGGACGAGCCGCTGGTGGTGCCGGTGGGCACCAAGGTGCGCTTCCTCATCACCGCGGCCGACGTGATCCATTCCTGGTGGGTGCCGGCACTGGCGGTGAAGAAGGATGCCATTCCCGGCTTCATCAACGAATCCTGGACCCGCATCGAGGAGCCCGGCATCTACCGTGGCCAGTGCACCGAACTGTGCGGCAAGGACCACGGCTTCATGCCCGTGGTGGTCGAGGCCAAGTCCAAGGAGGACTTCGCCGCCTGGCTGGCCGAGCGCAAGCAGGCGGCCGCTGCCGAGCGCGAGCTGACCAGCAAGGAGTGGACCATGGAAGAGCTGATGGCGCGTGGCGAGAAGGCCTACAACACCACCTGCGCCGCCTGCCACCAGCCCACCGGTGAAGGCCTGCCGCCGATGTTCCCGGCACTCAAGGGCTCGTCCGTCGCCACCGGGCCGGCCGAGGGCCATATCGACATCGTCTTCCACGGCAAACCTGGGACTTCCATGGCGGCGTTCGGCAAGCAGCTGTCGCCGGTCGACCTGGCCGCCATCATCACCTACGAGCGCAATGCCTGGGGCAACAATGTCGGTGACATGGTCACGCCCAAGGACATCCTCGATTTCTCCAAGGCGCAGGAGTAAGGACATGAGTGCAGTGATCGACCACGGTCATACTGACCACCACCATGGCCCGGCCAAGGGCCTGATGCGCTGGGTGCTGACCACCAACCACAAGGACATCGGCACGATGTACCTGTGGTTCAGCTTCTGCGCCTTTCTGCTCGGCGGCTCGATGGCCATGGTCATCCGTGCCGAGCTGTTCCAGCCGGGCCTGCAGATCGTGCAGCCGGAGTTCTTCAACCAGATGACCACCATGCACGGCCTGATCATGGTCTTCGGCGCGGTGATGCCGGCCTTCGTCGGCCTGGCCAACTGGATGATCCCGCTGATGATCGGCGCGCCGGACATGGCCCTGCCGCGCATGAACAACTTCAGCTTCTGGTTGCTGCCGGCGGCCTTCGGTCTGCTGGTCAGCACCCTGTTCATGGAGGGCGGCGGGCCCAACTTCGGCTGGACCTTCTACGCGCCGCTGTCGACCACCTATGCGCCGGAGAGCACCACCTTCTTCATCTTCGCCATCCACCTGATGGGCATCAGCTCGATCATGGGCGCGATCAACGTGATCGCCACCATCCTCAACCTGCGTGCGCCCGGCATGACACTGATGAAGATGCCGCTGTTCGTCTGGACCTGGCTGATCACCGCCTTCCTGCTCATCGCGGTGATGCCGGTGCTGGCCGGCGTGGTGACCATGATGCTGATGGACATCCACTTCGGCACCAGCTTCTTCAACGCCGCCGGCGGTGGTGACCCGGTGCTCTTCCAGCATGTGTTCTGGTTCTTCGGCCACCCCGAGGTGTACATCATGATCCTGCCCGCGTTCGGTGCGGTCAGCTCGATCATCCCGGCGTTCGCGCGCAAGCCGCTGTTCGGCTACACCTCGATGGTCTACGCCACGGCGGCCATCGCTTTCCTCTCGTTCATCGTCTGGGCGCACCACATGTTCACCGTCGGCATCCCGCTGACCGGCGAGCTGTTCTTCATGTACGCCACCATGCTGATCGCCGTGCCCACCGGGGTGAAGGTGTTCAACTGGGCCAGCACCATGTGGCAGGGCTCGATGACCTTCGAGACACCGATGCTGTTCTCGGTGGCCTTCGTCATCCTGTTCACCATCGGCGGTTTCTCCGGGCTGATGCTGGCCATCGCCCCGTCGGACTTCCAGTACCACGACACCTACTTCGTGGTGGCCCACTTCCACTACGTGCTGGTGCCCGGTGCGATCTTCGGCATCTTCGCCTCGGCCTACTTCTGGCTGCCGAAATGGACCGGCCACATGTACGACGAGACCCTGGGCAAGCTGCACTTCTGGATGAGCTTCGTCGGCATGAACCTGGCCTTCTTCCCGATGCATTTCGTCGGCCTGGCCGGCATGCCGCGGCGCATCCCCGACTACAACCTGATGTTCGCCAACTTCAACATGGTCTCCAGCATCGGCGCCTTCCTGTTCGGGGCGACCCAGCTGCTGTTCCTGTTCATCGTCATCAAGTGCATCCGCGGCGGCAAGCCGGCTCCGGCCAAGCCCTGGGATGGTGCCGAAGGGCTGGAGTGGACGGTGCCCTCGCCGGCGCCCTACCACACCTTCAGCACGCCGCCGGAAGTGAAGTAGGAGGTCCGCCGTGAGCGAGGTCATCGCGACGCGTCGCCTGGTCGCCCGCCTGCTGGTCGTGGTGGTGGTGATGTTCTGTTTCGGCGTCTTCGTCCTGCCGCCGTTCTACGACGCCATGTGCCGTGTGTTCGGGATCAACGGCAAGACCGCCGGCCCCTATCAGGGCGAGCAGGTGATCGATGAGGTGCGCCAGGTGCGCGTGCAGTTCCTCGCCACCAACTCGGCCGAGATGGTCTGGGAGTTCGCGCCCAAGGCCGACGAGCTGCTGGTTCATCCGGGGGAAACCCGCGACATGCTGTTCGTCGCCTACAACCCCAGCGACCACCCGATGACCGCGCAGGCGATTCCCAGCATCTCGCCTTCGAAGGCGGCGGCCTTCTTCCACAAGACCGAGTGTTTCTGCTTCAGCCAGCAGGTGCTGCAGCCCGGCGAACGCATCGAGATGCCGGTGCGCTTCATCGTCGACCGCGACCTGCCACAGGACGTGAAACACCTGACCCTGAGCTACACCCTGTTCGATATCACCGAACGCAAACCGCCAGTGGTACAGGCGACCCTTGCTCGGGCGACTCCATAAGGAGAACAACAATGTCGAGTCACGAAAACTATTACGTACCGGCGCAAAGCAAGTGGCCCATCGTCGCCAGTATCGGGTTGCTGGTGAGTTTCTTCGGCGTGGGGACCTGGTTCAACGACCTGTCGGCGGGGCGGGAGAATTCCAACGGCCCGCTGATCTTCTTCGTCGGCGGGCTGATCCTGGCCTGGATGCTGTTCGGCTGGTTCGGCAACGTCATCAAGGAAAGTCGCAGCGGCCTGTACAGCGCGCAGATGGACCGCTCGTTTCGCTGGGGCATGAGCTGGTTCATCTTCTCCGAGGTGATGTTCTTCGCCGCCTTCTTCGGCGCGCTGTTCTACATCCGCACCTTTGCCGTGCCCTGGCTGGGCGGTGAAGGCGACAAGGGTGTGTCGAACATGCTCTGGGAGGGCTTCGAGTACAACTGGCCCCTGCTGCAGAACCCCGACTCCAAGCTGTTCCCGCCGCCCACCGGGGTCATCGATCCGTGGCACCTGCCGCTGGTCAACACCATCCTGCTGGTGTCTTCCAGCTTCACCGTCACCTTCGCCCACCATGCCCTGAAGAAGAATCACCGGGGGGCGCTCAAGGCCTGGCTGGCGGCCACCATCGTGCTGGGCCTGAGCTTTCTGTTCTTCCAGGTCGAGGAGTACATCGAAGCCTACACCGAGCTGGGCCTGACGCTGGGCTCGGGCATCTACGGGGCGACCTTCTTCATGCTCACGGGTTTCCACGGCGCCCACGTGACGCTCGGCACCCTGATCCTGACCGTCATGCTGGTGCGCATCCTGCGCGGGCATTTCGATGCCGACAAGCACTTCGGTTTCGAGGCCGCCGCCTGGTACTGGCACTTCGTCGACGTGGTCTGGCTGGGCCTGTTCATCTTCGTCTACGTGCTGTGAGGCAGCGGCGAGCCACACGCTTCACGCTGCAAGAAACGCGCTGCGGATCGTCGCAGGCGTTGCGCTACCAGGTGACGTGGGACACCAGTTGCCCTGAATAGAAGCCCCAGGCGATCAGGGCGACGGTGATGGCGGTCAGGCCGACGCGCAGGGCCAGGGCGCCGAGGACACGGGAACCATGGCCTTCGTCCTTGACCAGGAAGAACAGGCCGCTGAACAGGCTGGTGAGCGTGGCCAGCAGCAAGAGGATGATCGCGGCCTTGAGCATGCGGGACTCCGGGGGAATCGACTGATGCAGTGCAGTATAGCCAGCCACTCCAAGCCCAACGGCAGGTTGCGATGAGCGCCTTCCGTCCCGGCTGGCTGCCCAGCCTGCTGGTCGCCCTGCTCCTGCCGGGGTTGTTGTGGCTGGGCTTCTGGCAGCTGCAGCGCGGTGACGAGAAGCGCCAGCTGCTGGCCAGTTTCGAGGCACGGCGCCAGGCCGAGCCGATCAGCCTCGACCAGCTCGAGCCACTGCGCGACCCCGCCTATCGGCGCGTGCAGCTGCATGGCTACTTCGACAGCGAGCACAGCCTGCTGCTGGACAACCGGATTCGTGACGGCCATGCCGGCGTGGAACTGCTGCAACCCTTCTACGACCAGCCCAGCGGGCTCTGGGTGTTGCTCAATCGTGGCTGGCTGCCCTGGCCGGACCGGCGCACGCCGCCCCGTTTCGCCAGCCCCGACGGCGTCATGCAGCTCACGGCCTGGGTCTACGTGGCACCTGCGGGCGGCTTGCACCTGCAGTCCGGCGCCACGGACGGCTGGCCCCGGCTGATCACCCAGGTCGAGGCCCCCGACCTGTGGCAGCGCCTGGGGCGCGGTGGCCTGCCATTCGAAGTGCGCCTGGAACCCGGGCCCGCCAGCTATCGCGTCGACTGGCCGATCGTCTCCATGAGCCCCAGCAAGCATGTGGGCTATGCCGTGCAGTGGTTCGCCCTGGCTGCGGCACTGCTCGGCCTGTTCATCTATCTCGGAATACACAACGCACGGGAGATTCGCCATGAACCCAGCCATCGCCATGCCTGAGGCTCCGCGCAAGGGGCGTGGCCGCCTGCAGCTGTTGCTGATCCTGGCCATCGTCATCGGCCCGATGCTGCTCGCCAGCGCCATGTACAAATGGCGCTTCTGGGTGCCGGAGACGCGCAGCTACCACGGCGTGCTGATCGGCGATGGCCGCACCCTGGCCGATCTCGGCGTGCAGGGCGAGGTGCAGCCGGTGTGGCAGATCCTGGTCACGGCGCCTGGGGCGTGCGCCGCCGACTGCCAGCAGCTGGTCTACCTGGCGCGGCAGATCCAGATCGGCCTCAACCGCGAGACGGGCCGGGCCAGTCATGCGCTGGCCCTGGCCGAGGCGCTGCCCGCCGACTACCAGGCCAAGCTCGAGCGCGAGTACCCGCGCCTGGGGCGCTACCCGCTGGATCCGCAGGCCTACGACAAGGCCAGCGGGACGGCATCCGGCGCCCAGCTGTGGCTGGTCGACCCGCACGGCAACCTGGTGCTGCGCTACCCCGCCGGTAGCGACGGCAAGGCCATCCTCGATGACCTGCGCTACCTGCTGAAGATTTCCCTGATCGGTTGAGGCTCCGCCCGGCCTTCGCCGGCAGAGCGCCAAGCCCAGTGCCCAAGGAGTAGACATGCACAAGCCAGGTTATCGTCTAGCGCTGTTCGCGACCCTCCTGACCGTGGTGGTGGTCCTGCTCGGGGCCTACACCCGGCTCACCCACGCCGGCCTGGGCTGTCCGGACTGGCCGGGCTGCTACGGGTTTCTCGGCGTGCCGATGAGCGAGCACAAGCAGGCCATCGCCGAGGCGCGCTTCCCGGAGGCGCCGGTGGAAGTGGCCAAGGGCTGGTACGAGATGATCCATCGCTACTTCGCCGGTTCCCTGGGCCTGGTGATACTGGCCATCGCCACCCAGGCCATCCGCCGCCGCGCCGATGCCACGCAGCCGCTCAAGCTGCCACTGGCCATCCTGGCCCTGGTGATCCTGCAGGGGGCGTTCGGCATGTGGACGGTCACCCTGCAACTCTGGCCGCAGGTGGTCACGGCGCATCTGCTGGGCGGCTTCGCCACCCTGAGTCTGCTGACCCTGCTGACGTTGCGCCTGTCCGGGCGTTTCGCACCGCTGCAGTTGCCGGCCGGCCTGCGCGCGCTGGCTGCGGCCTGCCTGCTGCTGGTGATCGGGCAGATCGTCCTCGGCGGCTGGGTCAGTTCCAACTACGCGGCGGTCGCCTGCGTCGACCTGCCCACCTGCCACGGTGAGTGGTGGCCGGCGATGGACTTCGGCAAGGGTTTTCACCTCACCCAGCACATCGGCCCCAACTACCTGGGCGGCCAGCTCGACAGTGACGCGCGCACCGCCATTCACATGAGCCATCGCATCGGCGCCCTGCTGGTCACGCTGGCGCTGCTGTTGCTGGCCTGGCGCCTGCGGGCGGCCGGGTTGCCGCGCCTGGCCGGGCTGCTGCTGGTCGCGCTGGCGCTGCAGATCAGCCTGGGGTTGAGCAACGTGATCTTCCACCTGCCGCTGCTGGTGGCGGTGGCGCACAACGCCGGCGGCGCGGCCCTGCTGCTGACGATGGTGCTGATCAACTATCGCCTGCGTGGCAGCGCCGTCGAGCGTGCCAGGGCGGGCGAACCTGCCGTGCAACGGGTGATGGCCAGCAAGCTGGCGCCGGCACTCGGCAAATGACAAGAAGAGGAGAATGACCATGGCTACCGTGCTCACTGCTCACGCCGCCTCCGCAAGCTGGCGTGACTACCTCGAGCTGACCAAGCCTCGGGTGGTGCTGCTGATGCTGATCACTTCCCTGGTCGGCATGTTCCTCGCCACCCGCGCCGGTGTGCCGTGGACCGTGCTGCTGTTCGGCAACCTCGGCATCGGCCTGTGCGCCGGGGCGGCGGCGGCGGTCAACCATGTGGTGGATCGGCGCATCGACTCGATCATGGCGCGCACGCACAAGCGACCGGTGACCTCGGGGCGCGTTTCGCCCGTGGCCGCGCTGGCATTCGCCCTGGCGCTGGCCATCGCCGGCATGAGCCTGCTGCTGCTGTTCACCAACGAGCTGGCCGCCTGGCTGACCCTGGCCTCCCTGCTTGGCTACGCGGTGATCTATACCGGGTTCCTCAAGCGCGCCACGCCGCAGAACATCGTCATCGGCGGCCTGGCGGGCGCCGCGCCGCCGCTGCTCGGCTGGGTGGCGGTGACCGGGCACCTGAGCGCCGAACCACTGCTGCTGGTGCTGATCATCTTCGCTTGGACGCCGCCGCACTTCTGGGCCCTGGCCATTCATCGCAAGGCCGAGTACGCCAAGGCCGACATTCCCATGCTGCCGGTGACCCACGGCGAGCATTACACCAAGGTGCACATCCTCCTCTACACCCTGGCGATGTTCGCCGTGACCCTGCTGCCCTATGCCATCCACATGAGCGGGGTGCTCTATCTCGGTTGTGCGCTGTTGCTCGGCGGGCGCTTCCTGCACTGGGCCTGGGTGCTGTACCGTGACAGCAAACCGCACGCGGCGATCAACACCTTCAAGTACAGTATCTGGTACCTGTTCCTGTTGTTCATCGCCTTGCTGGCGGATCACTACCTGCTGCTGAACGTCTAGCGAGCCGTGGCGGCGCAGCTGGCCTTCACGACGTGCTAAGGGCTTTCATGACTCGTACTCACATAACCGTCTTCGTTCTTGTCGCCATCGTGGCCCTGGTGCTGGGCCTGACCGTCAACAAGGTGCTCAGCAGCAAGGGCCAGGGTGATCCGGCGGCGCTGCTCGATGCCGGCATCGTCCTGTTGCCGCAGCCTCGCAGCCTGCCGGCGCTGACCCTGACCAACCAGGATGGCAAGGCCGTGGCGGTCGACCAGCTCAAAGGCGACTGGACCCTGCTGTTCTTCGGCTACACCTTCTGCCCGGATATCTGCCCGGCCACCCTCGCCCAGCTGCGCCAGCTGCAGGGCCAGCTGCCGGAAGAAACCCGTGCGCGGCTGAACGTGGTGATGGTCAGCGTCGACCCGCACCGTGATACGCCGGAGCAACTGAGCAAGTACTTGGGCTACTTCGATGCGGGCTTCAAAGGGCTGACCGGTGAGGAGGCGACGCTGCAGAAGTTCGCCAATTCGGTGAGCATCCCCTACATCCCGGCCGACACCAGCAAGGAAAACTACACCGTCGATCACAGCGGCAACCTGGTGATCGTCGGCCCCGATGGCACCCAGCGCGGCTTCATCCGCGCGCCGATCAACAACGCCAAGCTGGCCGAGCAACTGCCGGGACTGGTTTCCGGCAGCTGACGGCACGTTCCTGCGTAGGGTGGATGACGCTCCTCTCATCCACCGCAGCGCCTGCGACGGTGGACCGGTGAAGCGTGGTCCACCCTACGGTGTTGACGGCTCGCCCGCTCTGCAAACCGGTCGCTGGCGGCAAGTTTCTGCGTAGGGTGGATGACGCTCTTCTCATCCACCGCAGCGCCCGCCACGGTGGACCGGTGAAGCGTGGTCCACCCTACGGGTGTTGGCGGCTCACCCGCTCTGCAAGCCGGTCGCTGACGGCAAGTTCCTGCGTAGGGTGGATGACGCTCTTCTCATCCACCGCAGCGCCTGCGACGGTGGACCGGTGAAGCGTGGTCCACCCTACGGGTGTTGGCGGCTCACCCGCTCTGCAAGCCGGTCGCTGCTGGCAAACCCCAGCGTAGGGTGGATGACGCTCTTTCCATCCACCGCAGCGTACGCCACGGTGGACCGGTAAAGCGTGGCCCACCCTACAGTGCGAACGGCAGAGGCAGGTCTACCTGTTGGCGTTGCGCCAGGCGGCGCTGGAACTCGCCGGGGTCATGAATCAGCACTTCCTGCCCGGCGAACGACTCGGCGGCGATCAGGCGTGACAGCCAGAAGCGCACGCAGGCCACGCGCAGCATGGCGGGCCACAGCTCGGCCTCTGCCGCCGTGAACGGCCGCAGCGCAGCATAGGCGCCGAGCAGCGCGCGGGCACGGGCGCCGTCGAGGCTGCCATCTTCGTGCGAGCACCAATCGTTCAGGGTGATGGCCAGGTCGTAGAGCATCGGCCCCGAGCAGGCGTTGTAGAAGTCGATCACGCCCGCCAGGTGATTGCCGTCGAACAGCACGTTGTCGCGGAACAGATCGGCATGCAGGTTGGCGCGTGGCAGGGCGAGGATGCGCGGCTTCAGCTCGGCGATCTCCTGCAGCGCATCACGCAGCAGAGGCAGCGCCTGCTCGTCGAGCTTCAGGGCCTGGCTCGGGCCTTCGGCGAGCATCCAGTCCAGCCCGCGATCACTGCGTCGTTCGACGGGAGTGGCCCGCGTCGCCAGGTGAATGTTCGCCAGCAGGCGGCCGACTTCCTGGCAGTGGTGGGCATTGGCCTCGCGCACGTGCTTGCCGGACAGCCTCGGCTGCAGCAGTGCCGGCTTTTCGGCCAGGCTGCGCAGGGCCAGGCCATCCTGGGTACGCAGGGCGTAGGGCACCGGCAGGCCGGCATCGTGCAGGACGTCGAGCAGTTCGATGAAGAACGGCAGGTCGGCCACCGGGCCGCGCTCGACCAGGGTCAGAACGTATTCGCCCTGCTCCAGGCTGACGAAGAAATTGCTGTTTTCGCTGCCCGCCGCAATACCCTGGAAATCACGCAAGCGCCCGAGCCCGTAGGGCGCCAGGAAGACTTCGAGCTCATGACGCTCCAGGGGGGTGAATACCGACATATCAGACCTTTATTGCCTTACCAGCTGAAGATTTCCCATGACGGGATGAGCATGTCCGGATCGTCCGAACGAATGAAATTGCCGTCGCTGCCATCGGCGCGCACGAGAAAATAGGGTTTGCCATTCTTCGGAATGACCTTGATGGCATAGAGGAAGCCATTGACCCGGTATTCCTGGATGGTGCGGTCGCCGTCCTGGCGGATGGTTACGTCGGGGTCAGCGGAAACCGGGTCCTCGGCGTGAGCGGCGAGCGGAAGACAGGCCAGCAGGCTGACCAGCAACAGGCGATTCAATGTACCCATGATAACCTTGCTCCTTGATATTCACCGATGCAGCCATTCTACCGCTGCACCCGCCGAAAAGGTTGATCCCGCGCATGAGCCAAGCTCCCCTCGTTCTGGTCGACGGTTCCTCGTACCTGTACCGCGCTTTCCACGCCCTGCCCCCGCTGACCACGTCCAAGGGCATGCCCACCGGGGCGGTCAAGGGCGTGTTGAACATGCTCAAGAGCCTGCGCAAGCAATACCCGAACAGTCCGTTCGCCGTGGTCTTCGACGCCAAGGGCGGCACCTTCCGCGATGAGCTGTTCGCCGAGTACAAGGCCAATCGTCCATCGATGCCGGACGAGCTGCGTGTCCAGGTCGAGCCGCTGCATGCCAGCGTGCGTGCCCTGGGCCTGCCGCTGCTGTGCGTCGAAGGCGTGGAAGCCGACGACGTGATCGGCACCCTGGCCCGGCAGGCAGCCGGTGAACAGCGCGACGTGGTGATCTCTACCGGCGACAAGGACATGGCGCAACTGGTCTGCCCGCACGTTACGCTGGTCAACACCATGACCGGAAGCGTCTATGACGAAGGTGGCGTAAAGGAGAAATTCGGTGTCGGTCCCGAGCTGATCATCGATTACCTGGCCCTGATGGGCGACAAGGTGGACAACATTCCCGGCGTACCCGGGGTCGGCGAGAAAACCGCGCTCGGCCTGCTGGTCGGCATCGGTGGTGGTCTCGACGTGCTCTACGCCAATCTCGACAAGGTGCCGGCGCTGCCGATTCGCGGCGCCAAGGGCCTGCCGGCCAAGCTCGAGGAACACCGCGAGATGGCCTACCTCTCCTATCAGCTGGCGACCATCAAGACCGACGTGCCGCTGAACATCGCCATCGATGACCTGCATCCGGGCGAGCCGGATCAGGCGGCGCTGGTCGAGCTGTATGGCGAACTGGAATTCAAGAACTGGCTGGACGACCTGCTGCGCCAGAACAAGGGCCTGGCGGCCAAGGCCGCTGCGCCTGCCGGTGATCTGTTCGCCGAGCCGGTCGCTGGCGCTGCCGAGGCGGTAGCCGAGCCCGCGCCGGCGAGCAGCGGGGATTACCAGCTGGTGCTGGAGCAGGCACAGTTCGATGCCTGGCTGAGGAAGCTGGAGCAGGCCGAGCTGATCGCCTTCGACAGCGAAACCACCAGCGTCGATGCCCAGCAGGCGCAACTGGTTGGCCTGTCCTTCGCGGTCAAGGCCGGCGAGGCCGCCTACGTGCCGCTGGCCCACAGCTACATGGGCGTGCCGCAGCAGCTCGACCGCGATGCCGTGCTCAAGGCGCTGCAGCCGATCCTCGAAGACCCGGCCAAGGCCAAGGTTGGCCAGCATGCCAAGTACGACATCAATGTCCTGGCCAATGCCAGCACGCCGATCGCGGTGCAGGGCGTGGCCTTCGACACCATGCTCGAATCCTACGTGCTGGATTCCACCGCCACCCGTCACGACATGGACAGCCTGGCGCTGAAGTACCTGAACCACAGCACCATCCGCTTCGAGGACATCGCCGGCAAGGGGGCCAAGCAGCTGACCTTCGACCAGATTCCGCTGGAGCAGGCCGGGCCTTACGCCGCCGAGGACGCCGATGTGACCCTGCGTCTGCACCAGGAACTCTGGGGCCGCCTCGAGGCCGTGCCGTCCCTGGCCAGGGTGCTGCGCGAGATCGAGATCCCGCTGGTGCCGGTGCTGGCGCGTATCGAGCGCAACGGCGCGCTGGTCGATGCCCGGCTGCTCGGTCAGCAGAGCGTCGAACTGGGCGAGAAGCTGGTGGAACTGGAGCGCAAGGCCTTCGAGATCGCCGGCGAGGAGTTCAACCTGGCTTCGCCCAAGCAGCTCGGGGTGATCCTCTACGAGAAGCTCGGTTACCCGGTGATCAGCAAGACCGCCAAGGGCCAGCCATCCACCGCCGAGGCGGTGCTCGCCGAGCTGGCCGAGCAGGACTTCGAACTGCCCAAGGTGCTGATGCAGTACCGCTCCCTGAGCAAGCTCAAGAGCACCTACACCGACAGGCTGCCGGAGCAGATCAACCCGCGTACCGGGCGCATCCATACCAGCTACCACCAGGCGGTGGCGGCGACCGGGCGCCTGTCCTCGAGTGACCCGAACCTGCAGAACATCCCGATCCGTACCGCCGAAGGGCGGCGGATCCGCCAGGCGTTCGTCGCCCCCAAGGGCTACCGCACGATGGCGGCGGACTACTCGCAGATCGAGTTGCGCATCATGGCCCACTTGGCCAAGGACGAAGGCCTGCTGGAGGCCTTCCGCAATGACCTGGACGTGCACAAGGCCACCGCGGCCGAGGTGTTCGGCGTGGCGCTGGACGAGGTCAGCAGCGATCAGCGGCGCAAGGCCAAGGCCATCAACTTCGGTCTTATCTATGGCATGAGTGCCTTCGGCCTGGCCAAGCAGATCGACGTCGAGCGCAAGGAGGCCCAGGCCTACATCGACCGTTACTTCGCCCGTTATCCCGGCGTGCTCAGCTACATGGAGCGCACCCGTGCGCAGGCGGCCGAGCAGGGCTACGTGGAGACCGTGTTCGGCCGGCGTCTGTACCTGCCGGAGATCCACGCGCAGAACCAGGCCATGCGCAAGGGGGCCGAGCGGGCGGCGATCAACGCGCCCATGCAGGGCACGGCGGCGGACATCATCAAGCGCGCGATGATCAAGGTGGACGGCTGGTTGCAGGACAGCGGCGTGGATGCGCGGATCATCATGCAGGTCCACGACGAACTGGTGCTGGAGGTGCGCGAGGACCTGGTCGACGAGGTCGGTGCCAAGCTTCAGAGCCTGATGGGGGACGCCGCCGACCTGGATGTGCCGTTGCTGGTCGAAGTGGGTGTCGGTGCCAACTGGGATGAAGCGCATTGATACCCGGTGCCGCGGCGCAAAGCCGCGGCCGCTCTAGCTTATGGGTTTCAGGGCATCAAACGACGCTTTCTTATTGCAAATGGTTTTTAAAAAAGCGATGAACTTTCCGCCAGACAGCCAGGTCAGAGTTCGTGAATGGCCGTTAAGCCCTTCAATGCTCCTTTGTTGTGTTAAGTGTTGGCAGACATCTGGACCCCGCCCTAGCGGTTCAGACCTTGAACCCCGAACTTCTCCCTCCCCATACGAAGCTCGGGGTTTTTTTTGCCTGAAAAAAAGCGGCCGCCAGCGGCACTCTGCTGAGCCTCTCCCATTTATCGGAGACGACTGCGTGGATGCAGGAGGATGCCAAAGCCGGGGTTCCCGAAGGGCGGGAGAGGCTTCTTTGAGGCATCCCAACTCAAAACGGGCGTTGAGCGATCTTCTTCAGGTGCCCCTAGCCACAGGCTGACTCAGGCCTCAGTGCCTTCCTCATCTTCCTCCGGCAGCAGGTCCAGCCAGGCGGCCAGCACCATCTGCGCCTCCTCCACCCCCATGCGCTTGGGCGCCGAGAACAGCTGGATGCTGATGCCTTCGCCCCACTCCTTGCGGATCTCCTGACGAACCTTTAGCAGTGCGTTCTTCGCCGCACCGAAGGCCAGCTTGTCGGCCTTGGTCAGCAGGATGTGCAGCGGCATGCCGCTGGCCACCGACCAGTCCAGCATCATGCGGTCGAACTCGGTCAGCGGGTGGCGGATATCCATCATCAGGACCAGGCCGCACAGGCTCTCGCGGCTGCCCAGATAGGCTTCGAGGTGTTTCTGCCAATGCTGCTTGAGCGGGATCGGCACCTTGGCGTAGCCGTATCCGGGCAGGTCCACCAGGCGACGCTCCTCGTCCAGGCTGAAGAAGTTGAGCAGCTGGGTGCGCCCGGGGGTCTTCGAGGTGCGCGCCAGGCTGGCATGCGTGAGGGTGTTCAAGGCGCTCGACTTGCCCGCATTGGAGCGGCCGGCGAAGGCGACTTCCAGACCGCTGTCCTCGGGGCACTGATCGACCTTGGCGGCACTGATGAGGAAGCTGGCCTGCTGGCACAGACCGATGATGGGATTCTTCGGGAGCATGGGGGTATCCGGTGGTTGCCGCGAGGCGATTGAGGCGCTCGAGGGCTTGCGACATTTCCGCGCACCTACCGCACGCCAGGTGGCGCGGCAAGCGGCGTCGTTTCCGTTTCAGCGTTGCCAGTATATAATGCCGCAGATTTTGTGTGCGCTTTGTCCCACCCGCAGGAACCCGATTGCTGGGAGCGATTACATCTCTGCTCGATAGAAAGCAGAACGCTCTCTACCCTGATGAGGTTGATCTGATGAAGAAAATGCTGCTTGCAGCTGCCGTGTTGATGCTGTCTTTCAACGGCTATGCTGCTCAGGATCCGCAAGCTGTGTATGACCGTGCCTGTGGTGTTTGCCACAACGGCCAGATTCCCACGGCGCCCAAGAAGGGCGACAAGGCCGCATGGGAGCCGCGTCTGGCCAAGGGGACGGATGCACTGGTGCAGAGCGTCACCAATGGTTTGAATGCCATGCCGCCGCGCGGCCTGTGCATGGACTGCACGGCCGAGGATTACCAGGCGGTCATCAAATTGATGAGCGAATGAGTAAACCCGACCGATAACCCTTTTCTCTCTTAGCCGTAGTTGGATTAGCTGATGAACAAAGTACTCGTGAGTCTGCTGTTGACCCTGGGCCTCACTGGCGTGGCGCAGGCTGCTGGCGATGCCGAAGCCGGTCAGGGCAAAGTCGCTGTCTGTGGCGCCTGCCATGGCGCTGATGGCAACAGCCCTGCTCCAAACTTCCCCAAGCTGGCTGGTCAGGGCGAGCGTTACTTGCTCAAGCAGCTGCACGACATCAAGTCCGGCAATCGCCAGGTGGTCGAGATGACCGGCATGCTGGACAACCTCAGCGACCAGGATCTGGAAGATATCGCTGCCTACTTCTCCAGCCAGAAGATGAGCGTCGGTGCTGCCGATCCCAAGCTGGTCCAGCGTGGTGAAGCGCTGTTCCGTGGCGGCAAGCTGGAAGAAGGCATGCCGGCCTGCACCGGTTGCCACTCGCCGAACGGCGCTGGCCTGGCCGCTGCTGCCTTCCCGCACCTGGGTGGCCAGCACGCGCAGTACGTTGCCAAGCAGCTGACCGACTTCCGTGAAGGCAACCGCACCAACGACGGCGACTCGATGATCATGCGTTCCATCGCCGCCAAGCTGAGCAACAAGGACATCGAAGCGGTTTCCAGCTTCATCCAGGGTCTGCACTAACAGACCGCCGTTGCACTTGGTAAGACAAAGGGTGGCTGCGGCCGCCCTTTTTATTGGGCGCGGTGGCTACAATGGGCGGAACCGGCCCGGTGCCAGCGAGTCATAGTCTCGAATCGCCACCAGGGCGACGCTTTCCAGCCAAGGAGTACCCCCATGCGTAACCTGATTTTCGGCGCCGCTCTGGCGATCAGCAGTCTTTTCGGCCTCAGCGCCCACGCCGAGCCGGTTGCCGGCCAGCAATACGTCGAGCTGAAAAGCCCGGTGCCGATCTCCAAACCGGGCAAGGTCGAGGTCGTCGAGCTGTTCTGGTATGGCTGCCCGCACTGCTATCAGTTCGAGTCGACCCTCAATCCCTGGGTCGAGAAGCTGCCGGAAGATGTCAACTTCGTCCGCGTCCCGGCGCTGTTCGGTGGCATCTGGAACGTGCACGGCCAGGCCTTCCTCACCCTGGAAAGCATGAAGGTCGAGGGCAAGGTGCATGACGCGGTGTTCAACGCCATCCACCAGGAGAAGAAGAAGCTGGCTTCCGCCGAAGAGTTCGCCGACTTCGTCGCCACTCAGGGCGTGGACCGCGACACCTTCCTCAGCACCTTCAACTCCTTCGCCGTCAAAGGCCAGATGGAAAAGGCCAAGAAGCTGGCCATGGCTTACCAGGTCACTGGCGTACCGGTGATGATCGTCGGCGGCAAGTACCGCTTCGACATCGGCTCCTCCGGCGGCCCGCGTGAGGCCCTCGGTGTAGCCGACTACCTGATCGCCAAGGAACGCGCCGCGCTGTAAGCGGCCGCAGGCGCAAGACATGCTGCGCCGCTGGCGACAGACACGTACGGTTGGCCTGTGCGATCCACAGGTCAACCCGCAGTGTTCGCCACAGGGCGACTGGCCAGCCGACGGCCTGTTGCGCCTGCTCAGTTTCAACGTCCAGGTCGGCATCAATACCCAGCGTTACCATCATTACCTCACCCGTGGCTGGCAGCACCTGTTGCCTCATGCGGGGCGCGCCGGCAACCTGCAGCGCATCGGTGATCTGCTCGCCGATTTCGATCTGGTGGCCTTGCAGGAAGTCGACGGCGGCAGCCTGCGTTCCGGCTACGTCAATCAGGTCGAGTACCTGGCCCAGCAGGGCGCCTTCCCCTACTGGTACCAACAGCTCAATCGCAATCTCGGCCGCCTCGCCCAGCACAGCAACGGGGTGCTCAGTCGTCTGCGGCCGACGCTGCTGGAGGATCACCCGCTGCCGGGGCCGCCGGGTAGGGGGGCCATCTTCCTGCGCCTGGGCGAGGGTGAGCAGGCGCTCGGCGTGGTCATGATGCACCTGGCGCTGGGCGCGCGAACCCGCGTCCGGCAGCTGGCCTATATCCGCGAACGGGTCAGCGAGTTCCGCCACCTGGTGCTGATGGGGGACATGAACACCCATGCCGTCGACCTGCTGGAAAACTCCCCCTTGCGCGACCTCGGGCTGGTCGCGCCGCAGGCGCAGGCGACCTTCCCCAGCTGGCGCCCGCAGCGTTGCCTTGACCATATCCTGCTCAGCTCCGAACTGGAGCTGGGGCGCGTCGATGTCCTCAGCCAGCCGATATCCGATCACCTGCCCGTGGCCGTGGAAATCCGCCTGCCGCAGGCCCAGAATACGGCGCAACTGCCTATGCTGAAGACGCCATCTGCCGAGTGAGCCGTATGAGCGAAGACGCGCAACGCTGGAAAGACAAATACCTGAGTAGCCTGGAGCGCCACGAAAAGCTCGAGCGCCGCTGGGAGTTGCGCCTGGATCTGCTGCGCCGGGGGCTGGTGCGCAGCAGTCTGGCTGCCGAGGGCGCCGACAAGGCGGTCGATCAGTGCATGCAGGAGATGCGCGATATCCTGCGGCGCGATGACATGGACGCGGCACTGGGTGGCCTGATCCCGCGCCTGGAAAAGGCCGTGCTGGAATCCGAGCAGCGCCGTCAGAAGCGCGCTGCGGAGGCGGCCACTGCCCTGGCGCGCCTGGTCACGCAGTTGCAGGACCTGGAGCCGCCCCGCGAGGTGCGCAAGGCGCTCAAGGCGCTGGGCAAGCAGCTGGAGGAGGCGGCCAGCCATCAGTACCTGCTGCCGGCCCTGCTCAGCCAGTTGAGCAATCTGCAGGCGCAGGCGCTGGCCGTGCAGCAGGCACCTGCGCAGGACCAACCCGGTTTGCTGCAGCGCCTGTTCGGCTCGCGCAGCGAGAGTGCCAGCGACGCGCCCGTGACACCGGCGCCTGCCGCCGCCGATGTGCCGCCAGCGGCAGAGCCCGCCGCGCCGACGCTGCCTGTCGACGAGCCCTTGCCGGCCGCGCCTGCGCCTGCGTCAATTCCTGCACCTGCACCTGCACCTGCACCTGCACCTGCACCTGCACCTGCACCTGCACCTGCACCTGTCGCCGAGGCCGCTGCCGCTGCCGCTGCCGCTGCCGGTGCGGCGCCGGTGCGTCAGGAGGCCGCCGAGGTGCCGGCGGTACTCGACAGCCTGCCGGTACCGCCTGGCCTGGTCCCGCTGGATGACGAGGGTGATGGCCCGTTCTCCCTGCCCAGCAGCGAGCCGGGCTACAGCGCCGTGGCGCCGCATATCGCCAACAGCCTGCGCAACCTGCTCGACGAGCTGGACCTGCCGGCCAGCCACCTGCCGCAGGGCGAAGCCTTGCGCGAGCGCCTGGAGGGCAATCTCAACTGGTACGAACTGGTGCCGGTGCTGGACGACCTGGCGGTGCTGCTGCTGGCGATCAACAACGGCGGCCAGCGCGAGTTCGCCGGCTACCTGAAACAGCTCAACGAGCGCCTGGCGGCCTTCATTCAGACCCTGAGCGAGGCACACGAGGGCTACGGCGCTTCGGCGCAGAGCGCGCGCAACTTCAACCAGCAGTTGCAGGATCAGGTCACCGACCTGCAGAACAGCGTGCAGGAAGCGGTCGACCTGGACGCGCTCAAGCAGGCGCTGGAACAGCGCCTGGAAGGTCTGCTGCAGAGCGTCAGCAACCATCAGCGCCAGCGCGACAGCGCCGAGGACGATGTCGCCGAGCGCTTGCAGGGCCTGGTCAAGCGTGTCGCGGAAATGGAGAGCGAGGCGCAGCAGTTCCGCGCGCACATCGAGGAACAGCGGCAGAAGTCCCTGCTCGATCCCCTGACCGGCTTGCCCAACCGCGCCGCCTGGAGCGAGCGTCTCGAGCTGGAGGTCGCCCGCCGCCAGCGCTATGGCGGCCAGCTGCTGATGGCGGTACTGGACATCGATCACTTCAAGCGGATCAACGATGGCTACGGCCATCTGGCCGGGGATCGGGTGCTGAAGATCATCGCCGGTGAGTTGAACAGGCGCCTGCGCAAGACCGACTTCATCGCGCGCTTCGGTGGCGAGGAGTTCGTCCTGCTGGTACCGGCGACGCCGCTGGAGGGTGGCTTGCAGCTGCTCGAAACCCTGCGCAGCGCGGTCGAGGCCTGCCCGTTCCACTTCAAGGGCGAGCCGGTGACCATCACCCTCTCCGCCGGCATTGCCGAGTTCCGCGATGGTGAATCGGCCGAGACCACTTTCGAGCGCGCCGACCAGGCGCTGTATCGTGCCAAGGGTGCTGGCCGCAACCGGGTCGAGCAGGCCGCCTGATCAGTGAAGAGGCGGCGCTGCCTCGCGCGTGCGTCCCGCTAGGACGGTAGCTTCTCCTCGCTCCTGCCTGTCGCCGGGGTTGCCTCGGCGGTCCGTGGCCGAGGCGCGTGAGCCGCGTCCTCCTGCAACGGCACCTCGATGCCCTGTGCGTCGTACAGCTTGCCGCCGATGAAGTGATCGCCCTCGTGCAGGGCGGCGATGTCCTGGTAGCGCAGGCTGCGCTCGGTGCCGGCGACGAACACCGACTGCTGATCGGAGTTGCCGGCGGTGAAGTGGTTGAACAGCAGGTTGAGCAGGATGGCCATGACCGCAGCCGAGCTGATGCCCGAGTGGAAGATGGTTTCGAACCAGGCCGGGAAGTGGTGGTAGAAGCTCGGCATGGCGATGGGAATCATGCCGAAGCCGATCGAGGTCGCGACGATCACCAGGTTCATGTTGTTGCGATAGTCGACCTTGGCCAGGGTGCGGATGCCGCTGGCGGCGACCGTGCCGAACAGCACCAGGCCCGCACCGCCGAGCACCGAGGTGGGCACGGCGGCGATCACCCGACCAATGACCGGCAGCAGGCCGAGGGTGACCAGGATCAGGCCGCCGGTGGCCACCACGTAGCGGCTCTTCACGCCTGTCACGGCGACCAGCCCGACGTTCTGCGCGAAGGCGCTCTGGGTGAAGGAGCCGAACAGCGGCGCGACGACGCTGGCGATCATGTCTGCGCGCAGCCCGTTGCCGAGGCGCTTGGAGTCGACCCGGGTGTCGATGATGTCGCCCACCGCGAGGATGTCTGCCGAGGTCTCCACCAGGATCACCATCACCACGATCAGCATCGAGATGATCGCCGCCACCTTGAACACCGGTACGCCGAAATGCAGCGGCGTCGGGAAGGCCAGCAACGGGCCCGCGCCGACGCGGGAGAAGTCCGCCATGCCGAATGCCAGGGCCGCCAGGGTGCCGATCACCATGGCCAGGAGGATCGACAGGCGCGAGATGCTGGCGCTGCCGACCTTGCTCAGCAGCAGTACGGTGGCCAGGGTGAAGGCGGCCAGGCCGATGTTGGCCATGCTGCCGAAGTCCGCGGCCTGGCTGTTGCCGCCCATGGCCCAGCGGGCCGCGACCGGCATCAGGGTCAGGCCGATGGTGGTGATGACGATGCCCGTCACCAGCGGCGGGAAGAACCTGGTGATCTTGGAGAAGACCGGCGTGATCAGCAGGCCGATCAGCGCGGCGCCGATCACGGCACCGAACACCACCGGCAACCCCCCTTCGCCGCCGTTGGCACCGACTATGGCGACGATGGTGGCGACGCTGGCGAACGACACGCCCTGCACCAGCGGCAGCTGGCAGCCGAAGAACGGCAGGCCGAGCGTCTGCAGGAGCGTGGCGGCGCCACCGACGAAGAGCGAGGCGGCGATCAGCAGCCCGATGTCGGCCGGCGTCAGGCCGGCCGCCTGGCCGACGATCAGGGGCACGGCGACGATGCCGCCGTACATGGTCAGTACGTGTTGCAGGCCGTAGAGCAGGTTGGAGCCAAGACCGAGGTTCTCGTCCTCGGGGCGCTGGGCGGGGGAGGTCATGGGAAACTACTCGCTGTTGTTCTTGTTGGGTCAATGTATACATTTTATGGGTTAAAAATCTAACTATTTGTATACATTTCTACGAGTGGTCTTTGTCAGGACGCCTCCCCTCGATCCGGTCACGAAGTTGCTTCGCTCCGGCCTGGCGCCCGCAGGCGGACCGTTACGTCCGCTCGCACCCGCCTGGCGCAACCCCTAGACTATGCGCACTAGCCACTGGAGGCGCCTATGGACATCTTCAGCATCGCCGTGCTGATCTTTCTGGTCACCGACCCCTTCGGCAACATCGCCATCTACATCGCTGCGCTGAAGAACGTCGAGCCTCGTCGGCGTCTGTGGGTGGCCGCGCGCGAGCTGCTGTTCGCCCTGGGACTGTTGCTGTTGTTCCTCACCTTTGGTGACAAATTCCTCACCGGACTCGGCCTGTCGCGTGAGGCAACCGCCATCGCCGGCGGTATCATCCTGTTCGTCATCGCCATGCGCCTGATCTTCCCCAGCCCGCAGGGGCTGCTCGGCGATGTACCGGATGGCGAGCCGATGCTGGTGCCGCTGGCGACGCCGGCCGTGGCCGGGCCCTCGGCCCTGGCGGTGCTGATGACCCTGCGCAACACCCATGTCGGGCCGATCTGGGAGCTGTATCTGGCCTTGATCCTGGCCTGGGCGGCGACGGCGTTCATTCTCCTGCAGGCTTCGTTCCTGCAGCGTTTTCTTGGTAATCGCGGGTTGATGGCAGTGGAACGGCTGATGGGCATGCTGCTGATCATGCTCAGCGTCGACATGCTGCTGGACAACCTGCAGAGCGTATTCGGTCACGCATGAAGTCTTTCTGCCTCGCTTTAATCGCTGTTCTGCTCGCGGGCTGCACGGGCGGCCTGCGCATCGATGACAGCCACACGGCCACTGGCCAGAACAGCCGCGTGCAGTACGTGGTGCTGCACTACACCTCCGCCGATCTGCAGCGCTCGCTCGACCTGCTGACGCACACCGAGGTGAGCAGCCACTACCTGATCGGCGATGCCCCGGCGACCGTCTACCGCCTGGTGGACGAGGACCGCCGCGCCTGGCATGCGGGGGTCAGCGAATGGCAGGGGCGCACCTGGCTGAACAGCACGACGATCGGCATCGAACTGGTCAACCAGGGTTATTACCAGACCGCTGCCGGGCGCTACTGGCAGCCCTTCTCGGCGCAGCAGATCGACAAGCTGATCGTGCTGCTCAAGGACATCGTCAAGCGTCACCAGTTGCCGCTGGGCTCGATCATCGCGCACAGCGACGTGGCGCCTCAGCGCAAGGTCGATCCGGGCCCGCTGTTCCCCTGGAAGCGCCTGGCCGACGAGGGGCTGGTGCCCTGGCCGGACGAGGCTGCGGTGGCGCGTCAGCAGGCGCTGTTCGCCCTCAGTCTGCCCAGCGTGCAGTGGTTCCAGGAGCAACTGGCGCGCAACGGCTACACGGTGCCTCGGCAGGGTGAGCTGGACGAGGCGACGCGCAATGTCATCGCCGCCTTCCAGATGAAGTACCGCCCGGCTAACTACGATGGCCAGCCCGATGCCGAGACCGCCGCACGCTTGCTGGTGCTGAACCAGCAGAACGCCGCCCGCCGGGAGTGATCAGGCCGGTGTCGTGCCGATCAGGCGCGAGTCGGCCAGCGCGGCACTGCGATGCACCGTCGCGGCCTGGTACTCGGGGTCGGCGAGCATGGCGAGAAAGGCGCTGGAGGATGGATAGCGCACCAGCAGGACCTGGTCCCAGTGCTCGTCGTTTGGCGCGATGACGGCGACATGGGCCGTGCCCAGCCACTGCACTTCGCCACCGACGCCGCGCACCTTGGCCAGCGCCGTACGGCTGTATCGCGCGTAGGCCTCGCGCCCGCTGCAGGGCGTCTCGTCACTGCCCGAGGGGTAGTTCGCCTGGGGGCTGAAACGCAGCAGGTTGAGCATCACGATCGGCGTATCGGCCGGCATCGCTTCGGCGAATGCGCGCATCTGTTCGCGGCTGGGGTTGAGGCTGGGCATGGCGACTTCCTCGGTGGCTGATCGAGTCAGCCTGGAGGTGAGTGGTGCCGGCAGGCAAGCGCTATCGATGAGGATGATGACCGACGATGCATGGCAGCGCCTGCCGTCGTCGCGGCCTCAGGCTTCGAGCAGCTCGCTCAGGCGGCTGGCCAGCAGCGCGAAGTCGTAGGGTTTTACGATGCTGGCCGTGGCGGCCCCGGCGTCGCGGCTGCGCACTTCCTCCAGCAGTTCCCGCTCTGCATAGCCGCTGGCGAACAACACTGGCAGGGTCGGTCGCACCTGGCGGGCGTTCTGCACCAGTTCGCGGCCGTCCATGCCGGGCAGGCCGATGTCGCTCATCAGCAGGTCGACGGCCAGGTCGCCGCGCAGCAGTTCCAGTGCGCTGGGGGCGTCGCGCAGGGCATGGACGCGATAGCCGAACTCTTCGAGAACCTCCACGGTCAGGTGGCGAACGACGTCATCGTCCTCGACCAGCAGAATGGTCTTCTCGGCAGCGGAATCGGTCGCGGTCATGGGGCTCTCTGTTTGGGCGCGCAGAAGACGCAAATGTTTGGCAAACTTCCGGGTCTGCACATGGTCAGTTTGCCACAGGCCACCTCCCACTATAAGAAGCAGCGAGACAATCATCGAATGGACGCCCCAATGTCGAATGAGTCCGCCATGGACGAGGCTGGTTTTCGCCGAATCCTCAATCGCAATGTCGGGCTGCCCCTCGGCCTGGGGCTGGTTGGTGCTCTGTTCTTCGCCGTGCTGATTGGCTACCTGCTCAACGTGATGCGCTGGGTCGAGCATTCCGATCAGGTGCTCAACCGGGCCAGCGAGGTATACAAGCTGACGCTGGACATGGAGACCGGGATGCGTGGTTTCCTGCTCAGTGCTGACGAGAACTACCTGGCGCCCTACGAACTCGCGCGCGGCAAGTTCGGCCCGCTGACCGAGCAGCTCGCCGATATCGTCGTCGACAATCCGTCGCAGATACAGCGCATCGAGCGTCTGCGCGCCTTGCAGGAACAATGGGACACCTATGCCGAGGAGGTGATCGTCAGCCGTCGCGACGGGGGCGACTTCCTCGGTGACGTCGGCAGTGGGCGCGGCAAGAACCTCATGGATGGCATGCGCCGCGAGCTGGACACCTTCATCAGCGGCGAGCGTGAGCTGCGCCAGCAGCGCAACGCCGAGGTCAGCACGGGCACGCTGTGGGGCGCCGGCACCTACCTGGTGATCAGCATCCTGTTCAGCGCGCTGCTCGCGCTGTTCGGCCGCCGCGAACTGATGAACCTCTCGAGCACCTATGCACAGGCCATGGCCAGGCAGGCGGACTTCGCGGTGAAGCAGGGCGACCAGGCCTGGCTGGGCGCCGGCCAGACCCAGCTGGCGGAACGCCTGCTCGGCCAGCCGCGGGTGCAGGAGCTGGCCGATCGTTCGCTGGAATTCCTCGCCGAGTACCTCGACTGCGTGGTCGCGGCGCTCTATCTGCGCGATGCCCAGAGCGGCGACCTGCAACGCGTGGCCGGTTACGGCTTCAGTGAGGACGCCAGCCTCAAGGAGCAGTTCTACCAGGGCGAGGGTCTGGTCGGGCGGGCCGCCCAGGGGCGTCGTCCGGTCTACCTGGACAGTCTGCCGGGCGACTACATCAAGGTCGCCTCCAGCCTCGGCGAGGGCCTGCCCGTCAGCGTCGCCCTGGTGCCGCTGCAGTCCGAGGACCGTATCAACGGTGTGGTCGAACTGGCCTTCATGCGCCAGCTGGATGCGCGTGAGCGCGAGTTCCTCGGGGCCATCGCCAGCAACGTCGGCACCGCGCTGGAGGCGGCGCGCTATCGCCAGCGCCTGCAGGAAGTCCTGGGCCAGACCCAGCAGCTCAACGAGGAGCTGCAGACCCAGCAGGAAGAGCTGCGCGCCGCCAACGAAGAGCTCGAGCAGCAGGCCAACGTGCTCAAGGAGTCCCAGGCGCACCTGGAAACCCAGCAGGCCGAGCTGGAACAGACCAACGAGAAGCTGGCCGAGCAGACCCAGGTGCTCGCCGACCAGCGCGACGAGCTGGATCAGCGCAACACCACCCTGGGCCGTATCCAGGCGCAGCTGGAGGAGCGTGCCGAGGAGCTGCAGCGGGCCAGCCGCTACAAGTCCGAGTTCCTCGCCAACATGAGCCATGAGCTGCGCACGCCGTTGAACAGCTCGCTGATCCTGGCCAAGCTGCTGGCGGAGAACCCGGCGGGCAACCTCAACGAGGAGCAGGTCAAGTTCGCCGAGTCGATCTACTCCGCCGGCAACGACCTGCTCAACCTGATCAATGACATTCTCGACATCGCCAAGGTCGAGGCCGGCAAGCTTGAGGTTCGTCCCGAGCGCACGCAGCTGGCCGGCATGCTCGAGGGCCTGCGCGACGTGTTCGGGCCGCTGGCCCGTGAACGCGGCCTCGGCTTCGAGATCCTCCTGCAGGGCGACCTGCCGGACGTGCTGTTCACCGACCGCCAGCGCGCCGAGCAGATCCTGCGCAACCTGCTGTCCAACGCCTTCAAGTTCACCGAGCGTGGCGGTGTCACGCTGAGCGTGGCGCGGCAGGACGGCCAGACACTGGCCTTCGCCGTGCGTGACACCGGCATCGGCATTGCCGCGGACCAGCAGGAGGTGATCTTCGATGCCTTCCGCCAGGCCGACGGCACCACCAACCGGCGCTATGGCGGCACCGGCCTGGGGCTGTCCATTTCGCGCGATCTGGCGGGCCTGCTCGGTGGCAGCATCGCGGTGGCCAGCGTGCCAGGCGAGGGCAGCACCTTCACCCTGGTACTGCCCGAACAGTTGCTGGAAAGCGCCGGCCCGCTGCCGTCGAGCGCGCTCGCGCCGGCGCCCGTGCCCGTGGCGCCGGCGCCTGTTGCACTGCCCGCTGCCTCCACTGGCGGCGTCGCACCACGCCCGCCGGCGCCGTTCGCGGATGACCGCGAGCAACTCGGCGAGCGCGGTGGCCGCCGCGTGCTGGTGGTGGAGGACGAGGTGCGCTTCGCGCGCATTCTTTTCGACCTGGCGCATGAGCTGGGCTACGCCTGCCTGGTGGCGACCTGCGCCGACGAGGGCCTGGAGCTGGCCCAGCAGTTCCGCCCCGATGCCATCCTGCTCGACATGCGCCTGCCCGACGGCTCCGGCCTGGGCGTGCTGCAACGCCTGAAGGACGACGCGCAGACCCGCCACATCCCCGTGCATGTGGTGTCGGTGGATGACCACAGCGAAGCGGCCCTGCACCTGGGCGCCGTCGGCTATGCGCTCAAACCGACCAGTCGCGATCAGCTCAAGGACGTGTTCGGCAAGCTCGAAGCCAAGCTCAACCAGCAGGTCAAGCGCGTGCTGCTGGTGGAAGACGATCCCCTGCAGCGCGACAGCGTCGCCCGCCTGATCGGCGATGAAGACATCGAGATCACCGCCGTGGCGCTGGCCGGCGAGGCGCTGGACAAGCTGCGCGACACGGTCTTCGACTGCATGATCATCGACCTCAAGCTGCCCGACATGCAGGGCAACGAACTGCTGCGGCGCATGGCCGAGGAAGACATCTGCTCCTTCCCGCCGGTGATCGTCTACACCGGGCGCAACCTGACCCGCGACGAGGAAGCCGAGCTGCTCAAGTACTCGCGCTCGATCATCATCAAGGGTGCGCGCTCGCCGGAGCGCCTGCTCGATGAGGTCACCCTGTTCCTGCACAAGGTCGAGGCCGAGCTGTCCAGCGAGCACCAGAAGATGCTCAAGACCGCACGCAGCCGCGACAAGCTGTTCGAGGGGCGGCGCCTGCTGCTGGTCGACGATGACGTGCGCAACATCTTCGCCCTGTCCAGCGCCCTGGAGCAGAAGGGCGCAACGGTGGTGGTCGCGCGCAACGGCATCGAGGCGCTGGCCAAGCTGCGTGAACACGACGACGTCGACCTGGTGCTGATGGACGTGATGATGCCGGAGATGGACGGCTACGAGGCCACCCGGCAGATCCGCCAGCAGGCGCGCTGGAACAACCTGCCGATCATCGCGGTGACGGCCAAGGCGATGAAGGATGACCAGGAGCGCTGCCGTGAGGCGGGTGCCAACGACTACCTGGCCAAGCCCATCGACCTGGACCGCCTGTTCTCCCTGATCCGCGTGTGGATGCCCAAGCTGGAGCGTCTCTGATGCCTGACGAGATCGAGCTGCGCCTGCTGATCGAGGCGATCTACCTGCGCTACAGCTACGACTTTCGCGACTACTCCAAGGCGTCGCTGAAGCGCCGCGTGCGTCAGGCCCAGGCCCAGCTGGAGTGCCCGACCATCTCCGCGCTGCAGGAGCGCATCCTGCACGAGCCGCAGGCGTTCATGCAGTTGCTGCAGTACCTCACCATCCCGGTCAGCGAGATGTTCCGTGACCCCGGGTATTTCCTCGCCCTGCGCGAACAGGTGGTGCCGCTGTTGCACACCTACCCGTCGCTGAAGATCTGGGTGGCCGGCTGCAGTACCGGAGAGGAGGTGTATTCCCTGGCCATCCTGCTGCACGAGGAAGAGCTGCTGGAGCGCACCATGATCTATGCCACGGACATCAACCCGCATTCGCTGGAGAAGGCCGAGCAGGGCATCTTCGCGCTCGACAACCTGCGTACCTACACCCAGAACTACCAGCTGTCCGGTGGCAAGCGAGCCTTCTCCGATTACTACTCGGCGGCCTATGACCGGGTGCTGTTCGACAAGTTTCTGCGCAGCAACGTGACCTTCGCCGACCACAGCCTGGCCACCGACAGCGTGTTCGCCGAGACCCACCTGGTGTCGTGCCGCAATGTGCTGATCTACTTCAACCGCGACCTGCAGGACCGCGCCCTCGGCCTGTTCCACGAGTCGCTGTGCCACCGTGGTTTCCTCGGCCTGGGCAGCAAGGAAAGCCTGGACTTCTCCGCCTACGCCCAGCAGTTCGAGGCGGTCTCGCGCCCCGAGCGGATCTTCCGCAAGCGATGAGCGGCCAACGGATCAACCTGCGCGGGCAACTGCGTGCGCCGCTGCAGGCCCTGCTCATCGGTGCCTCGGCCGGCGGCGTGGAGGCGCTGTTGCAGTTGCTCGAGGACCTGCCGGCCGATTACCGGCTGCCGGTGGTCTGCCTGCTGCATGTGCCGGACCGCAACGACAGTCTGCTCGCCGAACTGCTCGCGCGGCGCCTGCAACTGCCGGTCAAGGAGGCCGAGGACAAGGAATACCTGCGTGGCGGCAGGGTCTATGTGGCGCCTGCCGGGTATCACCTGTCCATCGAGGGAGATCGCAGTTTCTCCCTGAGTCGCGAGGAACCGCGGCATTTTTCCCGGCCGTCGATCGACATCCTCTTCGAGTCTGCCGCCGATGCCTACGGCGAATACCTGGCTGCTGCGCTGCTCACCGGCGCCAACGAAGACGGTGCGCTCGGCCTGCTGGCCGTCCAGCGAGCCGGTGGCCTGGCTCTGGTGCAGGACCCCGCCGACGCCCAAGTGCCCACCATGCCGGAAGCAGCGCTGGCGCTGTTGCAACCGGACTTCCTTCTCCCCATCGCCGCCATGCGCGTACTGCTGAATGAACTGGATGCCCCGCCATGCTAAGGAAGATTGAAGCCAAGGTGCTGATCGTCGACGACCTGCCGGAGAACCTGCTGGCCCTGCGCTCGCTGATCCAGAGCGAGGACCGCACGGTGTTCGAAGCCAACAGTGCCGACGATGCGCTGTCGCTGCTGCTCGAGCACGAGTTCGCCCTGGCCATTCTCGACGTGAAGATGCCGGGCATGAACGGTTTCGAACTGGCCGAGCTGATGCGCGGCACGGAGAGGACCAAGCACATCCCGATCATCTTCGTCAGCGCCGTTGGCCGGGACATGGACTACGCCTTCCGTGGCTACGAGAGCGGTGCGGTGGACTTCCTGCACAAGCCGCTGTCGCCCTTCGAGGTGCGCAGCAAGGTGGCGATGTTCGTCGAGCTGTACCGCCACCGCAAGGCGCTGAGCATGCAACTGGAAGTGGTCGAGGCGGCGCGCCGCGAGCAGGAGGCCCTGCTCACCGAACTGCGCGAAACCCAGGCCGAGCTGCAGAAGGCGGTGCAGATGCGCGACGTGTTCATGTCCATCGCCTCCCATGAGCTGCGCACTCCGCTCAACGGCCTGATCCTCGATGTGCAACTGCGCCGGTTGCGCCTGGAGCAGGGCCGGGAGGACGCATTCACACCGGAAAAACTGCAGGAGATGATCACGCGTGACGAACGGCAGATTCGCAGCCTTAGCCGCCTGATCGACGACATGCTGGATGTCTCGCGCATTCGCACCGGCAAGCTCTCGGTGCGTCCGCAGCCGGGCGATCTCGGCGTGCTGGCCGCAAACGTGGTGGAAAGCCTGGACGCGCAGTTCAGCGCCACCGGTTGCCAGGTCGACCTGAGGGTGGACGGCCCGGCCCCGGTGCTGATGGACGAGTTCCGCATCGAGCAGGTGCTGGCCAACCTGCTGACCAATGCGCTGCGCTACGGTGGCGGCAAGCCGGTGTCCGTGCGGGTGAGCGCCGAGGGCGATGCCGTGCGCGCCGAGGTACGCGATCAGGGCATGGGCATCTCCGAAGCGGATCAGCGTCGCGTGTTCGAACAGTTCGAGCGGGTCGGCGACAGCGCTGTCGCGCAGGGCCTGGGGCTTGGCCTGTTCATCAGCGAGCAGATCGTCCAGGCGCACGGCGGCCGTATCGAGCTGAGCAGTCGCCTTGGCGAGGGCTCCTGTTTCAGCGTCGTGCTGCCGCATCGCGGCTGATCGTGCATTTTGCACGTGTCGTACTTCGTGCATCTTGCAAAGTGCATGGGAATGGCGCTTTGAGAGTTCATTAAGTTTTTGATTTATAAGGATATTTTTATTCGTTTGGTGTTGGCATGAGCGCTGCAGATTCAGTCATGTAAGCCCTCGACTGATCTGCTAATGGAGAAGCGTCATGTACATCGTCCGAATGAGCCTGTTCTGCATCACTGCATTGCTGGTCAACGGGGCTTACGCCACGGACTTCACGGGTTCGGCAGGGGCCATGGCGCGTACCGCCGAACTGACGGTGCCCAGTGCGCAGGCCTGGACCTCTGGCTCCGCCGTGCGCTCGGAGGCGCCTGGCAGCCTGCGCCAGCCCGCTGCCCGCAGCACCGAGGATGACGGCCAGTGGCTGCGCACCGTCAGCGACGGCAAGACCGCTACCGCCAACCGTGAGCCGCGCCCTGCCAGCAGCCCGCGCTGGGTATTTTGAGCGACAGGAGTCCCGCCATGTTCAGAAGCGCTTTCCTGTTGTTGATCATGACGCTGCTCAGCCTCGCCGTGCTGTGGCTGAGCCCAGGCCTGGAGGGCAGCCTTGCGCTGCTGCTCAAGGGCGCCTGCGCGCTGTTCGCCCTGGCCTTCCTGGTGGCCTTGATGCTCGGGCGTCGTATCAAGTTCGACCCGGTGCTGCGCTGACCCGTTCATTCATCACCTGACGCCAGCGAAGACGCCACACGCAGTCTTGCGGCATTTCAGCCCTCTCCCCCAACCCCTCTCCCATGAATGGGAGAGGGGAGCCAAAGCTGTTCGCACGCAGTGCGGCGTTTTCGTCACACCGGCAGGCTGAAGTAGAACAGCGCCCCTTCGCCGGGGCTCGAGTCGACCTTGAGCTGACCGCCGTGCAGCTGGACGATTTCCCGCGCCAGTGCCAAGCCCAGGCCGACGCCGCCCTTGCGCCTGCCGACCTGAACGAACGGCTCGAAGATACGGCTCTGCTGGCCGAAGGGAATGCCTTCGCCTGCGTCCTGCACGCTGACGATGACCTGTTCGCCGCTGCGCCGTGCCTGCAGCCGCACGGTGCCGCCGGGATTGCTGTAGCGCAGGGCGTTGCTGAGCAGGTTGTCGAGCAGGCGCGACACCTGTTCGGCGTCGACATTGATCGCGGGCAGTGCCTCGTGGATCTCACTGACCAGGGCGACCTCGCGCTCCTGGGCTTCGTCTGCGCAGCGCTGCAGGGCGTCCTGGATCAGGCCGGCGGGGTCCTGAGGGGTGCGCTGCAGGGTCTGCACACCGTTCTGGTAGCGCGAGAAGTTGAGCAGGTCGTCGATCAGCTGTACCAGGCGGTGCATCTCTTCGTCGACGGTGCGCATCAGGTCCTGCTCGCGGCCTCCTGCGGGCAGCTGCAGGCGTTCGCGCAGCAGGCTGAAGGCCATGTGCATGCCGGTTATGGGCGTACGCAGCTCGTGGGAGGCGCGCAGGATGAACTCGCTGCGCACGCGCTCGAAGGCGCGCTGCTTGGTGACGTCGCGCAACACCATCACCGCCCCGACACTGCCGCCCTCGCTGACCTGCACAGGCGTCAGTGCCCAGGCCAGCAGGCGCGTCTCGCCGTCGCGCTCGATCTGCAGGTCGGCGGGCGGCTCGCTGAGCAGTTCGCCAGCGAGCACCTGGTGCAATGCCTCTTCCACGGCGTGACCGGGCAGCAGCGGGCCGATGCTCTGCCCCAGCAGGTCGGTGTGCCAGGACAGCTGGCGCAACGCGACCGGGTTGGCGTGCTCGATACGGCCATGTGCGTCGAGAATCACCAGGCCGTCGTCGATGCTGTCGAGTACTGCCTTCAGACGCCCCTGGCTGCTGAGCAGCTGGTTGAGGTTGCTCGAGTGATACTCGCGCAGGGCCTCGATCATCAGGCCGAAACGGCGGCTCAGCAGGGCCAGCTCGGCCACTGGCGACACGGGCAGGACGACGTCGTACTGGCCACGCCCGATCTGGTCGGCCGCTCGGGCCAGCAGGTCGATGGGCGCGCCGAAGCGGCGGGCGATGCCATGGGCGGTGAGCACGCCGATGATCAGTACCGCCACGCCGATCAGGGCGAGCAGGGCGGCGATCAGCTGTGAGCGTTCGGCGGCCTGCTGCTCGGCCTCGCTGACCCGCTCGATCACCTGGTTCTGCAGGTCCAGCAGGTGCTGGCGCAGGTTCTGGAAGGCTTCGCTGAAGGGATCGTAGTTGGCCAGGGCATGGGGCGACTGACCGGCGGGTGTGCCGGCGCTGGCGGCCTGTACCATCTGCTGGTGCAGCACGGCCGCCTGCTCGAGGCCACGGCTGTAGCGCTTGCCCAGGTTGGCGGCGATACCTCGGTCGAGGGTGGCCACGAAGGCCTGGCGGCTGCTGGCAAGCTGTTCCGGCTTGGGCGTGTCGCCGATCAGGATCAGCAGCTCCTCGCCCAGGTGCTGGCGCAGCTTCTGGCCGATCTCCACGGCGCTGAAGCCCCGCTGGATCAGCTCGCTCTGGCTGCTGGCCATCTGCGTGACGCTGAACAGCCCCAGGAGCAGGCCGAGCAGGGCGACGGTGATCAGCGCGGAGATGCTGAGGAACAGCCGGGTGCGAAGCTTCATCGGCAGCTGCATGGTGATCCCAGGGGTCAGAGGTTGTATTGCTTGCGTTTGCGGTAGAGGGTCGAGGTATCGATGCCCAGCGTCTTCGCCGCCGTATCCAGGGTGTTGCTGCTGGCCAGCACGGCGGCGATGTGGGCCTTCTCCAGCTCCTCCAGGCTCATCGGCGCTCCGACGCGCACGGTGCTGGTCGGCGCTTCCGTACTGCCACCGAGGCCGAGGTGGGCGACCTCCACGGTTTCCTGCTGGCAGATGATGCTGGCCCGTTCGACGACGTTGCGCAGCTCTCGGATGTTGCCCGGCCAGTGGTAGGCCTGCAGCGCCGCAACCGCCTCGTCGCTGAAGGCGCAGGCCGGCCGGCCATAGTCGCTGACGAAGCGGGCGAGGAAGCGCTCGGCCAGCGACATCACGTCCTCGTGGCGTTCGCGCAACGCGGGCAGCTTGAGGGTGATGACGTTGAGGCGGTAGAGCAGGTCCTCGCGGAAGCGTCCTTCGCGGACCATCTCGTCGAGATCGAGGTTGGTGGCGGCGACGATGCGCACGTCGGCGCGGCGGGTCACCGGGTCGCCCACGCGCTCGTATTCCTTGTCCTGGATGAAGCGCAGCAGCTTGGGCTGCAGGGTCAGCGGGAAATCACCGATCTCGTCGAGGAACAGGGTACCGCCATCGGCCTGGCTGACGCGGCCCTGGGTACTCTCGCTGGCGCCGGTGAAGGAGCCGCGCGCGTGGCCGAACAGTTCGCTCTCCATCAGCTCGGCGGTCAGCGACGGGCAGTTGATGGTCACGCAGGTGCGCTTGGCGCGGCGGCTCCAGCCATGAATGGCGCGGGCCAGTTCGCCCTTGCCGGTGCCGGACTCTCCCAGGATGAGAATGTTGGCGTCGGTGCCCGCGACCTGGCGCGCGGTCTCCAGGATCGCCATCATCGCCGGGCTGTGCGAATCGAGGCCGTCCTTGGCCTTGCGCACCTCGCCCTCCAGGGCCTCCAGGCGTGCGGCCAGGGTACGCACCTCCAGCTGCTTGGCTGCAGCCAGGCGCAGTTGGTCCGGGGTGCAGGGCTTGACCAGGTAATCGGCGGCGCCGGCCTGGATGGCATCGACGGCGGTGTCCACTGCCGAGTGCGCGGTGACGATCACCACGCGCATCCAGGGCGCCTGGATACGCATCTGCGCCAGCAGCTCCAGGCCATTGTCCTCGCCCAGGCGCAGGTCGAGGAAGCACAGGTCGAACACCTGACGCTGCAGCAGTGCTTCGGCCTGTGCCGTGCTGCTGGCGCCGGCGACGTCGTACCCCTCGTCCTCCAGGCAGTAGCGGAAGGTGCGCAGGATTGCGGCTTCGTCGTCCACCAGCAGGATGCGTCCACTGGTCTGCTCTGAAACTGCCATGTATGTGCTCCGTCTGACGAGTCGATGCAGCTTAGTCAGGTAAAAACCGTGCAAGTTGCACGGCCTGACCGCGCCGATGCTGCACCCTGCATGCAGGCAGGGTGCCTTTATTGTTTTTAACTCTTTGTTTTATAAAGAATTTAATTGATTGTATCGGCTGGCACGGGGCTTGCGATATTCCTCTTGTCCTTTCATGAGCAGGAGTGAATCCATGCCCCCGTTCAAACCCTTGCTGCTGGCCACGAGCGCTGCGCTGATGTTGAGCCTGACGCCGCTGGCCAGTCAGGCAGCTGACGGTCAGCTGGCCGCGCAACTGGCAGCCGCGCGTCAGGAAGGCTCCATCTGGACCGCCTTCGCGCTCAACCGTCATCTCAATCCGTTCAAGCTCGACATCGAGGTGGAGGCTGGCGAGGCCACGCTGACCGGCAAGGTCGAGAACGCCGTGCAGAAGGACCTGGCCGAGCAGGTGGCCCTGAGCATAGAGGGCATCGACGCGGTGGACAATCGCATCGAGGTCGCGGGCGAGGCCGCCAGCGGCAACCCGCCGGGTCTGGTGCAGCGTCTGGAAGACGCCAGCCTGGCCGCCACCGTGAAGTCCAAGTTGCTGTGGAACAGCAACACCCGTGGCCTGGACATCCAGGTCAAGAGCGAGACCGGTGCCATCACCCTCAGCGGCCGTGCACAGACCCCGGCGGCCAAGGAACTGGCCGGCCAGCTGGCCGCCAACACCGACGGTGTGCGCGAGGTGTTCAACCACCTCAGCATCAGCACCGCCGACAGCACCAGCAGTGAAGTGCAGACCGCAGTGGAAGAGGCGCGCGAGGACATCAGCGACAGCTGGATCACCAGCAAGGTCAAGGCCAGCTTCCTCTATAGCCGCAACCTCGATGCGCTGAACATCTCGGTGAACACCGACGATGGCCTGGTGAGCCTGCGTGGCAGCGTGCTGAGCAGTGCCGAGAAGCGCCTGGCAGTCGAGATCGCCCGCAACATCCGTGGTGTGCGTGGCGTGGATGCCGACGCCCTGCGCATCACCGGCTGAAGCTTTTTTCATCCTGACCGCAGGCGCGGTCAGCCATCCGCAAGTCCCATCGCCAAGGAGTCATTCCATGAGCAGCAAGACCGCACAACTCAACGAACTGATCGAGATCACCCGTGACGGCAAGCGCTTCTACGAGCACGCCCACGAGGAGGTCAAGGACATCCGCCTGCAGGCGCTGTTCCGTGACATGGTCCGCGCCAAGACCGAAGTGATCGACGCGCTGAGCGTCAAGGTCGCGGCCAACCAGAGCGAGCCGGCAGCCGGCGGCACCATGCTGGGCAAGCTGCGCCAGGTGTACGCCGATACCCGCGCCACCCTGGCCAAGGACGAAGAGGCCACCTACGTCGCCCAGCTGGAAGAGGCTGAGGACCGCATCCTGCACGCCTTCGAGGACGCCCTGGAGGACTCGGACAACGACGTCCGTGCGCTGCTGGCCGTGGAGATGCCCAAGGTGCGTGCCTGCCATGACCGCATGCGTGCGCTGAAGCACAACATGCAGTAACGCCCAGCGTCAGCCCCGAGCCCCCGCACGCCTTGCGTGCGGGGGCTTTTCATTGGTTGTCCGGCAGCGGGCGAGCGCTGCTCATCCGCAGGTTGCGTCCTCGCGGCAGGCCGCTTTGCATCGTTGCAATGAAAAGTCATCAGCGTTCATTTAACTGTCACATTCGTTTCATAGAGTGTTCACGTGGCCTGCAGATACTTGGGCCCGTTCCATCCAACACTATCCTGCTAGGAGCAAGGCATGAAACTGAAGCGTTTGATGGCGGCCCTGACTTTCGCCGCCGCCGGCGTAAGCGCCGTATCTGCTGTAGCCGCCGTCGACCCGGCTCTGCCGACCTATGAGAAGACTTCCGGTGTATCGGGCAACCTGTCCAGCGTCGGTTCCGACTCGCTGGCCAACCTGATGACCCTGTGGGCAGAAGAGTTCAAGAAGAACTACCCCAACGTCAACATCCAGATTCAGGCCGCCGGTTCCTCCACCGCGCCGCCCGCGCTGACCGAAGGCACCGCCAACATGGGCCCGATGAGCCGTCCGATGAAGGACAGCGAGCTGCAGGCCTTCGAAGAGAAGTACGGCTACAAGCCGACCGCCGTTCCGGTCGCCATCGATGCCCTGGCGGTATTCGTGCACAAGGACAACCCGATCAAGGCCCTGACCATGCATCAGGTCGACGCGATCTTCTCCAGCACCCGTCTGTGCGGCGAAGACAAGGACCTGAAAACCTGGGGTGACGTCGGTCTGACCGGCGAGTGGGCGAGCAAGCCGATTCAGCTGTTCGGTCGTAACTCGGTATCCGGCACCTACGGTTACTTCAAGGAAGAAGCCCTGTGCAAAGGTGACTTCCGCGCCAACGTCAACGAGCAGCCGGGTTCGGCTTCCGTGGTGCAGTCGATCTCCAGCACCCTGAACGCCATCGGTTACTCGGGCATCGGCTACAAGACCTCCAGCGTTCGCGCTGTTCCGCTGGTCGACAAGAACGGCCAGGTAGAAGAAGCCAACGAAACCAACGCGCTGTCCGGCAAGTACCCGCTGGCTCGTTTCTTCTACGTCTACCTGAACAAGGCGCCGAACCAGCCGCTGAGCCCGCTGGACGCCGAGTTCGTCAAGCTGGTGCTGTCCAAGCAGGGTCAGGAAGTGGTGGTCAAGGATGGTTACATCCCGCTGCCGTCCAAAGTGGTCGAGAAGACCATGAAGGAACTGGGCCTGTAATTTCAGTGCCTGACGCCGCCGACCCGCTGATCTTCGGCTGATGGTCGGAAGAGCCCGCCACTCGATTCGAGTGGTGGGCTTCGTCATGTCAGGTGACTGTAACCTTTCTGTCATACAAGCTCGCTAGATTGACAAGCCTGGACAGCCCTATGCGCTGCACTTGAGCCCGCGCAGAGACTTCTCGCATGAATGACTTGGCAAACGAATCCGTGAATCGCTCTCAGAATCCGCTGGGGATCGACTTCAATACCCCCGCCCTGCAACGCAAGCGTCGCCTGCGTGCCCTCAAGGACCGCATGGCGCGCTGGTACGTCTCCGTCGGTGGCCTGGCGGTGCTGGGTGCGATCACCCTGATCTTCTTCTACCTGGCGCACGTGGTACTGCCGATGTTCCAGGGCGCCGAACTGGATGCGCGCAAGGTTCAGCAGCCGGCCTGGCTGGCTGACGCCCCGGCGCCGCTGATGCTGGCCGTCGAGGAGCAGAACCAGGTGGCCATGCGCCTGGACGCCAGCGGCGCGGTGCAGTTCTTCGAGCTGAAGAACGGCGAAGCGCTGCAGCGCGTGCAGCTGCCGCTGCCGGAAGGCGTCAGCGTCGCCTCGGTCGCGCAGGACCAGCCGGGCAGCCGCCGCGTGGCGCTGGGCCTGAGCAATGGCCAGGCGCTGGTCATCCAGCACAACTACAAGATCACCTACCCGGACAACGTGCGCACCATCGCGCCGCGCATCGACTATCCGTACGGCGAGACGCCGATCGAGGTCGATCCGCAGGGCCGCCCGCTCGAGCACGTGGCGCTGAACCTCAACAGCGGCACGCTGATGCTGGCAGGCTCCACCGCTAGCGAGCTGCACCTGATCAGCCTCGGTCGCGAGGAAAACCTGTTCACTGGCGAAGTGAGCGTCAGCGAAGAGCGCATCGCCCTGCCGCAGATCGGTGAGCCGATCAGCCAGCTGATCCTCGATCCCCGCCAGCTGTGGCTGTACGTCCTCAATGGCGACTCCAACGCCGATGTCTTCGACCTGCGCAAGCGCAGCCTGAATGGCCGCTACCAGCTGCTCAAGGACGCCTCCAACCGTGTCACCAGCGCCACCAGCCTGCTGGGCGGCATCTCCATCATGATCGGCGACGCCAAGGGCGGCATCCAGCAGTGGTTCATGGTGCGTGACAAGGACGGCAAATCCACCTTCCAGTCGATCCGCAGCTTCCAGCTGGGCAGCAGCGCGGTCACCCAGATTCTTCCCGAAGAGCGCCGCAAGGGCTTCATGGCGCTCGACGAGAGCGGCCTGCTCGGTATCTTCCACAGCACCGCGCACCGTACCCTGCTCAAGGAACAGGTCGCCGACGGCAAGGCCGCCGCCGCCCTGTCGCCGCGCGCCACCCGCGTGCTGGTCGAGTCCGACGGCAAGCTGCAGCGCTTCGTGGTCGACAACCCGCACCCGGAAATTTCCTGGAGCTCGCTGTGGGGCAAGGTCTGGTACGAGAGCTACCCGGAGCCTGACTACGTCTGGCAGTCGACTTCCGCCAACACCGACTTCGAAGCCAAGCTGAGCCTCTCGCCGCTGGCCTTCGGCACGCTCAAGGCAGCCTTCTACGCCATGCTGCTGGCGGCACCGCTGGCGGTCGCCGCGGCGATCTACACCGCCTATTTCATGGCGCCGCGCATGCGCACCAAGGTCAAGCCGGTGATCGAGCTGATGGAGGCGCTGCCGACGGTGATCCTCGGCTTCTTCGCCGGTCTGTTCCTCGCGCCGTTCCTGGAAAACCACTTGCCCGGCATATTCAGCCTGCTGTTGCTGACGCCGCTGGGCATCCTGCTGTTCGGCTTCATCTGGAGCAAGCTGCCGGAAGCGGTGCGTCATCGCGTTCCCGATGGCTGGGAAGCCGCGCTGCTGATCCCCGTGGTGATCGCCGTGGGCTGGTTCTCCATCGCGATCAGCGGTCACCTGGAAAACTGGCTGTTCGGCGGCAACATGCGCCTGTGGCTGTCCAATGACCTGGGCATTCCCTTCGACCAGCGCAACGCCCTGGTGGTCGGCCTGGCGATGGGCTTCGCGGTGATCCCGAACATCTACTCGATCGCCGAAGACGCCGTGTTCAGCGTGCCCAAGAGCCTGACCTTCGGCTCGCTGGCGCTGGGCGCGACGCCCTGGCAGACCCTGACCCGCGTGGTCATCCTGACCGCCAGCCCCGGTATCTTCTCGGCGCTGATGATCGGCATGGGCCGCGCCGTGGGGGAAACCATGATCGTGCTGATGGCCACCGGCAACACGCCGATCATGGACGTCAACATCTTCGAGGGTATGCGCACCCTGGCGGCCAACGTCGCGGTCGAGATGCCCGAGTCGGAGGTTGGCGGCACCCATTACCGCGTGCTGTTCCTGGCCGCACTGGTGCTGCTGATGTTCACCTTCGTGATGAACACCCTGGCCGAACTGATTCGTCAGCGTCTGCGTACCAAGTATTCGTCGCTGTAAAGAATGGCCTGCGCAGCAGGCCAACTGATGACCCTCGCCCATTGATGGGAGAGGGTGCCCGAAGGGCGGGAGAGGGCCGTGCGAACAACGCCGCGACCCGCTCCCCCGGCCCCTGTCCCGCCAGCGGGAGAGGGGCGGTAAAGAATGATTTCATTCAAGGTGTGATGCCGTGAAACAGAACAACCTGAAATCCTGGTACAAGAGCGGCGCCCCCGGCGTGTGGATGAGCGGCGGCGCGGTCGCCATCGCCATCATCATGACCCTCGGCCTGCTGGCGGTGATCGCCACGCGCGGCCTGGGGCACTTCTGGCCGGCGGATATCATCGAGGCCGACTATCAGGTGCCTGGCCAGGAATCCCGGGTCATGCTCGGCGAAGTGGTGCAGGCTGAGGAAGTCCCGCGTGCCCGTCTCGCTGCGGCCGGCCTGCCGGTCGCCGAAGAGGGCGGCGAATTCATGACCCGCGAGCTGCTCAAGGTGGGTAACCGCGAGCTGTTCGGCGCGGACTTCACCTGGGTCGTCGGCGAATGGCTGAGCAACCTGCGCAAGCCGGCGGACATCACCGTGCTGGAGCGCCGCGAGTGGGGCAACTTCTACGGCAACCTGGTCAACGTCAAGGAAAGTGGTCAGCTGGTCGCCGAGGGCGATGCCGCCTGGGCCGAGCTGCAGCAGCGCCTGGAGCGGGTCGACGAGCTGCACGCCCAACTGGTGCGCCTGGAGAAGAGCGACATCGGCCGCATCAACCATGGTCTGGAGCGCATTCGCCTGGAAGGGCGCAAGCTGCAGCTGCAGGACAAGCTGGACGCTGCCGCCCAGGCCGACATGGACGCTCGCCGCGATGCCCTGAATGCCGAGTACAAGGTGCTCGAAGAGCGCATGGTGGCGCTGACCCAGCAGATCAACCGCGACAGCGTGACCCTGACCGCCAGCGACGGCCGCCAGACCGAGATCGCCCTGGGCAAGATCGTCCGCGCCTTCCGCCCGAATGCCATGAGCAGCGTCGACAAGCTCGGCTTCTACGCCATGAAGGTGTGGGAGTTCATCAGCGACGAGCCGCGTGAGGCCAACACCGAGGGCGGCATCTTCCCGGCGATCTTCGGTACCGTGCTGATGGTCATGCTGATGGCGGTGATCGTCACCCCGTTCGGTGTGATCGCGGCGGTCTACCTGCGTGAGTATGCCCACCAGGGCCCGCTGACCCGGGTGATCCGCATCGCCGTGAACAACCTGGCCGGCGTGCCCTCGATCGTCTACGGCGTGTTCGGCCTGGGCTTCTTCGTCTACGTGCTGGGCGGTTCCATCGACCAGCTGTTCTTCCCCGAGGCGGCGCCGGCGCCGACCTTCGGTACACCGGGCCTGATGTGGGCCTCGCTGACCCTGGCGATTCTCACCCTGCCGGTGGTCATCGTCGCCACCGAGGAAGGTCTGGCGCGTATTCCGCGTGCGGTGCGCGAAGGGTCGCTGGCGCTCGGTGCGACCAAGGCCGAGACCCTGTGGAAAGTAGTGATTCCGATGGCCAGCCCGGCGATGATGACCGGCCTGATTCTCGCCGTGGCCCGTGCCGCCGGCGAGGTGGCACCGCTGATGCTGGTGGGCGTGGTCAAGCTGGCGCCGAGCCTGCCGCTCAACGCCAACTACCCTTATCTGCACCTGGACCAGAAGATCATGCACCTGGGCTTCCACATCTACGACGTCGGCTTCCAGAGCCCCAACGTAGAAGCGGCCCGCCCGCTGGTCTATGCAACCGCGTTGCTGCTGGTGATCGTCATCGCCCTGCTCAACCTGACCGCGGTCTATATCCGTAACCACCTGCGCGAGAAGTACAAGGCGCTGGATCATTAAATTCGAGCCGCAAGCCCCGAGCCGCAAGCTTCAACGAGAAGCGCGGCGACCGGCTTGCAGCTTGTAGCGTGCAGCTTGCAGCTGCGAACGGAGTGAGCCCATATGCAACACGAAGCCCATACCCACGGTATCGACCTGGCCGCCCTCGGCCGCGACAAGCAGAGCCTGAGCCTGGCCGACGAGACCACGGCCATCGAAGTGCCGGGCCTGAACCTGTTCTACGGTCAGAAGCAGGCGCTGTTCGACGTCAGGATGGACATCCCCAAGCAGCGCGTGACCGCCTTCATCGGCCCGAGCGGCTGCGGCAAGTCGACCCTGCTGCGCACCTTCAACCGCATGAACGACCTGGTCGATGGTTGCCGCGTCGATGGCGAGATCAACATCGACGGCCGCAACATCTACCGCAAGGGCGAGGATGTCGCCGAGCTGCGTCGCCGCGTCGGCATGGTGTTCCAGAAGCCCAACCCCTTCCCCAAGAGCATCTACGAGAACGTGGTGTATGGCCTGCGCATCCAGGGCATCAACAGCAAGCGCGTGCTCGACGAAGCGGTGGAATGGGCGCTGAAGAGCGCGGCACTGTGGGACGAGGTCAAGGATCGTCTGCACGATTCGGCACTGGGCCTGTCCGGCGGTCAGCAGCAGCGTCTGGTGATCGCCCGCACCGTGGCGGTACAGCCGGAAGTGCTGCTGCTCGACGAGCCCTGCTCGGCACTCGACCCGATCTCCACGCTGAAGGTCGAAGAGCTGATCTACGAACTCAAGAGCAAGTACACCATCGTCATCGTCACCCACAACATGCAGCAGGCGGCGCGCGTCTCCGACTACACCGCGTTCATGTACATGGGCAAGCTGATCGAGTTCGGTGATACCGACACGCTGTTCACCAACCCGGCCAAGAAGCAGACCGAAGACTACATCACCGGTCGTTACGGTTGAGGACAGCGGCACGCTACAAGCCGCAAGCTGCCGGTCAGCTTGCGGTAACCAGACACTTCACCGATCGGCTTGCAGCTTGAAGCTTTCGCGGAGCGAACTTGATGAACAAAGACAACATTACCCAGCACATCTCCCAGCAGTTCAACGCCGAGCTGGAAGAAGTGCGCAGCCACCTGCTGGCCATGGGCGGCCTGGTGGAGAAGCAGGTCAACGATGCCGTCACCGCCCTGATCGAGGCCGACTCCGGTCTGGCTCAGCAGGTGCGCGAGATCGATGACCAGATCAACCAGATGGAGCGCAACATCGACGAGGAATGCGTGCGCATCCTCGCCCGTCGTCAGCCGGCGGCCTCCGACCTGCGCCTGATCATCAGCATCTCCAAGTCGGTGATCGACCTCGAGCGCATCGGCGACGAGTCGACCAAGATCGCCAAGCGTGCCATCCAGCTGTGCGAGGAAGGCGAGGCGCCGCGTGGTTACGTCGAGGTTCGCCACATCGGCGATCAGGTGCGCAGGATGGTCCAGGAGGCGCTGGACGCCTTCGCCCGTTTCGACGCCGACCTGGCCCTGTCCGTGGCGCAGTACGACAAGACCGTCGACCGCGAGTACAAGACGGCGCTGCGCGAGCTGGTCACCTACATGATGGAAGACCCGCGTTCGATCACCCGCGTGCTCAGCGTGATCTGGGCGCTGCGCTCGCTGGAGCGCATCGGCGATCATGCACGCAACATCGCCGAACTGGTGATCTACCTCGTGCGTGGTACCGATGTGCGGCATATCGGCCTGACCCGTATGCGCGAGGAAGTCGAAGGCAAATCCGCAGACTGATGCCTGCGTCGAGCCAGCGGCCCGGGACTTCCCGGGCCGTTGCGTTTGCGCGATTTGTCGTTTACCCGACGTTTCCGTTGGCCTTAGGCCACTGGCCATGACTATGCTTATTGCCATTCGTACAGGAGAGGCCGATGAGCAAAGTCAGTGTGCTGGTGGTGGACGACGCGACCTTTATCCGTGATCTGGTCAAGAAAGGGCTGCGTGATCACTTCCCCGGCGTACAGATCGAGGAAGCGGTCAACGGTCGCAAGGCCCAGCAGCTGTTGGGCCGGCAGGCGGTCGACCTGATCCTCTGCGATTGGGAAATGCCAGAGATGTCCGGCCTGGAGCTGCTGACCTGGTGCCGTGAGCAGGACGACCTGAAAACCACGCCGTTCATCATGGTCACCAGCCGTGGCGACAAGGAAAACGTGGTGCAGGCCATCCAGGCCGGTGTTTCCGACTACATCGGCAAGCCGTTCTCCAACGAGCAACTGGTCACCAAGGTGAAGAAGGCCCTGAGCCGCGCCGGCAAGCTGCAGGCGCTCACCGCCAGCGCTGCGCCCAAGATGCTGAGCGGCGGTGGCTTCGCCAACGATTCGCTGGCCGCACTCACCGGTGGCAAGGCCGAGGTGGTCAAGCCCAGTGCGCCGACACCGGCCGCGCCAGCCCCGGCGGCGGCCTTCGCCAAACCGGCCCCTGCGGCTGCGAGCAAGGCGCCGGCCGGGCGTGGCCAGGGCCAGTTGCGCCTGCCGTCCGGCAGCATGGCCTGCGTGATCAAGGCGCTGAGCCTGAAGGAGGCGCTGCTGGTGGTGCGGCGTGCCGATGTCCTGCCGCAGGTACTGGAGAGCGCGGTGCTCGATCTGGAGCAGGGCGAGGCAGCGGAAACCGCCCGCCTCAACGGCTACCTGCATGCCGTGGCGGCGTTCGAGCCCAAGCCCGACAGCGAATGGCTGCAGCTGACCTTCCGTTTCGTCGACCGCGACCCGCAGAAGCTCGACTACCTGTCGCGGCTGATCGCACGTGGTACCGCGCAGAAGCATTTCTCTCCGGGCGCCTGATCCGCACGGCGCCGTAGCGACCGGCGGCGGTGAGCCGGTTCACAGCCTGACGGTTGCTTCCTCGCGCATGCCCTCCCGCGCTGCTAGTCTTTTCAATCCGGATAGCAAAAAGCCATAAGATCCGAATCGTTATGCTAGGGCGTTTGATCATTTTCTGCAGTCTGCTGGTTCTCTGTGGCCAGGCCGCTGCTCTGACCGTTTACAAGTACGTCGACGCGAACGGCGTGGTGACCTACAGCGATCAGGCGGCGCCTGGTGCCCAGGTGTTCGTGTTCAACGACCGCATGGTCGAGCGCCTGGACAACCAGGTGAAGCTGGAGACCAAGAAGCACGAAGCCGGCGAGACGCTGCTGATTCGCAACGACCTGTATGCGCCGGTGGAGATCGAGCTCAGGCTGGAGCAGGTGAAGAACGCCATCGGTGCACCGAGCAAGCCGATTCGCTGGGTGCTGCCGCCGCGCAGCAAGATCCGTCTCGCCACCCTGACGCCGCAGGATGCCGGCAAGCCGCTGCGCTACAAGCCGAAGCTGCGCTACGCCCTCGGCGACCCGCGTCTGCAACCGAGCATCCATCGTTATCCACTGCCCTGGCGGGGGGGGCCGTTCCGTCAGACCCAGGGCGCCAACGGCACCTACAGCCACTTCACGGCCAAGGGGCGCTACGCGGTGGATATCGCCATGCCCGAGGGCACGCCCATCGTCGCAGCCCGTGGTGGGGTGGTGGTGAAGACCGAGAACCAGCAGAGCGGGCGCGGCAACAACCCTGCCGGCAACTTCGTGCGCATCCTGCATGACGACGGCACCATGGGGGTCTACCTGCACCTGATGCGTGGCTCGGTCAGCGTGCGCGAGGGGCAGCGGGTGGAGACCGGCAGCCTGCTGGCGCGCTCCGGCAATACCGGCAACAGCACCGGCCCGCACCTGCACTTCGTGGTCCAGCGCAACGTCGGCCTGGCCGTCGAATCCATTCCGTTCAACTTCCGCCAGCCGGTCAACAGCCTGCCCAATTTCGCCGTTGGCGGCGAGTAAGCGGCAGGTTCAGGCGGGCGGTCGCGGCTGAAGCCCCTCCCACGCATCAACGCAATCTTCTCTCGCTCCTCAGTCCCGGTTTCGTCGGCGCATTCATCCACGATTGTCCCGCTCGCGGCTGGGGAGAACTCCCTCAATGCTGTCCCGCGTCACGGCAGCCCTCCCCGCGCCTGGCTGGCTTGCCCGGCCTCAGTGCACTGCATTCACCGCGTTTTCCTTAAGCCGGGCCGCTGCCGCGTCGCCTGTGTAGGGGGTATGTCCGCCTGTTGCGCAGGCGAGCGGAAGCCGGCCTTCCGCCTGTCGCTCGCTGACTCGCGAGCGGAAAGGATCTTTCACCTGGCGGTTGGCTCAAGTCCTTGAATATCAACGACTTGGCTGGTTGGCACCGCTATTGCTATCTCTCAGGAAAACGGGTGTCCGACTATGGCTATCGATTCAGATTACGTACAGAGCATGGCGACCCAACTGGCCCAATACGAGATTCAGGGGCAGTTGGCCAAGGCCAACCGCAACCAGGAAGCCTACAAGGCGCAGCTCAATGCCCTGAGCTCCCTGGACACTGCGCTGAAGAGCTTCAAGAGCGCTGCCAGCGGCCTGAAGCTCGCCGGCAGCAGCATGCTGGTCAACAGCGCCAGCTACAGCCAGGAGGGCTATGCCACTGCCACGGTCGGCAGCAAGGCGGTCGCGGGCAGCTATGACTTCTTCGTCCAGCAGCTGGCCAGCAAGAGCCAGCTCGCCCTGCAGGGCCTGCAGGACGGCGACCTGGGCAGCGGCAGCCTGAGCATCGGCCAGGGCAGTGACACGTTCAGTGTCGACCTGGGCGCGGTGACGACGCTCGACGAACTGGCCGCTGCGATCAACGGCGCGGCTGACAACAGCGGGGTCAAGGCCACGCTGGTGCGCAGCAATGGCCAGGTCAACCTGGTGCTGACCAGCGAGACGACCGGTGCCGACCAGGCCATCAGCCTGACCGCCAGCGGCAACACGGCATTCGAGAATGCCGTGGCCGCGCGTCAGGAGCTGTCCGTGGCCAAGGACGCCATCGTCCGCCTCGGCGGCGAGGCCGGCATCGAGCTGACCAGTAGCAGCAACACCTTCGCCAACATCATCGACGGCGTCAGCCTGACGTTCAGCAAGGCTCACCAGACGGGCGACACCCCGCTGACCATCGAGATCGCCCAGGACCAGAGCGCCACCAAGGAGAAGGCGCAGACGTTCGTCAGTGCCTTCAATGCCCTGATGAGCAGCTTCGATTCGCTGACCGCCAGCGGCGGCGAGAGCGGCAGCCGTGGGCCCCTGGCCGGTGACGCCAGCGTGCGCGCCATCGAAGGCATGCTCAACCAGCTGGTGCGCACGTCCTTCGGCGGGGTGAGCCTGACCGAGTTCGGCATCGTCGCCGACCGCGGCGGCAAGCTGACCATCGACAGTGCGCGTTTCGAGAAGGCCGTGGCGGCCAACCCGGAAGGCTTCGAGAAGCTGTTCACCGACAAGGGCAACCTGCTCGACACCCTGGACAAGAACCTGGCGGTCTACACCAGCAGCGCCGGCGGCCTGCTGACCAATCGCAAGGACACCCTCAACACCCAGCTGCGTCGTGTCGATCAGCAGTTCGACAACATCCAGAAGCAGTACGACTCCTACTACGCCCGCTATCTCCGTCAGTACACCGGTCTGATGCAGACCATGGCGGCGATGGAACAGACCTACGGAATGTTCTGATGAGTGCCTACAACCTCAACGAAAGTTACGACAGCTACCGCACCGTGGACCTCGAGGCCCGCGCTGCCGCCGCTTCGCCCTACGAGCTGGTGCTGGTGCTGTTCGACGGCCTGCTCGACGAGCTGGCCCGTGCCCGTGGCCATATCGAGGCCAAGCGTTACCAGCAGAAGGGCCAGTCCCTGGAGAAGTGCCTGAACATCCTCGGCGGCCTCAACAGCGCGCTCGATTACGAGAACGGCGGCGAGCTGGTGCAGGGCCTGGCGCGGCTCTACGACTACTGCATCTACCGGCTCTCCGACGTCAGCGTCAGCCTGTCGCTGGAAGGCCTGGACGAGGTGGTGGGGCTGCTCGGTGTGTTGCGTGAAGGCTGGGAAGGCGTGAATGCAGCGCGCAAGTGAACTGCGCGCCCTGCAGCAGCTGCATGGCCAGCTGGCCGAGGCGCTGGAGCAGGGCGACTGGGCGCGCATCGGCGAGGTCGATGCGCTGATCCGCGCCTGCCTGCAACTGCTGGCCGGGTTGCCGTCGCTCAATGACGAGACGCGTGCGGCCAAGCAGCGTCTGCAACAGCTGCACGGCCAGGCGCGAGTCGCCTGCGCCGAGGAATGCGAGCGCGTGCGGCGCCTGCTGCTGACGCATCTGGAATACGCCGAAGGGCGTAGTGCCTACCTGCGCGTCGATCTGTATCAAGAGGGGAGATAGAAGGTGCTGCAACTGATCAACGCGAATGCGCGAGTCGACCTCGGCGGCGCCGCAGCGGAGCCTGCGCTGAACGGCTTTGCCCAGGCGCAGAGTGCGTCCGGCGAACAGCCGGCCTTCGATCTGCAGATGGAGCTGCATGCCTTCGCCGCCAGCGAAAGCGTGGCGCCGCCAGCCAGCGCGCCGGCGCCGATCGCGCTCGGCCTCGGCGAGGCCGATGCCGAGCAGTGGCTGGCCAGCGTGCTGGGGCAGCAGGCGGTCCGGGTGGAGGCGCGCGAGACGGCGGAGACTGCGCAGCACGCCCCGGCGCCCCCGGACGAACAGGAGCAGGACCCGCAGCTGGCCGCCTTGCCGGTCGATCCCGCGCGGGTGCCGCGTGAACCCCTGCCGAGCGAGCCCGAGCGCGCTGCGGTCACGGCCAGGCCGGTGCCTGCCGCCGTGCCTGCCCAGGCCATGACTGCGCCGATGCCGCCAATGGCGCTGGACGCTGCGCTGCAGAATGCCGCGTCACTCGCCACCAACGACAGCCTCGAGGCCAGCCTTGTCGAGCGTCTGTCCGGCACCGGCAGCGCCGACGACAAGGCGACCGCGACGGCCACTGCGCCAGCTTCCCTGCCCGCGAACCTGGCACCGACCACGGAGCGCCACCTCAAGCTGCATGCGCCGCAGGCGCAGTGGGGCGAGCAGATGCTCGGCAGCCTGCGCGAGCAGGTCGATCTGCAGATCAACCAGCGCATCCAGAACGCCACCATCCGTCTCGACCCACCGGAGCTGGGCAGCCTGGAAATCTTCCTCAGTCACGAATCCGGCCGGCTCAGCGTGCAGCTTTCCGCGGCCAACGCCGATGTCGCCCGCCTGCTGCAGCAGACCAGCGAGCGCCTGCGCCAGGAACTGGTCGGGCAGCACTTCGTGCAGGTCGACGTGCAGGTCTCCGCCGATGCCCAGGGCGGGCGTCAGCAAGGCCAGCCGCGCCAGGCCTGGCTGGCCGAGGAGCCGGTGCAGGCGGCGAGCGGCACCACGGCCGACAGCGGCCCGCGCAACCCGGACTCGACCAGCGACGTGCTGGTCACCGTTTAACCCTTCGTACCTGAATCGAGAACCCCATGACAATGCCGCGCATCATCCTCCTGCTGCTCATCTTCAACACGCTGGTGGTGGTCGGCGGGACCGTCTTCAACTACGCCACGCTGCGCTCGCTGCAGTCCGGGCAGCCGCTGCCGGGGCTTTCCAGCGCGGGCGCCGGCGAAGAGGAGCAGGCCAGCGAGTATCGCTTCTTCCCCATCGAGAAAGTCATCGTCAGCCTGCAGGGCGAGAACCGCGAGCACTACTTCGTGCTCGACCTGGTGCTGCAGGCCGACCTCGAGACCGACCCGAAGAAGCTCGAGCAGATCGACCCCATGGTGCGCAACTCGGTGGTCGCCCACCTGTCGGCGATGACCTTCGAGAGCCTGCGTGCCATGCCCATCCCCGAATTGCAGGGCAAGCTGGAAAGCGCGCTGTTCGATGACTTCGCCAGCAAGAAGCTGGCGATGCCGTTCGCCAACGTGCTGGTCAGCAAGCTGATCGTCCAGTAGAGAGCAGGGCCTGCCCATGAACGCCAACTGCGCCATCGACTACCGCTACGCCGCCGACCAGGGTGGTGCCGCGCTGTTCGCCCCCGGGGCCGAGCAGAAATGGCTGATGCAGTACCTGCCGCTGGTCAAGCGCATCGTCAGCCAGCTGGCGTTGCAGGCCAATCAGGTACTCGATCGCGAGGACATGGAGCAGATCGGCCTGATGGGGCTGCTCGAATGCCTGCGCCGCTACGGCACGCCGGACGAGCAGTTCGGCCGCTTCGCCGCGCTGCGCGTGCGTGGTGCGATCCTCGACGAGCTGCGTCGCCAGGACTGGCGGCCGCGCCAGGTACGCCAGCAGACCCACAAGATCCGCGATGCCATTCGCCAGCTGGCGCGCCAGCTGGGCCGTGTGCCGCAGGAGGAGGAGATCCTCCGGGCCACCGGGATCAGCGCCAAGGACTACCAGGAATTCCTCCAGGCCGACGCCTGCGAGGCCATCGAGAGCCTCGACGAGCTGCTGCAGAACGGCCACGAAGGGTTCACCTGTGGCAGCAGTGCGGTCGAGGACAGGGTGCTCAAGGAACGCCTGCTGACCCAGGCGCTGAGCCAGCTCAGCGAGCGCGAGCGGCTGGTGCTGACCCTTTACTACCAACATGAGCTGAGCCTCAAGGAAATCGCCCTGGTGCTGGAGCTGAGCGACGCGCGCGTCTGCCAGCTGAGCAAGCAGGCGATCGCCAAGGCCAGCCGCTACCTGAACGAGAGAGGCTAGGGTGCAGAAGTTACTAGGTGCATTGATCATCGTCGGCTGCGTGCTGGGCGGGTACGTCATGGCCCACGGCGAGCTGGCCATGCTCTGGCAGCCGGCCGAGGTGGTGATCATCGTCGGCGCCGGTCTCGGCGCACTGGTGGTGGGCAACCCCAAGGAAGTGCTGGTGGAGATGTGCCACCAGATCAAGGGCGTGTTCGTCTACAAGCGGCGCGGCGAGGAGTTCCAGCGGCAACTGCTGATGCTGCTGTACGAGCTGCTGGAGATGGTCGAGGTCGGTGGTCTCAAGGTGCTCGACGCGCACATCGAGGAGCCCGAGCAGAGCGAGCTGTTCGCCAAGTACCCGCTGATCCGTCAGGAGAAGAACCTGATGGCCTTCATCGCCGACAACTTCCGCCTGATGGCCATGGGCAAGATCAGCGCACACGAGCTGGAAGGCTTCCTCGAACAGGAGCTGGAGGCCATGGAGCACATCCTGCTGCAGCCGTCGCGTTCGCTGCACAAGATCGGCGAGGCGATGCCGGGCTTCGGCATCCTCGCGGCGATCATGGGGATCATCATCACCATGGGCAACATCGGCGGTTCGGTGGCCGAGATCGGCGCCCACGTCGCTGCCGCGCTGGTCGGCACCTTCCTCGGCATCTTCATGTGCTACTGCGTGATGGAGCCGCTGTCCAACGCCATGAGCCAGCGCATCAAGACCGAGCTGTCGGCACTCGAGTGCGTGCGCACCACGCTGGTCGCCCATGTCGCCGGCAAGCCCACGCTGCTGGCCGTGGACGCCGGGCGCAAGCTGATCGAGCAGGACGTCAAGCCGGCCTTCAAGCAGCTGGAGACCTGGGTCAACCGCTACGAGGATGAAAGGGACGCGGCATGAAGAAGCGTGGCGGCGCAGAACACGAGATCATCATCAAGCGGCGTGGAAAGAAAGGCGGCCACGACGAGCACGGTGGTGCCTGGAAGGTCGCCTTCGCCGACTTCACCATGGCCATGATGGCGCTGTTCATGGTGCTGTGGATCATCCAGCCGCAGACCCAGGACCAGAGCCGGGCCAATGCGGACATGCTGAACAACCCGTTGGTCGATGGCGGCGCCGGCATCTTCGACGGCACCAGTACCACGCCGCTGGACCTCGACGGTATTCCGGTGCAGGTCAGCCCGCGCCAGGACCGCCTCAACCAGGCGCGTACGCCCCAGGAGGACCCGGGGGCCGAGCAGGGTGATGGCCAGCCTGGCGCGGCGCGCAGGCCGCACTACGCCGAGCCGCTGCAGATGCAGGAGCTGGCGCAACTGATGGAGGCGCTGGCGCTGCAACTGGATGCCGAGGCCAACATCGAGGTGCAGGTGGTGCCCCAGGGCCTGCGCATTCTGATCAAGGACGATGCGCAGCGCTTCATGTTCGCCCGTGGCAGCGCGCGCCTGGACCCGCATTTCGAGACCCTGCTCAAGCGCCTGGCCGGCATCCTGGCCAAGGTCGACAACCACCTGATCGTCAGCGGCCACACCGATGCCACTCCCTACCGGGGCATCGTCGGCGGCTACAACAACTGGAACCTGTCGGGTGATCGCGCCCTGCGCGCGCGCAACGTGCTGGTCGAGGCCGGCCTGCCGACCCGCGCGGTGCTGCAGGTGACGGCGCAGGCCGATGGCATGCCGCTGCTGCCCGATGACCCGGAGAACGGTGCCAACCGGCGCATCGAGCTGCTGTTGCTGACCAGCCAGGCCGAGGGCCTGTACCGCGAGCTGTTCGGCGACACGCAGGTGCGTGTGGAGTACCGCGCCGAGGGCGCGCGGCTGAGCACGCCGGAGTCGTGAGCGCGGCGCTACAGGTGGCGCGCCGGGCAGTAGAACTGGCGGGTTTCCAGGGCGTAGAGGCAGCCGTCGAGGCGAGTCAGGCGGATGGTCGAGCCCTTGTGCCGACCGTAGAGCAGGTTGAACACCAGCTCGTCGTCGACCTCGCTGGCCAGGCCGGTGACCTGGCCATCCTCGACGCGCAGGCGGTAGTTGCCGAGGAAGCCGTAGTCGACCGTCCCCGAGGTCTCCAGGATGCTGTCGCCCTGGCGGGTCATGGCGTAGAAACGCCCATTGTTGACCTGCAGGCTGTGGCTGATGTCGAGCACCTTGCCGTTGCTCAGCTGGACCTGGCCGCTGGACTGGTAGCGGCCGTCGAGCTCCGCGCTGGAGCTGAAGCTGAGCCACAGCGCGAGCATGCCCAGGAGCATCGCCAGGGCCGTGGCGAACATGCTCAGCAGCCACACGCCGCTGATGCCGAGTTGCCTGCAGCGGCTCATGGCAGGCATCTGCTCAGTTGGGCATCGGCCACCTGACCCAGCTGGCTTTCATGCAGCATCAGTGAGCGTGCGCCGCCCCCCGGTTGCAGGCAGAGCAGCTCGTAGAAGCCACCACTCAGGCGCAGCACCAGCTCGGACGGCGCGCTGGCCAGTGCCGTGAGGCGGCTGGTCAGGCCATGGGTGTGCAGGATGAGTTGCTGCAGGCGCTGCGGGTTCTGGTCGATGTAACGCACGTTGAGGGGCCCCTGGGTCATCTCGCTGCTGTACAGGTCGTCTGGCTGGCTGATCCGGTACAGCGTCAGGAACAGGGCGATGCCGATGATGCTGAACAGGCTGAGCAGGATCAGCCAGGAGGCGCGCTGACGACTGTGGCGCCGCAGGAAGGCGGGTGGTGCGGCTGGCACGTCGGGCGCCGCGCCGGACGGGTCGGCGGCATCGCTGGCTGACGGCACGACCAGGTGATTGGGGTTGAGCAGGTAGCCGCGGCGCGGCAGGGTCTGGATGATCTCGCGGCTTTTCTCGTCGCCCAGCACCTGGCGCAGGGTATAGATCTGCTGGTTCAGGCTGCCCTGGCCCACTACCCGGTCGGCCCAGGCGTGGTTCATCAGCTCCTCGCGCGAGACGACCTCGCCCGGCTTCTGCAGCAGGCGCTCGAGCAGGCGGCTACCGGAGTAGCCGAGGTCGATCTTCTCTTCGATACCGCTCTTGGCCAGCGTCAGCTGATACAGCGCCGGATAGAAGTGCGCGTAGCAGTCACTGCGCCCGGTCCTGATGACCTGGCAGGCGATGGTGCTTCCCGGCTCGGTGGGCGGCGTGTCGGGGCTGGAGTTCATGCGGTCCTTAGAGCGAGCGACATTTCCGGCTGGAAACGTCCGGGCGACGGATGGTCAGCATTCTGGCGTCAGGGAAATGCAGTGGCAAGTCTTGTGCCAGTCACGGGCTGACCGAGCGGCCTCGCACAGGCCGTGCTCAGTTCTATGCTAGCTGTTTCGTGGACGAAGTCGATGCAGTCGGCAGGTGTCGTGACGGTCATTTCAGCATCCCGTCGTTTGATGACGGTTGCACGCTGGCGATGCGCGTTGCCGGGGCTCAGGCCGTAACGAGAAACGCCCCGTGAGTACGGGGCGTTGGAGGGGGTGGCGCCATCCGTTGCGCCTGGATGACGCGGGATCAGCCCAGCAGGGACATGACCATGCCCGGCATCTGGCCGGCTTGCTTGAGCATGGAGATGCCCGACTGCAGGAGCATGGAGTTCTTGCTCATGCTGGCGCTTTCCTTGGCGAAGTCGGCATCCATGATGCGACCCTTGGCCATGTCGGTGTTGTCCTTCATGTTGCCGAGGTTGTTGGCGGTGTGGTTCAGGCGGTTGATGTTGGCGCCGAACTGGGCACGCAGTGCACCGATCTCGTCCAGAGCGGTCTCGGCCAGGGTGATCGCGCCGTTGGCGCCGGCCTGGGTCTCGAGCTTCTGGTCGGCGGCCGGAGCAGCGGCGAACTGGGTGTTCAGCGCGCCCAGGGCGGCGGTCAGGGTGCCGACGTCGGCGCTGACGTCCAGGGCCAGGGTTTCGGTGGCGCTGGCGCCGATCTGGAAGCTCATGCCGCCAGCGGTGCCGAACTTGCCGCCGGTACCGGCGATGTCGAACAGGGCCTCACCCGCGTACTTGGTGTTGGTCATGATGTTGGCCAGCTCTTTGCCCAGTTCGTTGAACTCGGCCGAGAGGGCCAGACGGTCGTCTGCGCTGTTGGTGTCGTTCGCCGCCTGGGTGGAGAGGTCTTTCATGCGCTGCACGATGTCGGTCATTTCGCTGAAGGCGCCTTCGGCGGTCTGCAGCAGCGAAACGGCGTCGCTGGTGTTGCGGATGGCCACGTCCATACCACGCGATTGAGCGTTCAGACGGGTAGCGATCTGCAGGCCGGCGGCGTCGTCGGCAGCGGAGTTGATGCGGAAACCGGTGCCCAGACGCTGCTGGTTGGTGCCCAGGGCGTTGTTGGTCTTGGACAGGTTGGTCTGAGTGATCAGCGAGGAGTAGTTGGTATGAATCGACAGAGCCATGATGAGATTCCTTCAGTTGAGTGAAGCTGGCTGTGATTGCCTGCTGTAAGTGAAGGGCGACCGGCTTTTGACGCTGCTTAAATGGCGTTGATGATTTTTCTGCGGGACGGCCGGCGAAGGCTCTGGTGCGGGCTTCAGGCCAGGGGGCTGCTGGGGCGTGAGGCGGCTGTAACGCGCTTGCGGGGCCTGCTGGCGGCGCCTGGCAGGGTGAAATGAAAACGGCGACCCGAGGGTCGCCGTTCGTTGAAATGACACGTGATCAGCCGATCTCGATCATCTCGAAGTCCATCTTGCCGACGCCGCAGTCAGGGCACAGCCAGTCTTCCGGCACGTCTTCCCAGCGGGTGCCGGGCGCGATGCCGTCGTCCGGCCAGCCCTGGCTCTCGTCGTAAATCAGTCCACAGACCACGCATTGCCACTTCTTCATATCGACCTCGGGTGAATCTCACGGTTTTGCGCGAGGCACGCTACCGCAATTGAACGGACGCGCCAAGCGGACAGGCGGTAATCGCCGCCTGCCAGAGGCCAACCAAAGTCGGGTCGTGCCCGGCACGACCCGCGCATGGACTAGCGGCTTGCCAGCAGCGGATCGCTGATACCCATGACGTACATGGTGACCAGCGCGATGCAGCCCGCAGCAGCGAGGTAGTAGAGCGTCGGCAGGATGGTCTTGCGCAGGGTGATGCCTTCGCGTCCCAGCAGGCCGACCGTCGCCGAGGCCGCCACCACGTTGTGGATGGCGATCATGTTGCCCGCCGCAGCGCCCACCGATTGCAGCGCCACCATCATCGCCCCGGACACGCCCAGCAGCTCGGCAGCGTTGAACTGGAACTGCGACAGCATCAGGTTGGACACGGTGTTGGAGCCGGCGATGAACGCGCCCAGGGCACCCACGGCCGGGGCGAAGAACGGATAGACGCCGCCCACGCTGTCGGCCACCAGGCGCGCCATGGCCACCGGCATGGAGACCAGGTCGGCGCCATTGACCCCGGAGTTGATCAGGATACGCACCATGGGGATGGTGAAGATCAGCACGAAGCCGGCACCGAGCAGGGTCTTGCTCGACTCGCCCACGGCCGCCTTCAGCTCGGAGAAGCGCATGCGGTGCAGGAAGAAGGTGACCAGCACCACCATGCACAGGATGCCCCCCGGCAGGTACAGCGGCTCGATGGTGCCGGACACGCCGGTCTCACCGAGGATGTCCTTCCAGCCGAAGCTCAGGCTCATCAGCGCGGCCTTGAGTTCGGGGAAGATCCGCGACAGCACCAGGAACACCGCGAGCAGCAGGTACGGCGCCCAGGCCATGGGCACGGAGATCGGCGCCTTGCCGGCCACCTCGTCGAGTTTCATCTCGATCTTGCCCATCCACTCGGCCGGCCAGTCCTTGGCGTCGGCGAAGTCCCAGGTCTCCTTCGGCAGGAGGAAGCCGGCACGGGCTGCCGGTACCACGATGGACAGGCCAACCAGGGCGCCGATCATCGACGGGAATTCCGGACCGAGGAACACGCCGGCCGCCATGTACGGCAGGGAGAAGCACAGCGCGGTGAAGACGGCGAACGGCGCGATGGCCAGGCCTTCCTTCCAGCTGCGGTTCTTGCCGAAGAAGCGGGTCATGATCATCACCATGATCAGCGGCATCAGCAGGCCGATCACGCCGTGGGTGATGGCCACCCGCGAATAGATCAGGTGGAAGAAGGTCTCCCAGGTGCTGCCGGTGGCCGCCAGCTGTTCGGTGATGCCGGTCCTGTCCAGGCCGGCGCCGACGCCCACCAGGATCGGCGTGCCCACCGCGCCGAAGGACACCGGCGTGGATTGCACCATCATGCCCAGCACCACGGCTGCCAGCGCCGGGAAGCCGAGGGCAACCAGCAGCGGTGCAGCGACGGCGGCCGGGGTGCCGAAGCCGGAGGCCCCTTCGATGAAGCAGCCGAACAGCCAGGCGACGATCAGCGCCTGTACGCGCCGGTCAGGGCTGATGTTGGAGAAGCCACGGCGAATCGCCGCGATACCGCCGGAGTGCTTGAGCGTGTTCAGCAGCAGGATCGCGCCGAAGATGATCCACAGGATCGAGGCGGTGAGGATCAGCCCCTGCAGGCTGGAGGCGATGACCCGGTTGAGGGACATGTCCCAGGCCAGCAGGCCGATCAGGGCGGTCAGGACGAACACCAGCGGCATCGCGTACTTGGCTGGCCAGCGGAAGCCGATCAGCAGCACACCCGCCAGCACCAGCGGCACGAAGGCCAGGATGGACAGCAGCGTTTGACTCATGTGTTGGTTCCTTCTTTTTCTTGTGAACCACGGTTTTCCGGAGATATCCGGCGCCACGCATCTGGAGTGGCCGGGCGCCACGGCACCGACCATTCCGCGAGCAGCGACGCCGGGGATCACCCACCGTCGCGCTCATGCTCGAAAGCCCCGACGGTCGGAAACCGTCAGGGCCTGTTGCAGCGCCGTGGCGTTCATCCACGGCGCTCAATCATTTTTCAGGAGGGGCTGGGCGGCATCCCGCTGCAGCCGCGTATGGCCCCTCCCACGCTCAGACCTCCTCTTTGAAGCGCAGACGCCAGGCGTGCAGCAGCGGTTCGGTGTAGCCACTCGGCTGCTCGCGGCCCTTGAACACCAGGTCGCAGGCGGCGCGGAAGGCATGGGACTGCTCGAAACCGGGGGCCATCGGGCGATAGGCGGCGTCGCCGGCGTTCTGCCCGTCGACCACCTGCGCCATGCGTTGCAGCGTCTCGCGCACCTGGGCTTCGCCGACCACGCCGTGATGCAGCCAGTTGGCGATGTGCTGGGCGGAGATCCGCAGCGTGGCGCGGTCCTCCATCAGGCCGACGTTGTGGATATCCGGCACCTTGGAGCAGCCGACGCCTTGCTCGACCCAGCGCACCACGTAGCCGAGGATGCCCTGGCAGTTGTTGTCCAGTTCCTGCTGGATGTCGCTGGCGCTCCACGGGCGCTCGGCGCTGACCGGCACGCTGAGCAGGTCGCCCAGCAGGCTGTCGCGCTGGCTGGCCAGGTCGATCAGCTCCAGCTCGGTCTGCACGGCTTGCACGTCCACCTGGTGGTAGTGCAGCGCGTGCAGCACGGCGGCGGTCGGCGAAGGCACCCAGGCGGTGTTGGCACCGGCCTTGGGATGGCCGATCTTCTGTTCGAGCATGGCCGCCATCAGGTCCGGCATGGCCCACATGCCCTTGCCGATCTGCGCCTTGCCGCGCAGGCCGCAGGCCAGGCCGACCAGCACGTTGTTGCGCTCATAGGCCTGGATCCAGGCGCTGGACTTCATGTCGCCCTTGCGCAGCATGGCGCCGGCTTCCATGGCCGTGTGCATCTCGTCGCCGGTGCGGTCGAGGAAGCCGGTGTTGATGAAGGCCACGCGGCTGCTGGCGGCCTCGATGCAGGCCTTGAGGTTGACGCTGGTGCGGCGCTCCTCGTCCATGATGCCCATCTTCAGGGTGGCCGCGGGCATGCCCAGCAGTTGCTCGACACGGCCGAACAGCTCGTTGGCGAAGGCCACTTCCAGCGGGCCGTGCATCTTCGGCTTGACGATGTAGACGCTGCCGGCGCGCGAGTTGCCGCGACGCTTGAGGTCATGCAGGGCGATCAGGCTGGTCACCACGGCATCGAGGATGCCTTCCGGAATCTCCTGGCCGTCGCCGTCGAGAATCGCCGGGTTGCTCATCAGGTGCCCGACGTTGCGCACGAACAGCAGCGAGCGGCCGTGCAGGGTCAGTTCACCGCCGGTGGCGGCGCTGTAGGTGCGGTCCGGGTTGAGACGGCGGGTGATGCGCTTGCCGCCCTTCTCCAGTTCCTCGGCCAGGTCACCCTTCATCAGGCCCAGCCAGTTGCGGTAGACCACCACCTTGTCGGCGGCGTCGACGGCGGCGACCGAGTCTTCGCAGTCCATGATGGTCGACAGTGCCGCTTCCATCAGCACGTCCTTGACGCCAGCGGCGTCGGTGCGGCCGATGGCGCTGCTGGCGTCGATCTGGATCTCGAAGTGCAGGCCGTTGTTCTTCAGCAGCACGGCGCTCGGCGTGGCGGCCTCGCCCTGGTGGCCGAGGAATTTCTCCGGCTGCGCCAGGGAAGTCTGCTCGCCGCTGCCCAGGGTCACCTGCAGCTGGCCGGCGACCACGGCATAGGCACTGGCATCGGCGTGCGAGCCCTTGGCCAGCGGCGCGGCCTGGTCGAGGAAGGCACGGGCGAAGGCGATCACCTTGGCGCCGCGTACCTCGTTGTAACCCGGCCCCTTGCTGGCGCCGCCGTCCTCGCTGATCGCGTCGGTGCCGTACAGGGCGTCGTACAGCGAACCCCAGCGGGCGTTGGCGGCGTTCAGCGCGTAGCGGGCGTTCATCACCGGCACCACCAGCTGCGGGCCGGCCTGGCTGGTGATCTCGCTGTCGACGTTGGCGGTGCTGGCTTTGACGGTCTGCGGCTGCGGCAGCAGGTAACCGATGGACTCGAGGAAGGCGCGGTAGGCGGCCATGTCGCGAACCGGGCCGGGGTTGGCGCGATGCCAGGTGTCCAGCTCGGTCTGCAGGCGGTCACGCTCGGCCAGCAGCGCACGGTTGCGCGGTGCCAGGTCGTGTACCAGGGCGTCGAAGCCGCTCCAGAAGGCCGCGGCTTCGATACCGCTGCCGGGCAGCACTTCGTTTTCGATGAACTGCTTGAGCTCGGCGGCTACCTGCAGGCGCTGACATTGCACGCGTTCGGTCATTTTCCTGTTCTCCTGTCTGTCTGCATTCCTCTTTCATCGAAAGAGGAGAGAGGGGCACACCCTCTTCCGGCACTGCGTGCCACCTTCCCCCTGGGGGAGAAGGTCATCCGTTGGCGGCTACGCCGCATGTTCAAAGGGCTGCGATGCCCGCCTTGGCCACCTGCGCGTCCTGTTCGGCCTTGACCCCGGACACGCCCACGGCGCCGACCACCTGGCCCTCGACCACGACCGGCACGCCACCTTCCAGCGAGGTGATCAGCGGGGCACTGATGAAGGCGGTGCGGCCGCCGTTGACCATGTCCTCGTAACCCTTGGTCTCGCGACGGCCGATGGCAGCGCTGCGGGCCTTCTCGGTGGCGATGTAGGCGCCGATCGGCGCACAGCCGTCGAGGCGCTCCATGGCGAGCGGGTGGCCGCCGTCATCGACCACGGCGATAGCGACTGCCCAGCCCTGTTGCTGCGCTTCGCTGCGGGCGGCGGCGATGATCTGGCTGACTTCGGTCTGGCTGAGTACGGCTTTGTGTTGCATGACGGACCTCGTGTTCGTGGTTTCGTAGCCCGGATGCAATCCGGGTTCAGGGTGTTGGTTCTCCCGGATTTCATCCGGGCTACGTTTGCTGTGATGGTCAGCCCATCGCCTCTTCGACTATCTCGATCCAGTGCCGCACCGGAGTGCGCCCGGCGCCGTCCAGGTGGGTCTGGCAACCGATGTTGGCGGTGACGATGGCGTCCGGCTTGCCGCTCTCCAGGGCATTGAGCTTGTTGTCGCGCAGCTGGCGCGACAGCTCCGGCTGGGTCAGCGAATAGGTGCCGGCCGAGCCGCAGCACAGGTGCCCGTCGGGCACCGCGGTGAGGCCGAAGCCCAGGCGGCCGAGCACCGCCTCCACCGCGCCGCCGAGCTTCTGCGCATGCTGCAGGGTGCAGGGGCAATGGAAGGCCAGGCGCTGTTCGGCGCGGACCTGCAACTGCTCCAGGGCTTCGCCCTGCAGCACCTCGACCAGGTCCTTGGCCAGGGCGCTGACCCGCGCCGCCTTGGCCGCGTAGGCCGGGTCGCTGGCGAGCAGGTGGCCGTAGTCCTTGACGAAGGCGCCGCAGCCGCTGGCGGTCTGCACGATGGCTTCGGCGCCGGCCTCGATCGTCGGCCACCAGGCATCGATGTTCTGCCGGGCGCGGTTCAGGCCCGCTTCCTGGGCATTGAGGTGGTAGTCGACGGCGCCGCAGCAGCCGGCCTCGCGGATCGGCGTGACGCTGATGCCGAGACGGTCCAGCACGCGCGCAGTGGCGGCATTGGTATTGGGCGACAGTCCCGGCTGCACGCAGCCTTCGAGCATCAGCACGCGGCGCGAATGACGCTCGCTCGGGCGCGGCTTGGCCGGGCGCACTTCTCGCGGCAGCTTGGCCTTGAGCGCCGCCGGCAGCAGCGGGCGCAGGGCCAGGCCGGTCTGGGTCAGGGCCTTGAACAGCGCCGGGCGGGGCACCACGGTGCGCAGGCCCTGGCGCAGCAGCTGCTGGTTGAGCGGGCGCGGCACCTGCTGCTCGGCGACTTCGCGACCGATGTCGAGCAGGTTGTGGTACTGCACGCCGGATGGGCAGGTGGTTTCGCAGTTGCGGCAGGTCAGGCAGCGGTCCAGGTGCTCCTGGGTCTTGGCGGTGACTTCGCCGCCTTCGAGCATCTGCTTGATCAGGTAGATACGTCCGCGCGGGCCGTCCAGCTCGTCGCCGAGCAGCTGGTAGGTCGGGCAGGTGGCATTGCAGAAGCCGCAGTGCACGCAGGAACGCAGGATGCGCTCGGCCTCTTCGGCGCGCGGCAGACGCTTGGCTTGTTCACTCAGGTTTGTCTGCACGTCTTATACCTCGGCGTACATGCGGCCAGGGTTGAAGATGCCCTGGGGGTCGAGCTGGTTCTTGAGCTGGCGCTGGTAGCGCAGCAGCGGGGCCGCCAGCGGCTGGAAGGGCTGCTCCTGACCGGCGACGAAGCAGGTGGCATGGCCGCCGGCCTGGGCCAGCGTGCGCTGGATCAGCTCGCCGCTGGCATCGGACTTGAGCCAGCGCTGTGCGCCGCCCCAGTCGATCAGCTGCTGGCCGGGCAGGTCGAGCAGGCCGCTGTTGGTCGGCAGCGACAGGCGCCACAGCGCACCCGTACCGGCGAAGAACGGCAGGCGCTGTTCGCGCAGGTCCAGCCAGTAGGCACTGTCGATCTCGTCGCCACCCAGGCGCTGGCGTGCGGCCTGGACCGAACCCTCACCGCCTTCCAGGCGCAGGTGCAGGGCCTGGCCGTCGTGGCTGGCGGCACTGATCGGCAGCGGCTGCTGGCCCCACTCGGCGAGCTTGTTCAGCGCGTGCCGGGCGTCCACCTCGAGGCGCAGGCTGAGTACCTGACGCGGCTTGGGCAGTACCTTGAGCGACACTTCGGCGAGCAGGCCGAGGCAGCCGAAGCTGCCGGCCAGCAGGCGCGACAGGTCGTAGCCGGCGACGTTCTTCATCACCTCGCCACCGAAACGCAGCAGCTTGCCCTGACCGGTGATCACGCGGGTGCCTAGCACCTGGTCGCGCACCGATCCGGCCCAGGGCCGGCGCGGGCCGGACAGGCCGCTGGCGACCATGCCTCCGAGGGTGGCGCCGCTGCCCAGGTGCGGCGGTTCGCACGGCAGCATCTGCTGGTTGGCGTCCAGCGCCGCCTCGATCTCGCTCAAGGGGGTGCCGGCACGGGCGGTCAGCACCAGCTCGGTCGGGTCGTAGCTGACGATGCCCCGGTGGGTGCGGGTGTCGAGCACCTCGCCGGTGGTAGCCCGGCCCAGATGGGCCTTGCTGCCGCTGCCCTGGATGCGCAGCGGCGTGGCACTGTTGAGTGCGTGGTTGACCTGTTCCAGCAACGCGGCGCTGGCATCGAAATCATGCGACATCAGAAGCGCTCCAGTTCCGGGAAGGGCAGTTGGCCGTGGTGCACGTGCATGGAGCCGAACTCGGCACAGCGGTGCAGGGTGGGGATGTTCTTGCCCGGATTGAGCAGGCCTGCCGGGTCGAACGCGGCCTTCACGGCGTGGAACAGGGTGATCTCGTCGCTGTTGAACTGCGCGCACATCTGGTTGATCTTCTCGCGTCCGACGCCGTGTTCGCCGGTGATGTTGCCGCCGACCTTGACGCACAGTTCGAGGATCTTGCCGCCGACGGCCTCGGCCCGTTCCAGCTCGCCGGGCACGTTGGCATCGAAGAGAATCAGCGGGTGCATGTTGCCGTCGCCGGCATGGAACACGTTGGCCACGCGCAGACCGTACTCCTCGGAGAGTTCGGCGATGCCGCGCAGAACCCCGGGCAGTTCGCGGCGCGGGATGGTGCCGTCCATGCAGTAGTAGTCCGGCGAGATGCGTCCGACCGCCGGGAAGGCGTTCTTGCGGCCGGCCCAGAACTTCACGCGCTCGGCTTCGTCGCGGGCCAGGCGCACTTCGGTGGCGCCGGCCTTCTGCAGCACCTCGCCGACGCGCTCGCAATCGTCGGCCACGTCGGCCTCGACGCCGTCGAGCTCGCACAGCAGGATGGCTTCGGCGTCTACCGGGTAGCCGGCGTGGATGAAGTCTTCCGCAGCGCGGATGGCCAGGTTGTCCATCATCTCCAGGCCGCCGGGGATGATGCCGGCGGCGATGATGTCGCCCACGGCACGGCCGGCCTTTTCCACCGAGTCGAAGGCCGCCAGCAGCACCTTGGCCACCTGCGGTTTCGGCAGCAGCTTGACGGTCACCTCGGTGACGATGCCGAGCATGCCCTCGGAGCCGGTGAACAGTGCCAGCAGGTCGAAACCTGGCGCGTCCAAGGCATCGCTGCCGAGGGTCATGAACTCGCCTTCGACGGTGAGGATTTCCACCTTGAGCAGGTTGTGCACGGTCAGGCCGTACTTCAGGCAGTGCACGCCACCGGCGTTCTCGGCGACGTTGCCACCGATGGAGCAGGCGATCTGCGAGGAGGGGTCCGGGGCGTAGTAGAGGTCGAACGGCGCCGCCGCCTGCGAGATCGCCAGGTTGCGTACGCCTGGTTGCACACGGGCGAAGCGCCCTTCGCGGTTGATCTCGAGAATCTGGTTGAAGCGCGCCATCACCAGCAGGATGCCCTGCTCCAGTGGCAGGGCGCCGCCGGACAGGCCGGTGCCGGCACCACGGGCGACCACCGGGACGTTGCGGGCGTAGCACAGCTGCTGCAACTGCTGCACCTGCTCGATGCGCTCGGGCAACACCACCAGCATGGGGGTGGTGCGATAGGCGGACAGGCCATCGCACTCGTAAGGCTTGAGGTCCTCGCGGGTATGGAGGATGTCGAGGTCGGGCAGACGCTGCTGCAATTCCGCCAGCAGGGCGGCCTTGTCGACCTTGGGCAGCGCGCCGTCGACGCGCTCGTCGTACAGAATGCTCATGGCAGGCTCAATCGGGAACGTTGTTTTTATGGGCGGTCATGCTGCGACCATGGGCCGCATATTCAGCTTGCGTTTGCTCGCCAGTCCACCGTCTTCCCTGCTGGTCGGACCAGTTTCTTTCTCCAGGCTTTCACACCAACATGGCTAAAGCGCTTATTCTCTAGCGCCATGCTGGCCGATCCGGGGTGGATCGGACTGCGCTGTAAAACTGGTACGACCAGTTGTGATGAGGACGAAATGGACGCGAATCTGAACGCCGCACGACGGCAGGTGAGTGACGTGGTGGCCGAGCGCATCGAGCGCCTGATCGTCGATGGCGTGCTCAAGGTGGGGCAGCCGCTGCCGTCGGAGCGGCGCCTGTGCGAGAAACTGGGCATCTCCCGCTCGGCGCTGCGCGAGGGGCTCAAGGTGCTGCGCGGGCGCGGCATCATCGAGACCGCCCAGGGGCGAGATTCGCGTGTGGCCAAGCTCAGTGGCGAGCGCGATGCCAGCCCGCTGATGCACCTGTTCAATTCGCAGCCGCGCACGCTCTACGACCTGCTGGAGGTGCGCGGCCTGCTCGAAGGGGAGTCGGCGCGGCTGGCGGCGCTGCGTGGCACCGAGGCGGACTTCGTCCTGCTGACCCGGCGCTACGAGGAGATGCTCGCCGCGCATACCCAGGAGAACCCGGTCGACCCGCGCGAGCATGCGCGTCTCGACCATGCCTTCCACCTGGCGATCTGCGAGGCCTCGCACAACCCGGTGCTGGTGCACACCCTGCAATCGCTCACCGACCTGATGCTCAGCACCGTGTTCGCCTCGGTGAACAACCTGTATCACCGGCCGGCGCAGAAGCGGCAGATCGACCGGCAGCACGCGCGTCTCTACCACGCGGTGCTCGAGCGCCTGCCGGAGCAGGCCCAGCGCGCCGCACGCGACCATATCAACAGCATCCGCGACAACCTGCGCGACATCGAGCAGGAGGAGCAGCGCCTGGTGCGCGCGACCATGCGCCTGGAAGGCTGGACATGAGCGTCGAGCCGCCAGCTTCCAGCGGCAAGTAGAAGCCAGAGCCTGGTCGCGGTTGCCGCTGGGAGGCGTTGCGCCGCAGCAGGCATTTCAACACGGCACGCCAGGCGGCTGACCCACCCCGCAGCCGTTCGCGAGCTGCTTTCGACTTGTCGCCTGGGGCTTGTCGCCGCGCTACCGGAAGGTGCTGGTGACCACGCCTTCTTCCACCACCTGGGCCTCGATCACCTTCTGGCTGCCGAGGTTGCGCACGCGGATCACCTCGCCCTCGCGGCCGTTGGCCAGGGCCTCGCCGGTGGCCGAGGCGGAGATGCCGTCCTGGCTGGCGACGATGCTCACCTGCTGGCCACGACGCACCAGCAGCGGCGCGCTGAGCAGGTTCGGTGCGATCAGCTGGCCGGCGCGGATGCGCCGCTTGGCGCCCTGGCCGACGACCTCGTCGACGTCGGCGTAGAAACCGCGCGAAGCCTTGCCGATGTTCACTTCCTGCAACTGCAGGTGGTCGCGGCTGATGGTCTGGCCGCGCTCGATCACCCGTGCCGCATGCACGGTCGGCAGGAACACGCTGGCCTGAACCAGGGCAGTGAGCGTCCAGCCGGGGGCATCCGCGCAGCTCAGTTGCAGACGCTGGCGTGACAGCGGTGACGGGTCGTCGCTGCTGGCGCTCAGTTGCAACGCCTGGGTGCAGGCCGGCAAGCGTTCGGCATTGCCCAGCAGGCTGATGTCGAGGCTGTGGCGTTGCCCGTGCCAGGCCTGGCGCCTGGCCTCCTCGGCGAGCCGCTGCTGCATGTGCGCGGCGATCGCCTGATCGATCTGGACGGCCGCCTCATCCGCAGCGGCCATGGTCGCGAGTGGCCCCAGCGCGAGGAGGAAAAGCAGCGACGCGCAGGCGGAAAAAGCCTTTCCGCTTTTCCTCTCGGCGCCGCGCCGATGCGGAAAGAGGGCGACGCCAAGACGCCCGATCGATCTTGAAAAGTCCTGATAAATCAATGTACTGCAGCTCTTCATGGGGTTGGGCACGCTTTGTGCTCAAGGCATCTCGGCACAACCTTGGGTTAAGGGTAGCGGTGAATGAGTATACGGATTGATGACGTGGTGGGGCTGCATTCGCGGGCGATCGAGCTGCGCATGCAACGCAGCGAGATTCTCGCCGCCAACCTGGCCAACGAAGACACGCCGGGCTTCCTCGCCCGTGACATCGACTTCGCCGGTGAGATGCAGCGCCTCGACCCGCAGCAGGCCTTCGCGGCCAGCAGCGCCGACCTCAAGTACCGCGTGCCGACCCAGCCGTCGCAGGACGGCAACAGCGTCGAGCTGAGTGTGGAACAGGCCGCGTTCTCCAAGAACAGCATGGACTTCCAGACCAGCCTGACCTTTCTCAGCATGAAATTCCGCGGCCTGAAGCAGGCCATCGAGGGACGCTGACCATGGCTTTCGATTCCATCTACCGCATCGCCGGCTCGTCGATGAACGCGCAGACCGTGCGCCTCAACACCGTGGCCAGCAACCTGGCCAACGCCGACTCGGCGGCGGCCAGCGCCGACGACGTGTACCAGGCGCGCAAACCGGTGTTCGCCGCCGTCTACAACAACGACCAGATGACCCGCAGCGTGGGCATGGGCGGCGCCCATGTGCAGGTGCTCGACGTGGTCACGGCCGGGCGCGAGCCGGTGCGCCGCTATGAACCGGACAACCCGCTGGCCGATGACCAGGGCTACGTGTTCTACGCCGACATCGACCAGATCGAAGAGATGACCGACATGATGTCGGCCACCCGCAGCTTCGAGACCAGTGTCGAAGTCCTCAACCGCCTGAAGAGCATGCAGCAGGGCCTGCTCAAGCTCGGAGAATCCTGATGGCCGTGGTCAGCAACGACAAGCAGAACAGCACCGCCTATGGCATCGACGAGGCGGTGAAGCAGGCGGTCAACGTCAGCGACGCGGCGCAGCTGGAGAACAACTTCCTCACCCTGATGGTCGCGCAGATCCAGAACCAGGACCCGACCAAGCCGGTGGACAGCACCGAGTTCCTCAACCAGTTCGCCGCCATGAGCCAGGTCAAGAGCCTGGAAAACATGGCCTCGCTGAGCAAGAGCAACCTGGTCCTGCTGGACAACCTGCAGACCCTCACCGCCGCGGGCCTGGTCGGCCAGGAAGTGAAGGTGGCGACCGAGCAGCTGGAGCTGGGCGAGGACGCCATCAACGGCGAGATCAACCTGGAGCATGCCGCCGGCAAGCTGACCCTGACGCTGACTGACAGCAACGGCGTGAAGAAGGACATCGACCTCGGCTCCCAGGCGCCGGGTCGCGTGCCCTTCGCGCTGGACCCGCAGGCACTCGGCCTGGCACCGGGGCGCTACCAGGTCGAGGTCAACAGCGACAGTGGCGAGTACCCCAAGGTCGAGGTGGCCGGGCGTGTCACCCAGGTGCGCGTCAGCGCCGAAGGCCCGGTGCTGGACGTCATCGGCGTCGGCTCCGTGCCCTTCTACAACATCACCGAATTCGGCCAGACGCAGACCGCCGGTCTGCTCTGATCCCTCTCATCCGCTTCCTTCAAGGGTCCTGTCGCCATGAGTTTCAACATCGCCATGACCGGCCTCAGCGCCGTCAACGAACAGCTCAACACCATCAGCCACAACATCGCCAACGCCGGCACCACCGGCTTCAAATCGTCGCGCACCGAGTTCGGCAGCATCTACGCCGACAGCCAGGCGATGGGCGTGGAAGTGCTGGCCACCACGCAGAGCATCAGCCAGGGCGGTTCCCTGGTGACCACCGGGCGCAGCCTGGACCTGGCCATCTCCGGCGGCGGCTTCTTCGTCACCCGCGATACCAATGGCGACCTGAGCTATACCCGCGCCGGCGTGTTCGGCGCCGACAAGAACAACTTCATCGTCAATGCCGCCGGGCAGACCCTGCAGGGCTACCCGGTGGATGCCGCCGGCAACCTGCTGGTCGGGGCCATGGGCGACCTGCAACTGCAGAACGCCAACCTGCCGGCTCGCGCCACCGACACCCTGGCGTTCGTCATGAACCTGGACTCCAACGAGGCGGTCCCGGCCACCGCGCCCTTCGACGTGGCGGACGTGAACACCTACAACTCCACCTACACCACCAAGGTGTTCGACTCCCAGGGCAAGGAACACACCCTGACCCAGTATTTCGTCAAGACCGCCGCCAATGACTGGGAGGCGTACTACTACGCCGATGGCGCCGCGGTCGGTGGCCCGCAGGCGCTGAACTTCGGCACCAACGGCACGCTCGCCGCACCGGCCGGCCCGGTCAACGTCGGTTTCCCGCTACCGGGCGTCGACCCCATGGCCATCGCCATCGACTACAGCAACTCCAGCCAGTACGGCTCCGACTTCGTCGTCACCACCAACCGCGCCAGCGGTTATGCGGCAGGCGAGCAGACCGGCCTGTCGGTGGAGAAGGACGGCATGGTCTACGCCAACTACAGCAACGGCCAGCGCATGCTGCAGGGCCAGGTGGCGCTGGCCACCTTCGCCAACACCGGCGGCCTGAAGAACATCAGCGGCACCGCCTGGGTGGAGACCGCCGAGTCCGGCGCCGCGCTGATCGGCGTGCCGGGTGTCGGCCCCTTCGGCGAACTGGCCGCCGGTTCCCTGGAGAACTCCAACGTCGACCTGACCCAGCAGCTGGTTGGCCTGATGGAGGGCCAGCGCAACTACCAGGCCAACACCAAGGTGCTGACCACCAACAAGGAACTCACCCAAGTGCTGTTCGGCGCGATCTGAGGCTGACCCATGGACCGTCTCGGCTACACCGCAATGACCGCCGCCAGCCGCACCATGAGCTCGCTCACGGTGCGCGCCAACAACCTGGCCAACGTCAACACCCCTGGCTTCCGCGCCGACCTCGAACAGGCCCAGGCCGTTGCCGTGGAAGGCTACGGCTATGACAGCCGGCACCTGGCGCGGGTCAAGAACAACGGCGTCAACCTGGCGCCCGGCGAGCTGATGGCCACCGGTCGTGACCTCGACGTGGCGATCCAGGGTCGCGGCCTGTTCGCCGTCGAAGGCGACGGCGGTGCCGAGCGTTACACCCGCAACGGCGCGCTGCAGGTCGATGCCGAGCTGCGCCTGACCCTGAACGGGCGTGCCGTGCTGGGCGAGGGCGGCCCCATCGTGCTGCCCGAGTACGACAGCCTGCACATCGGTCGCGACGGCACGGTGTCGGTGATCCCGCGAGGCGATTTCGTCACCGCCGAGGTCGACCGCATTCGCGTGGTCGATGTCGACGCCGCCGACCTGAGCAAGGACGCCAGCGGCCTGCTGCTGCGCAGCGACGGCCAGCCGGCCGAGGCCATGGAGGCGCCGGTGCTGGCCGCCGGGTACCTGGAGGCGAGCAACGTCGGCGCCATCGACCAGCTGGTGGCGACCATGAGCCTCAACCGCCTGTTCGAGACCCAGGTGAAGATGATGAAGGCCGCCGAGGACCTCTCCGAGGCCGGCAACCGGATGATCCGCGGCAGCTGATGAGGCTGCCTCCCCTCTCCCTTGAACGGCAGAGGTCGGCAACGACACAGGTAGCCCGGATGCGATCCGGGAGTACGTCCCCGGAGCGCATCCGGGCTACAGAGGAGACACGACATGAGTTCCGCACTTTGGGTCAGCAAGACCGGCCTGGCCGCCCAGGACAAGGCCATGAGCGCCGTGGCCAACAACCTGGCCAACGTCAACACCAACGGTTTCAAGAGCGACCGCGTGGTGTTCGAGGACCTGTTCTACGCCATCGAACTGCAGCCGGGTGCGCAGGCTGATGAGGTCAACACCGTACCTTCCGGCATCCAGCTCGGCAGCGGCGTGCGCGTGGCCGGCACGCAGAAGGTGTTCACCGAGGGCAGCATCCAGACCACCGGCCAGCCCATGGACCTGGCGATCATCGGCGCGGGCTTCTTCCAGGTGGAAGCGCCCAATGGCGACATCTACTACACCGAGAACGGCCAGTTGCAGCTCAATGCCGAAGGCATGATCGTCAACTCCCAGGGCCTGCCGCTGACGCCGAACATCGAGGTGCCAGCCGGCAGCAGCCGCTTCACCGTGGGCAGCGACGGCATCGTCACCGCCGTGCTGGCCGGCGACACCCTGCCGTCCGAGCTGGGCCAGATCACCCTGGTCAACTTCACCAATCCGGGCGGCCTGGAAGCCCTCGGCGGCAATCTCTACCGCGAGACCGTGGCCAGCGGCGAGCCGGTGGAGGGCGTGCCGGGCGAGGAAGGCCTGGGCAACCTCAAGCAGGGCGTGCTGGAAGGCTCCAACGTGCAGGTGGTCGAGGCCATGGTCAACATGATCTCCATCCAGCGCGCCTACGAGGCCAACGCCAAGGTGCTCGACGCCGCCTCCGGCATGCAACAGTTCCTCAACCAGACCGTGTGATCGCCATGATGCGCCTGCTTTCGCTGGTTCTGCTGTCGCTGCTCGGCGGCTGCGCCAGCTTCAACGAGATGCTCCCCGACGAAGACTCCAGCCAGTACCAGCCACTGGCGATGGACTACAGCCAGCCGCCGACCACCAGCGGCGGGCTGTTTCGCAGCGGCTACAGCGGCTCGCTGACCGGCGACAAGCGCGCGGTGCGGGTCGGCGACATTCTCACCGTGGTGCTCGACGAGTCCACCCAGTCGAGCAAGAGCGCCGGCACCAGCTTCGGCAAGAACTCCAGCGCGGCCATCGGCGTACCCACCGTGCTCGGCAAGACCTACGACCGCCTGGAAAGCTCCGCCGAGGCCAAGCGCGACTTCGAGGGCTCGGCCAAGAGTTCGCAGCAGAACACCCTGCGCGGCTCCATCGCGGTGACCGTGCACCAGGTGCTGCCCAACGGCACCCTGCTGATCAAGGGTGAGAAGGCCCTGCGCCTGAACCAGGGCGACGAGTACATCCGTCTGGTCGGTCTGGTGCGCACCGACGACATCAACCGCGCCAATCAGGTGTCGTCGCAGAACGTGGCCAACGCCCGCATCTCCTACGCCGGCCGTGGCGTGCTCAACGACAGCAACTCGGCCGGCTGGCTGACGCGCTTCTTCACCCACCCGCTGTTCCCCCTCTGAGGCCCGGTCATGCTCTATCGCATCTGCGTCGCCCTGCTCCTGACCTGGCCGCTGTCGACCCGCGCCGTACCGCTGATGGACCTGGTGGACATCGAGGGTATCCGGGGCAACCAGCTGATCGGCTACGGCCTGGTGGTCGGCCTCGACGGCACCGGTGACAAGAACCAGGTCAAGTTCACCAGCCAGTCGGTGACCAACATGATCAAGCAGTTCGGCATCAACCTGCCGCCGAACGTCGACCCGAAGCTGAAGAACGTCGCCGCCGTCACCGTCACGGCGGAGATACCGCCGTCCTACAGTCCGGGGCAGAGCGTCGACGTCACCGTCGCCTCGCTGGGCGACGCCAAGAGCCTGCGTGGCGGCCAGTTGCTGATGACCCCGCTGCATGGCGTCGATGGCGAGATCTACGCCCTGGCCCAGGGCGCCATCGTCGTCGGCGGCCTCAACGCCACCGGGCAGAGCGGTTCCAGCGTGGCGATCAACTCGGCCAACAGCGGCCGGGTGCCCAATGGCGCGACGGTCGAGCGCCTCATTCCCAGCGATTTCAGCACCCGTGAAGAGGTCATGCTGAACCTGCGCCAGCCCAGCTTCCAGACCGCCGCCAAGGTGGTCGAGGCGGTCAACGGACGCTTCGGCAGCGGCACCGCCAGCGCGCTGGACTCCACAAAGATCTCCATTCGCGCGCCAGTCACCAGCACCCAGCGCATCGGCTTCATGGCCATGCTCGAAGGCCTGGAGGTCGAGGAAGGACGCGAGCGGCCGAAGGTGGTGTTCAACAGTCGCACCGGCACCGTGGTGGTGGGCCAGGGTGTGCGGGTCAAGGCGGCGGCGGTGGCCCACGGCACCCTCACCGTGACCATCAGCGAGAACCCTCAGGTCAGCCAGCCGAATGCCTTCTCCGGCGGCCAGACCGCCGTGGTGCCGCGCTCCGACGTGGCCGTCAGCCAGGACAAGAACGCCATGTTCAAGTGGCCGGAAGGCGCCAGCCTGGACAGCATCATCAACACCGTGAACAGCCTCGGCGCCACCCCGGACGACGTCATGAGCATCCTCCAGGCGCTGGAGCAGGCCGGTGCCCTCAATGCCGAACTGATCGTGATCTGAACCATGAGCATCGTTTCCCTCGCGCAACACATGAACAGCCATCGCGGCAGCGCCGATGGCATCGGCACGGCCCGCGAACAGCAGCTGCAGGCGGCGGCCGAGCAGTTCGAGGCGCTGTTCCTGCAACAGATCCTCAAGCAGATGCGCAAGGCCAGCGACGTGCTGGCCGAAGGCAATCCGATGCGCAGTCGCGAGATGGACACCATGCGCGACTTCTACGACGAGGTGCTGGCCGAGACCCTGGCCGGTCGCAAGCAGACCGGCATCGCCGACATGCTGGTCAAGCAGCTCTCGGGTAACGGCGGCGCGCCTGACCTGCAGGGCGCGGCGCTGGCCGCACGCTCCGCCGAACTGCCGGCGCGCACTGGCAGCAGCCTGCTGGAGCCGCTGCGGGCAACCTGGCAGCGCGGCGTCGATAACCTCGGCAAGGTCTGGGACAAGGGCTCGGCGGGTTTCGTCGCCCTGGTCGAGGGGGTCATCCAGCAGGAGTCCGCCGGGCGCGTCGACGCCGTGTCGCCGAAGGGCGCGCGCGGCCTGATGCAGCTGATGCCGGAGACCGCCCGCGAGGTGGCCGCCGAACTCGGCCTGCCGTTCAGCGAAGCGCGCCTGACCAGTGACGCCGACTACAACAGACGCCTCGGCAGTGCCTACCTGGACAAGATGCTGCAACGCTACGATGGCCATCAGGCGCTGGCGCTGGCGGCCTACAACGCCGGGCCGGGGCGGGTCGACGAATGGCTCAAGGTCAACGGCGATCCGCGCAGCGGCGAGATCAGTACCGGCGCCTGGATCGAGCGCATTCCCTATCAGGAAACCCGCGACTACACGCGCAGGATCCTCGGCGACCTGGCCAGCCGCGAGGCGCCGCTGCAGGAGGCCGCACAGCAGACCTCGCTCAGCGCCCAGACCCGCCAGCAGCTGGCCAGTGCCCTGAGCGCCGACAGCGGCCTGCTGCTGGGCGTCGTCGCCGGCAAGCAGGTGCTGGCGCGCGATGAATTTAAGTCCACCGCCGATTCCGTCGCCCTGTCTTCGGTAACAGCCCAACGCGCTGCCGACGACGCCCGTGCGCCGCGTCTGGCGGCCTTCGCTCAGCCGATGCGCTTCGAGCGTCAGGAGTCCTAAGCCATGAGCATCCTCAACCAGATCGCCTACAGTGGCGTGCGTGCCAGCCAGGTGGCCCTGGCCAGCACCGGGCAGAACATCGCCAACGTCAACACGCCGGGCTTCAGCCGCCTGCAGACCGTCACCGGTTCGCTGGCCGGGCAGGGTGGCCTGAGCGTCGGTGGCGGTGTCGAGGTGATCAGCATCCGCCGCATGACCAACGACTTTCACAACCAGCAACTGTGGCGCGCGACCACCGAAGAGAACTTCTACGGCGCATCGCAGCAGTACCTGACCGCGCTGGAGGCACTGATGTCCGGCACGGGGTCGAGCATCAGCGCCGGCCTCGACCAGTTCTTCGCCGCGCTCAGCGAAGCCAGTGCCACGCCCGGCTCCATCGCCCTGCGCCAGCAGATCATCAGCGAGGCCAGCAACCTGTCCCAGCGTTTCAACGGCCTGAGCAGCAACATCGACGCCCAGGTCAAGGCGCTGCAGGAACAACGCACGGCCATGGCCACCGAGATCAACGGCCTCACCGAGAACATCGCCCTGCTCAACAAGAAGATCGTCGAGACCGAGTCGGTCAAGGGTGACAGCACGGCGTTGCGCGACCACCGCGAGAGCCTGGTGGGGCAGCTCAGCCAGTTCGCCAAGCTGCGCATCCACGAGGTGCCGGACGGTTCGCTCAGCGTCGCCCTGGCCAACGGTCAGCCGCTGGTGGCCGGGCCGACCGCCGGCCAGCTCGCCGTGGCGATGACCGCGACCGGCGAGCAGGAGGTCAGCCTGGCCTTCGCCGGTACCAGCTTCCCGCTGCGCCAGGACGGTTTCGGCGGCGCGTTCGGCGGTCTCCATGACGTCGAGTACGACAGCCTGCGGCCGAACCTCGACGCCCTGCACGACATGGCCAGCCAGCTGGCGCAGATGGTCAACGATGTGCTCGCCACCGGCTTCGATCTCGATGGCAATCCGGGCCAGCCGCTGTTCGTCTACGACCCGGCCAGCACCACCGCGCTGCTGCGCATCGAGCCGCTGACGGCCGAGCAACTGGCGTTTTCCTCGACGGCGGGGGAGACGGGCAACAACGAGGTACTGCTCGACCTGCTCGGCCTGAAGAACCAGACCATCACCCTGAACGGCAGCCAGGTCACCCTCAACGACGCCTATGCCGGCCTGCTTGGCCAGGTCGCCAGCGACAGCCGGCAGAACCAGGCCGACCTCAAGTCCGCCACCGCCGTGACCCAGCAGGCCCAGGCCCAGCGCGACAGTGTCAGCGCGGTGAGCCTGGATGAGGAGGCGGTCAACCTGATGACCTATCAGCAGGCCTACCAGGCCAACATGAAGGTGATCAGCACGGCCAACCAGTTGTTCGACGACATGCTTTCCGCGTTCTGACGCGCTTTCTGGAGAGACCCGCTGATGATGCGCATCACCAACTCGCAGATCACCTCGATGATGCACAACTCGATGAACGTCAGTTCCGCCGAGTTGGGCAAGTTGATGCAGCAGATGGCCACCGGCAAGCGCATTCTGCTGCCGTCCGACGACCCCATCGCCAGCGTGCGGGTGCTGCGCGTGGAGCGTGAAGAGGCGAGCCTGGAGCAGTTTCGCAAGAACATCGCCAACGTGTCCGGCAGCCTGTCGACCCAGGAGGCCAACCTCAAGTCCACCTCCGACGCCATGCTCAACGTGCGCGACCTGCTGCTGTGGGCCGCCAACGGCTCCAACACCAGCGAAGACCTGGCGGCCATGGCCGGCGAGCTGTCGATCATCGAGGACACCATCGTCAGCTTCGCCAACGTGCGTGACGAGGAGGGCCGCTACCTGTTCTCCGGCACCCTCAGCGACACCCAGGCGCTGACCTTCGATGCCGCGACCCAGACCTACAGCCTCACCGGCAACGACAAGCACCGCCAGGCGGCCGTGGCCAACGGCGTGCTGGTCGACGAGAACGTCACCGCTGCCAGCGTGTACGGCACGGGCGTGGGCATGCTCAACGAGCTGCGCGGCCTGATCAACACCCTGCAGGACCCGGCGCTGGATGCCACCGACCCGGCCGTGCGCCAGCAGATCGTCGATACCATGGCGGCACTGGACGATGCGCATGGCCGGGTACTGGGTTCGATCACCGACCTGGGTGGCCGGCAGAATGCCCTGACCCTGCTGACCGACAGCAACGAGGACGTCTCGCTGGTCAACCAGAAGATCGAGGGCGAGCTGTCGCAGCTCGACTATGCCGGCGCCACCATCGACCTGAACAACTACCAGCTGGCGCTGGGCGCGACCCAGAAGACCTACCTGAAGATCAACGGAATGTCGTTGTTCAGCCTGCTGTAAGGAGCCGCGCCGGTGATCAAGGTCGATAAGCAGCTCCCGGTCGTCACGGCGCTCGATCCACAGGCGCGTCGCCCGGTGCAGGGCGAACAGACCACGCTGCGCACGCGCAAGGCGGCGCCGGCTGCCGAGCCTGCGGCCACGCCGCGTGGCAAGAGCACCAGCTTCAACCTGCAGCTCAACCAGCAGCTCACCTCGATGCAGGCGGCCGACAGCTACCTGGGCGAGCTGGCCGGGCGCCTCGGTCAGCTCAAGCTCAGCCTCAGCCGCGAGATCGGCAATGCCCAGGCGGGAGAGCGCGAAGCCCTCAAACGCGAACTGGAGCAGGTACGCACGTTGCTGGCCGAGCGCGGCCAGCGCTCCGGCGAGGCACTGGATGCCAGCTTCAAGCTGCGCCTCAACGAGCCGGTACGCAGCCGCTTCACCCTGCAGGGGCTGGACTCCGTTGCGGCGGTGCAACAGGCCGGCCGGGAAACCCTGCTGTTCAGCGCCGGACGCAAGCTGGCGGAACCCCTGGCCGTGGTGCTCGACGAGGGCCTGAGCGAGCAGCAGATCCTGCGCCGCTTCAATGTCGGCCTCGGCCCGGCGGGCATTCGTGCCGAGCTCGACAGCGGTGGCGCGCTGCGTTTCAGTGCGCGGGAAAGCGAATGGCAGCAGCTCAAGGGTGAGCTGCGCGTGCAGGGCGAGGGCAAGCTCGCGGCCAAGGCCGCGACGGCCTTGCCCAGTCACGACGAGCAACTGCTGCGCCTGCCCGATGCCGCGCGCCTGGACGGTGCCCGCGAGCTGCGCCGGGCGCTGGACGAAGTGGTCGAGGCGCTGGACAGGATCGGCTCGCTGCGCGAACAGCTCAGTCATCGCCAGGAGGAAATCCGCGAATTCCTGGCGCGCCACGCCGAGCAGAACGAGCGCGAGTGGGCGCGCGATTTCGCCGGTGAGGTGTTCAACCTGATGAGCCGCAGCCCCAGCAGCTACGCGGCCGTGACCCAGACCGTGGTGGCGCAGGCCAACATCAGCCGCTCCAGCGTGGTCAGCCTGCTCTCCTGAGATTCCTCGTCCCCCGTTTTCTGGCGACTGACGGCTTTTTTACGACCTGCCGTCGCGCCTGTCCGGGCGGCGGCGGAATTTTTTGTCCGATCGGCCAGAATTCCTGCCGTAAAATGCGACCGTCGGTCCGCTTCATGACTGGTCGCACAGAATGATGGCGTTTTACCAGCTATGATCGGCACCTTTTTTTCGGCATCCGGGTCACGCGCCCGGCATCCCTGCCCCCTCGCATTCCAATAAAAACCCCGCATTCAAGGGTTCAACCCGTTACCGCAGGCAGTCGCCCGCGGTGCATTGCCTTGTTCTCGAATTGGAGTACCGACGTGTTGAAGAAGTACCTGACATTCATCCTGCTGGCCTGCACCACGCTGGTCAGCATGCCCAGCCTGGCGCAGCTCACCGATTCCGAGGCCATGAACATGGCCGGCCTGCAGCGTTCGCTCGGCCAGCGCATGGCCAAGGACTACCTGATGCTCGGCGCCGATGTGCGCGTGGACACCGCGCAGCGCCAGCTGCAGGAAACCATCCAGCGTTTCGAAGCCAGCCACAGGGCCCTCTCGGAATACGCGCCCAACGCCGAGATCAAGGCCGCCCTGGCCCAGGTCGGTGCGACCTGGTCGACCTATCGCCAGCAAGTCGAGGCCACGCCGGACCAGGCCCAGGCCGTGCAGGTGCTGGCGGCCAGCGAGCAGCTGCTGCAGCAGACCCAGACCGTGACCGATCTGATGGCCAAGCACGTCGGCGCGATGGGCGCGACGGTCAACCGCAGCGGCTGGGCGCGGGTACAGACCCAGCGCATCGCCATGCTCTACATGGCCAAGTCCTGGCGCGTGCAGATGCCGGACCTCGATGCCAAGCTGGACAAGTCCGTGAGCGATTTCGAGACCATCCTCAAGGAGCTGGAAGCCGCCGGCACGCCCAATGAAGAGATCGCCGCCGCCCAGCGTCGCGCCCGTGCCCACTGGGGCTTCACCCTCAAGGGCATCGACCTGCATGCCTCGCAGGACTTCGTACCGACCGTGATCACCGTCAGCACCGACTCGCTGTTCCGCCAGCTCAACGAGCTGACCCGCCTGTACGCCGGCCTGAAAGCCAGCGAGTCCTGATCGCCTTTCGCCAGCCTGTCACCTGGGCCGCCTGCTTTTGCGTTATAACCAAGCGCAGACGCGGCGGAGGTGGCAGGCATGAGCGAGACAACTGATCAGGCGGTGTACAAGACCCTGCTGGAGTCCACCCAGGCGATCCCCTGGAAGATCGACTGGAAGACCATGACGTTCGCCTACATCGGCCCGCAGATCGAGAGTCTGCTCGGCTGGGCGCAGGCCAGTTGGGTCAGCGCCGAGGACTGGGCCACGCGCATGCACCCGGAAGACCGCGAGAAGGTGGTCGAGCTGTGCATCTCGCAGTCGCAGAACGGTGTCGACCACGAGGCCGACTACCGGGCGCTGACCGCCGCTGGCGACTACGTGTGGATCCGCGACGTGGTGCATGTGGTGCGTGACGACAATGGCGAGGTGGAATCGCTGATCGGCTTTATGTTCGACATCAGCGAACGCAAGAAGACCGAGGAGCAGCTGCTGACCCTGCAGAAGCAGCTGGAGGAGTACTCCTACAAGGACGGCCTGACGGGCGTGGCCAACCGGCGCATGTTCGACACGGTGCTGGCTTCGGAGTGGGCCAATGCCCAGCGCACCCGCCAGCCGCTGTCGCTGATCCTCCTCGATATCGATCACTTCAAGCAGTACAACGATCATTACGGTCACATTCAGGGTGACGACTGCCTGAAGCACGTCGGGCAGGCCCTGAGCCGTGCGGCCAGCCGGCCCCGGGACTTCGTCGGACGCTTCGGCGGCGAGGAGTTCGTGCTGGTCCTGCCGGAGACCGATGAGGCCGCGGCCCGGCACATCGCCGAGCGCTGCCGCCAGCAGGTGCGCCAGCAGCGCATCCCCCATGAACGCTCCAGCGCGTCGCCCATGCTCACCATCAGCCTGGGGGTGAGCACCATCGTGCCGGGCGCGCAGGACCGGGCGCTGGACTTCCTCAATGCGGTGGACAAGCTGCTCTACCAGGCCAAGCAACGCGGGCGCGACCGCCTGGAGATGGCCCGGACGGCGTCCCGCTCCGAGCTGGACGACGCAGCCGATGCCCGCGCTTGAGCAATCGTTAACCTGAGCGTAATGATTGCTCCGCCTGCTTGATTGATGACCACCAGGTCGCGCTCCTAATGTGCCTCCACGACAGCGGAACTCGTGGAGTCTTCAATGACAACAACAATATCCCCACCGCCGCAGTGGTCGCGTCGTCGCGCGGAGAAAGCGCGGCGCCTCGATCAGGTGCGCGACCTCGCCGATGGCGTGGTACTGCCCAGTGACAGAATCGTCACGGCCCTCGAGGCGCTGATCGCCCCCGGCGATCGCGTGGTGCTCGAAGGCAACAACCAGAAGCAGGCGGATTTCCTCTCGCGCTCGCTGGCCAAGGTCGACCCGGCCCGCCTGCATGACCTGCACATGATCATGCCCAGCGTCAGCCGTGCCGAGCACCTCGACCTGTTCGAACAGGGCATCGCGCGCAAGCTCGACTTCTCCTTCGCCGGGCCGCAGAGCCTGCGCATCGGCCAGTTGCTCGAAGACGGGCAGATGGAAGTCGGCGCCATCCACACCTACATCGAGCTGTACTCGCGCCTGCTGGTGGACCTGATCCCCAATGTCGCGCTGGTCGCCGGCTTCCAGGCCGACCGCCACGGCAACATCTACACCGGGCCGAGCACCGAGGACACCCCGGCGCTGGTCGAGCCCACCGCCTTCAGCGACGGCATCGTCATCTTCCAGGTCAACGAGATAGTCGACGAGCTGCCACGGGTGGACATCCCGGCGTCCTGGGTCGACTTCGTGGTGGTGGCGGACAAGCCGTTCTACATCGAACCGCTGTTCACCCGCGACCCGCGCCACATCAAGCCGGTGCACGTGCTGATGGCGATGATGGCGATTCGCGGCATCTACGAGAAACACAACGTGCAGTCGCTCAACCACGGCATCGGTTTCAACACCGCCGCCATCGAGCTGATCCTGCCCACCTACGGCGAATCCCTCGGCCTGAAGGGCAAGATCTGCCGCAACTGGACGCTCAATCCGCACCCGACGCTGATCCCGGCCATCGAGACCGGCTGGGTGCAGAGCGTGCACTGCTTCGGCACCGAACTGGGCATGGAGGACTACATTGCCCAGCGCCCGGACGTGTTCTTCACCGGCCGCGACGGTTCGATGCGCTCCAATCGCATGATGTGCCAGCTGGCCGGGCAGTACGCGGTGGACCTGTTCATCGGCGCCACCCTGCAGGTCGACGGTGATGGCCATTCCTCCACCGTGACCCGCGGCCGCCTGGCCGGTTTCGGTGGCGCGCCGAACATGGGCCATGACCCGCGCGGCCGTCGCCATGCCACCCCGGCCTGGCTCGACATGACCACCCCGGAGACCCTGCTCGAGCGTGGCAAGAAGCTGGTGGTGCAGATGGTCGAGACCTACCAGGAGGGCGGCAAGCCCACCTTCGTCGAGCGCCTGGATGCCGTCGACGTGGCGAAGAAGGCCGGCATGCCGCTGGCACCGGTGATGATCTACGGCGACGACGTCACCCACCTGCTCACCGAGGAAGGCATCGCCTACCTGTACAAGGCGCGCTCGCTGGAAGAACGCCAGGCGATGATCGCCGCCGTGGCCGGGGTCACCGCCATCGGTCTGCGCCATGACCCGAAGGACACCGAGCGCATGCGCCGCGAAGGGCTGATTGCCCTGCCCGAAGACCTCGGCATCCGCCGTACCGATGCCAGCCGTGAACTGCTCGCGGCCAAGAGCATCGCCGAACTGGTCGACTGGTCCGGCGGCCTGTACAACCCGCCCGCCAAGTTCAGGAGCTGGTGATGAATGCACTTACGGCATTGCAGCCGCAGCTGTCGCTGTCCCTGGCGGACTGGCTGGCCGACCTGGCCGTGGACGCGCTGATCGACGAGGCCGACCTGTCGCCCAAACCGGGGCTGGTCGACCGTCGCGGCAGCGGCGCGCACACCGACCTGCACCTGGGCCTGATGCACGCGTCGGCGCTGGCCCTGTGGCCGAGCTTCAAGGCCATGGCCGAGGCGGCGCAGCAGCGTGGCGAGGTCGACCAGCAACTGCGTGACGAGGTGGGCCGCCTGGGCCGTGATGGCGAGGCGGAGATGCTGCGCGTCACCGACGGGGTCAACACCCATCGCGGGGCGATCTGGGCCCTGGGCCTGCTCAGCGCCGCCGCGGCGCTGGACACCGACGCTCTGGCACCGGCGCAGGTGGCGCTGCGCGCGGCGCGCCTGGCGCTGTTCAACGACCGCGCCGCGCCGGTAGCCGCTGACAGCCATGGCGCTCAGGTGTGCCGCCTGTATGGCGTGCACGGTGCCCGCGAAGAGGCGCAGCTGGGCTTTCCGGCGGTCGTGCAGCAGGCGTTGCCGCAACTGGCGCGCAGCCGGGCGGCTGGCGTCGGGGAGCAGAACGCTCGCCTCGACGCGCTGCTGGCGATCATGACCCAGCTGGCCGACACCTGCGTGCTGTACCGCGCCGGCATGGCCGGGCTGACCTGCATGCAGAGTGGCGCCCGCGCGGTACTCGCTGCCGGTGGCTGCGCCAGCCTCGATGGCCGGCGCCTGTTGCGCGAACTGGAGCGCGACATGCTGCGCCTGCGCGCCTCGCCTGGCGGCGCTGCCGATCTGCTCGCCGCCACCCTGTTCCTCGACCGCCTGCAGCATGGCCTGCCGGCGCAGCTTGGGAGTCTGTGAAATGGAAACCCTGTCTTTTCAATTCCCCGCCGGGCAGCCGGCCCAGGGCCGTGCGCTGGTCGGTTGTGTCGGCTCCGGTGACCTGGAAGTGCTGCTCGAACCCGGCCAGGCCGGCACCCTGGCCATCGAAGTGGTGACCTCGGTGAACGGTAGTGCGCCGCGCTGGCAGCAGTTGTTCGAACGCATGTTCCGCGAGCAGCAGTTGCCGGCACTGAACATCGCCATCCACGATTTCGGCGCGACCCCCGGCGTGGTGCGCCTGCGCCTGGAACAAGGTCTGGAGGAGCTGAGCCATGGCTGAACAGGACATCCAGCGCCTGCTGGCGCAGCGCAGCTTCACCGAACTCGGCGCACGTCAGCGTGCCCGCGCCCTGCTCGACGACGGCAGCTTCCGCGAGCTGCTCGATCCCTTCGCCCGGCTGATGTCGCCCTGGCTGCCGCAGCAGGGCATCGTGCCGCAGGCCGACGACGGCGTGGTGGTGGCCAAGGGGCTGCTCGACGGTGCGCCTGCCGTGGTGATCGCCATCGAAGGTGCCTTCCAGGGGGGCAGTCTGGGTGAAGTGGGCGGGGCGAAGATCGCCGGCGCCCTGGAGCTGGCCGCCGAGGACAACCGGGCAGGTACGCCGACGCGCGCCGTGCTGCTGCTGGAGACCGGCGGCGTGCGCCTGCAGGAGGCCAACCTGGGGCTGGCGGCGATTGCCGAGATCCAGGCCGCCATCGTCGAGCTGCGTCAGTACCAGCCGGTGATCGGCCTGGTCGCCGGCCCGGTCGGCTGCTTCGGTGGCATGTCCATCGCCGCCGGGCTGTGCAGCTACCTGCTGGTGACCCGCGAGGCACGCCTGGGGCTCAACGGCCCGCAGGTGATCGAGCAGGAGGCCGGGCTGGACGAGTACGACTCACGCGACCGCCCGTTCATCTGGAGCCTGACCGGCGGCGAGCAGCGCCATGCCAGTGGCCTGGTCGACGGCTATGTGAGCGATGACGTCGAGGCCATCCGCAGCGAACTGCATGGGCTGTTCGCCAAGGGCAAGCCCGAGCTGGAGCGCAGTCGGCGCCACGCCTGGTTCCTGCAGCGACTGCGCGCCGTCGACACTTCGATCCAGGCCGATGCCGCTGCCGTGCGCAGCGCCTATCAGGGAGCATGAACATGAGTACAGTCCAAGAACAACGTGGCCTGCACTGGTTCCGGGCGTTGAGTGGCAATGCCCGGCCGCTGGCCGGTTTGCCCGCTTCGCTGCGGGTGGCCGATGGCGAACTGGCCGGCCAGGCGGTGCGTTATCTGGCGGTGGTCGCCGATGCCGACAATGCCTTCCCCCGCGCCCGCAACGGCGAGGTCGGCCTGCTCGAAGGCTGGGGCCTGGCGCAGGCGGTGGACGAGGCCATCGAGGCGGATCGCGACAACCCGCACAAGCGTGCGCTGATCGCCATCGTCGACGTGCCGAGCCAGGCCTACGGCCGCCGCGAGGAGGCCTACGGCATTCATCAGGCGCTGGCCGGTGCGGTGGATGCCTATGCCCGTGCGCGCCTGGCCGGGCATGCGGTTGTTGGCCTGCTGGTGGGCAAGGCGATGTCCGGTGCCTTCCTCGCCCATGGCTACCAGGCCAACCGCCTGATCGCCCTGCGCGACGCCGGGGTGATGGTGCATGCCATGGGCAAGGCCGCCGCTGCGCGCATCACCCTGCGCAGTGTCGACGAGCTGGAGGCGCTGGCCGCCAGCGTGCCGCCGATGGCCTATGACCTGGACAGCTACGCCTCGCTCGGCCTGCTCGCGCAGGTGCTCGACGTGGAGCAGGTGGCGCAGCCGACAGCGGCCGACCTGGCCCATGTGCGTGAGGCGCTGAGTCAGGCGCTGGTGACTATCGCCGGCAGCCCGCGAGACCTGCGCAACCGCCTGGGCGCGGCCAATCGTGCCGCCTCCACGCGGGTGCGCGAGGCCTTGCGTGCGCAGTGGTGAGGCTCAGGGCGGGTGAACCCCGCCGCTCCTGAATGACACGAAACGGCGGGTTGCCCCCGCCCTGCGGAGAACCAGCGATGCACCCGACACCCCGTCCACATGATCTGCTCTGGGGCCTGCGCCCCGAGCACCTGCCGCAGGAGGCGCCGGTCTGGGCTCGTGCCGCCCTGGGCGGGCATGTGCCGGTGGTGGTGCGTCGCGCTCCCGCCGAACCCGGCTGGGTGGCGGTCGGTATCCGTGGCGCCGCGCGTGAACAGCGCTATGCAAGCTGGATGCGCCTGAGCGATATCAGCCGGCTGGTCAACCCCCAGTCCGTGGCCAGGGCAGGGCGCTGGCGTGCGCATGCTCAGCGGCACTGGCCGGCGTTACGTGCCCTCGAATATGTCGCGCCGCACCTGGATGGCTTCGGCCTGGCCTGGGGCGTGACCGGCAGCCTGGGTTTCGAATTGGCCAGCGGCATCCGTGCGGCGCACCCGCAGAGCGATCTCGACCTGACGCTGCTGGCGCCGCACGCCCTCGACCGCGCCTCGGCCCGCATGCTGTGTGCCGTGCTGGACGCCGCGCCAGGCCGCATCGACCTGCAACTGGAAACCCCGCACGGCGCCGTGGCGCTGCGCGAATGGGCGGGTGACGCGGCGCGCGTACTGCTGAAAACGCAACGCGGCCCGCAGCTGGTCGACGATCCCTGGCTCCTGCAGCAGGTGGCGGCATGAGCACGCTCTGGGCCTTTCCCGGCCAGGGCGCGCAGCAGCCCGGCATGCTCCAGGCCTTGCCGGATGCTGCGGTCGTCCACGATTGCCTGGAACAGGCCAGCGCCACCTTGGGCGAGGATGTGCGCCTGCTGGATTCGGCCGAGGCGCTGCAGGGCACCCGCGCCGTGCAGCTGTGCCTGCTGATCGCCGGCGTCGCCGCCTCGCGCCTGCTCATCGAACGCGGCCATCGACCTGAGTATGTCGCCGGGCTGTCCATCGGTGCCTACGCCGCTGCGGTGGTGGCCGAGGCCCTGGATTTCGCCGATGCGCTGCGCCTGGTCGCCCTGCGCGGCGAGTTGATGCAGCGCGCCTATCCCGCCGGCTACGGCATGACCGCCATCCTCGGCCTCGATCAGGCCTGTGTCGAACGCCTGTTGGACGACGCCGAAGGGCCGCTGTACCTGGCCAATATCAATGCGGAAAACCAGCTGGTGATCGCCGGCAGCGATGCGGCCATGGCGCAGGTCGCCGAGCGGGCCCGCGCCCTCGGCGCCGCTGCGACCAGGCGCCTGGCCATGAGCGTGCCGTCGCACTGCGAGCTGCTCGATGCACCGGCGCGCGAGCTGGCGGCGGCCTTCGCCGGGGTTGCGCTGCATGTGCCACGGGCGCGTTACCTGAGCAGCAGCTCGGCACGGGTGATTCGCGAGCCACAGCGTCTGCGCGATGACCTGGCGTTCAACATGAGCCGCCGCGTCGACTGGCAGGCCACGCTCGTCACTGCCTACGAGCGCGGTGTGCGCCTGCACCTGGAACTGCCTCCAGGCGGCGTGCTCACCGGTCTGGCCCGGCGCGTATTCGATCCCGGACAGGCTGTCGCCTTTGCCGGCGCACGTCTGGATACACTCGACGCCATGTTGCGTCAGGAGGTAAGCCTCGACCGCTGAGCCGTAGCGTTTACCGAAGCACAAGAACAACAACTTCGATATGTGAAACGAGGACAACAACAATGATCATCTACGGTGTCGCCTTTCTGGCGTTCTGCACCCTGGCAGGCATCTTCATCGGCTCGCTGCTGGGGCAACTCATCGGCGTGCCCGCCAACGTCGGCGGTGTCGGCATCGCCATGCTGCTGCTGATATTCCTGGGTAGTTACCTGAAGAACCGCGGGCTGTTCACCGACAAGTCGGAACAGGGCGTGGAGTTCTGGAGTGCCATCTACATCCCCATCGTGGTCGCCATGGCCGCCCAGCAGAACGTCTACGGTGCCCTAAGCGGTGGGCCGATGGCGATCCTGGCGGGTATCGCCGCCGTCGTCGCCGGCTTCGCCCTGGTCCCCGTGCTCAGCCGGATCGGGCAAAAGAAGCCTGAAACCGATGTCACCTCCTCCCTGACCAAAGCACCACGGTGATCGCCATGTACGAATCTCTGCTCAAGGTTGTCACCAGCTACGGCATGCTCAGCGGTTTCGCCATCATCGGCATCACCATGTGGGTGTCGTACTGGATCTCCGACAAGTTCACCAAGGGCCGCCTGCATGGCTCGGCCATCGCCATCCTCCTCGGCCTGTTGCTGTCCTATATCGGCGGCGCCTACACAGGTGGCCAGAAAGGCCTGGTGGACATTCCCCTGTTCGCCGGCATTGGCCTGCTGGGCGGCGCCATGCTGCGTGACTTCGCCATCGTCGCCACCGGCTTCGGGGTCAGTGTCGAGGAACTCAAGCGCGCCGGGTTCGCCGGGGTGCTGGCGCTGTTCGTCGGCGTGCTGTCGTCCTTCGTCGCGGGTGTCGCGGTGGCCATGGCGTTCGGCTACACCGACGTGGTCAGCCTGACCACCATCGGCACCGGCGCGGTGACCTACATCGTCGGCCCGGTGACCGGTGCGGCGCTGGGCGCCAGCTCCGACGTGATGGCGCTGTCGATTGCCGCCGGCTTGATCAAGGCGATCCTGGTGATGGTGGCCACGCCTTTCGTCGCGCCCTATATCGGCCTGGACAATCCGCGCAGCGCGGTGATCTTCGGTGGCCTGATGGGCACCTCCAGCGGTGTCGCCGGCGGCCTGGCGGCGACCGATCCCAAGCTGGTGCCCTATGGCTGCCTGACCGCCGCCTTCTACACCGCGCTGGGCTGCCTGCTTGGCCCATCGTTGCTCTACTTTCTGATGCGAGGCCTTCTGGGCTGACCTTTCGCCCGCCGTCATGGCGGGCTTTTTTATGGCCCCGTTCAGGCATGCGTTCAGTCGCGAGGGCGTCGAGATGCCTCTACGCCTGGCGGCTGTACATCCGGCATTCGGCGAGCAGCGCCAGCAGGTTGGGGTCGCGTTCCTTGGCCTTGAGGAAGACCACGCCGATATGCTGCTGCAGGTGGTACTTGGCCTGCAGCGGGATCAGCTTCACCCGGTTCTCGTACACCGCCGCCACCCGCCCCGGCAGCAGGGCATAGCCGACGCCGGAGCTGACCATGCTGAGCAGGGTGAAGATGTCCTTCACCTGCATCGCCACCTGCGGTTCGAAGCCGGCCTGCTGGAACACCCGCTCGCCATCGCGGAAGGTGGCATAGCCCTGGGTCAGGGTGATGAAGGTGTCGTTGCGCAGGTCGGCCAGGTCCACCTCGGGCTGTTCGGCGAAGGGCGAGTCGTTCGGTGCGGCGAGGAAGATGTCGTCGGAGAACAGCGCCAGCTGTTCGCAGTCCGGGTCGCTGATACTGTCGTCGAGCGCGATCAGGATCGCGTCCAGCTCCATGTTCTTCAGCTTGTACAGCAGGTCGACGTTGGAGCCGAGGACCAGGTCGATGTTCAGCTCGCTGCGCCGCAGCTTCAGGCCCATGATCAGTTGCGGCACGGTCTTCACCGTCAGCGAGTAGAGGGCGCCCAGCTTGAAGCGCTCGGCGCCGAAGCCAGCTGCCTCGCGGGTCAGGCGCACCATCTCCTGGGCGTCCTGGATCAGCTTCTGCGCCTTTTCTTCCAGGCAGTAGGCGCTTTCCAGCGGGATCAGGTTGCGCCCCTCGTGCTTGAACAGCGGGCAGCGCAGGGCACTCTCCAGAGAGTGGATGGCGCGATGCACGCTGACGTTGCTGGTCTGCAGTTCGCTGGCCGCGCGCGCCAGGTTGCCGCTGCGCATGAAGGCGAGAAAGACCTCCAGCTTCTTCAGGGTGAGTTCTTCGTCGATGAGCATCGGCCTGTCCTTTTCCTGCGATGCCCGATTGTGCCGTATCCATGAGGTCCAGCGGTGATTGGCCGGTGCGACTTTGGTGGCGGGTGGCGATGTCTGGAATGCCCCGTCATTTGTCATTTAAACAGTGTTGATATGAATGAGGGGCAAGGGTTACCTTGCGAGCAGTCCTGCATCGGTACAGGTCCGCGCCTGCGCCATGCTCCGCACCGCTTGAGGAGTATCAGCATGAACGACGTCACTTCGCCGCCCGCAGCCTCCGGCCTGCGGGTCCTGCACGCATTGATCCGCGGCGAGCTGCCCGCTCCGCCCATCGGCGAGACCATGGGGCTGCGTGCGATACAGGTGGAGGCGGGCAGCATCACCCTGGAGGGGCGCCCGGATCAGCGTCATCTCAATCCGGCCGGCGCCGTACATGGCGGCTTTGCGGCCACCTGCCTGGACGGTGCCGCGGCGCTGGCGCTGTTCTCCACCCTGGAGGCGGACATGCCGCATTCGACGGTGGACCTCAACGTCAAGTACGTGCGCCCGCTGCGCCCCGGCGAGGTCTATCGGGTGCGCGGCTGGGTCGTCGAACGCACCCGCAGCCTGGCGATCTGTGATGCGCATATCCTCGATGGGCAGGGCAAGTTGTGCGCCAAGGCCACCACCACCTTCGTCATCGGAGTGCCCAGGGCATGAAGGAACTCATCGTTCAAGGGCCCGGCCAGTTGGCCTGGGTCGAGAGCCCCGAGCTGCAACTCACTGCGTCGGCCAGTGCGCTGGTCAGGCCCATCGCCTCGGCTTCCTGTGATCTGGATCGGCGCCTGATCGCTGGCACCACGCCCTTCAAACCACCGTTCGCGCTGGGCCATGAATGCGTGGCCGAGGTGCTGGACGTGGGCTCGGCGGTGCGTAACCTTCGCCGTGGTGACCTGGTTTCGGTGCCATGGAAGATCGCCTGTGGTGCCTGTGCGCAATGTCTGGCCGGACGCTCCAGCGCCTGCACGGCGGTGCCGCGCATGGCTGCCTATGGCGTGCCGGCAGGCGGTCACTGGGGTGGGCTGTTCTCCGAGCAGGTGCTGGTGCCGTTCGCCGACGCCATGCTGGTGCCCTTGCCGGAAGGGCTCGACCCCGTGGCGGTCGCCAGTGCCAGCGATAACCTGACCGATGCCTGGGTGGCCGCCAGCCGACCGCTGTCCACACGGCAGGATGCCCGTGTGCTGGTGGTCGGTGGTACGGAGAGCCTGGGCGTGCTTGCCGTACAGATGGCGCAGGCCGCCGGCGCGGCCTGCGTGGATTACCTCGACGAGCATCCACTGCGCCAGCAGCTCGCAGCGAAGAGCGGTGCCGGAGTCGATCTGGCAGGGCGCGATCTCGATCGCAGCTACGATCTGGTGATCTCCGCCACGCGCGATCATCAGGCCCTGCGGCGTGGCCTGCTGGCGCTGGCTCCTGGCGGGCATTGCTCGTGCATCGGCATCATCTTCGACGATCCGAAGATTCCATTGTTCGACATGTACCTGCGCGACGTCACCTTCTCGGTCGGCGCCTGCAGCGTGCAGCAGCACATCCCCAAGGTCCTGGACCTGGTGCACGATGGCTGTTGCGATCCGCTGCTGCTCGACCCGCAGGTGGTGGGCTGGGAGGAGGCGCCGCAGGCGCTGATTCAGCCGCTGACCAAGTGCATCATGGTGCGCGAGCGCATCACCTGAGTCTGCTCAGTTGAGCTGCTCGGCCAGGGCCCGCATCACACGGCGCCAGGCATCCTGGCCCTCGATGTCGGTGTTGGCCAGGGCGTCACGCAGGGTGCGCCGCTCCAGTTCGGTGGCCTCGGCCTCCAGCGTCGTACCGGTCTCGCTCAGCGCCAGCAGCTTGAAGCGGTGTCTGCCTGGTTCACGGCGGTACTGCACCAGGTCCTGCTCGAACAGGTGCGACAGCGGGCGATGCAGCGCCTGGTTGCTGACGCCCAGTGTGCTCGCCAGTTCGCCGATGCTGATTGCGTCGGCGCGGGCGATCACATACAGAATGCGGTGGTGTACACGGGACAGGCCGCGCGCGTCGAGAAAGCGGTCGGCCTCCACGGTGAGACCACGGAAGCCGAAATGCAGCAGTTCCAGGCTATGGTCGAGCGGGTCCAGCGCTTTCAGGTTCACGGATGCCGTATTGATCTTTTTCTCGATGACCATGGGGTGTTCGCGCGGTTTGACGTGACGTACAGCCTAAGGCCTCCACCAGCCTCCTCACAACACGACACAGGAACATCCTCATGCAACTGATCTACGCCGCTGCTTCACCTTTCGCCCGCAAGGTTCGTGTGCTGGCCGCCGAGGCCGGCTTGCTGGCGGACATCGAGCTGCTCGACACTGCCGTGTTGCCGACCACGCTCAACGAGCGGGTCAACCGGGCCAACCCGCTGGGCAAGATACCGGTGCTGCTGCTCGATGATGGGCAGGCGCTGTACGACAGCCGGGTGATCTGTGAGTACCTCGACACCTTGCATCAGGGGTCCAGGCTGTTGCCGGTCGATGCCGGACGCTGGCAGGTGTTGCGCCTGGCGGCCCTGGCCGACGGCCTGATGGAGGCCGCCTTGCTCGCACGTTACGAAAAGGCCGTGCGCGAGCCTGAGCAACAGTCGCAGGCCTGGCTCGATGGCCAGCTGGGCAAGGTGTGGCGGGCGTTGGCCGAGCTGGAACGTCAGGCCGCACAGCTGCAGGGGCCGCTCGATCTGGCGCAGATCGGCGTGGCCTGTGCCCTGGGCTATCTGGATTTTCGCTTCGCCGACCTCGACTGGCGTGCCACGCATCCGCTGCTGCGTGACTTCCAGCTGGCGTTCTCCGCTCGTGCCTCCATGCAGGCCAGCGCGCCGGTGTGAATCCGCTGGCTCGCTGGCGTCCTGGCGGATAGCGCAGCGACGGGCTGCTGGTCTGGATTGAGGTGGCGCCGCGCAACGGCTTCGTGACCGTCTGTCGGTGGAATGGGCGGCGGCATTCGCGAATCCGCGTCTTGACAGGTTTTTGGCGCTCCGCCTCGACACGCCTTTGTCCCTGATATTAAAGGGTTGTTTCCCGTGTGACGGATTTCACGTTAGTGCTCGACGGTAATTTGACTAACTTGAGGGCTGTTCGTTTTTTTGGTCATTGTCTGATCAAAAAATTGACATATCCTTGGTTGGGCTGATTCAATATGCCAGCTTTTTGATGTCAAGTTTCGCTCGGTTTCCGTGGGGTGGAGCCGGTTTCCTGACGTTTATGGGGGAAGTCTCGTCAGAGGCTTTTGTCGAGCAGTAAGCGCACAAGCGCTCTTTCCAGTGCAGTAGGTCATGCAGGTGAAGTCCTCCAAGGGAATTGCCCGGCTTTTCGGCCTGGCGGTCGCATTTTTCGCTTCCACGACATTTGCTCAGCCTGCCAGCGTAGCCTTCTGGTACGCCGATCAGTTGCCCCTGCCCGAGTTGTCGCAGTTCGAGTGGGTGGTGGTCGAGCCCGGTCATGCCGCGTCGAAGGATCTGGATTACCTCAAGGCCCAGGGCAGTGAGGTCTTCGCCTACCTGTCCGTCGGCGAATTCGCTGGCGATGTCACCCAGGCGGGGTTGAGCGAGGCGACCAGTGCTGTGCGCAACGCTGCCTGGAACAGCCAGGTGATGGACCTGGACTCTCCGGCCTGGCGCGAATACCTCTTCGAGCGCGCCAGCGCGCTGCGTCAGCAGGGGTACGCCGGCCTGTTCCTCGACACCCTGGACAGCTTCCATCTGCAGGCGCAGGCGCTCCAGGACGGTCAGCGCGAGGCGCTGAAGAGCCTGCTGAACGAACTGCACCGGCGTGAACCGACGCTCAAGTTGTTCTTCAACCGTGGTTTCGACGTGCTGCCAGAGCTGCCGGGCGTTGCCGCCGCAGTCGCCGTCGAGTCCCTCTATGCCGGGTGGGATGCGGGCGGTGGTTACAAGTCGGTGTCGCAGAGCGATCGTGACTGGTTGCAGCTGCACCTCGACAAGGTGCGGGCCCAGGGCATTCCTGTGGTGGCGATCGAGTATCTGCCGCCAGAGCAGCGCGAACAGGCGCGCCAGCTGGCTGCGCGGCTGACCGAGGAAGGCTTCATCCCCTACGTGACCTCCCCTGCGCTGAATGCCATGGGCATCAGCGGCGTGGAGGTCCAGCCCCGGCGTATCGCCCTGGTCTACGATGCGCGCGAGGGCGAGCTCGAAGACAATCCGGGGCACGTGCACCTTGGCGGCCTGCTCGAATACCTGGGGTACCGGGTCGACTACTGGCCGGCCGATACCACGCTGCCGCAGCGCCCGCTGAAAGGGCTCTACACGGGCATCGTGGTGTGGATGACCAGTGGCTCGCCGGTGGACCGCGATTACTTCGAGAACTGGCTGGGCCAGCGTCTCGACGAGCAGGTGCCGATTGCCTTTCTCGCCGGGATGCCCACCGAGAACGACAGCCTGCTGGATCGCCTGGGCATCCGCACGCGCTCGCAGCCGGTCGGCAAGGATGCCGTGCTGCTGTCCCACGACGCCACGCTGGTTGGCGGCTTCGAAGCACCGCTGCGTGTGCGCACGCGGGAAGTTCCGCCGCTGACCGTGACCGCGCCCGAGCGCACCCAGGCAGCGTTGTCCCTGCAGAACGAAGACCGTGTCTACGTGCCGGTGGCCACCGGGGACTGGGGCGGCTACGCGATGGCGCCCTATGTATTCGAGGAGGGGCTCGATCATCGGCGCTGGATGCTCGACCCGTTCGCCTTCATCGCCCGTGCCTTCAAGCTGCCGGCGTTGCCACGCCCCGACAGCACCACGGAGAACGGCCGGCGCATCGCCACCGTGCACCTGGACGGCGATGGTTTCGTGTCCCGTGCCGAGGTCCCCGGTTCGCCTTACTCGGGTATCCAGGTGCTGGAGGATTTCATCAATCCCTACCCGCTGCTGACCTCGGTGTCGGTGATCGAGGGTGAAGTCGGTCCGCGAGGCATGTACCCGCACCTGGCGCGTGAGCTGGAGCCCATCGCCCGCAAGATCTTCGCCAATCCCAAGGTCGAAGTCGCCAGCCATACCTTCAGCCACCCGTTCTTCTGGCAGCCGGAAAAGGCCTCGCAGCGCGAGAACTTCGAGGCGGAATACGGCTACATGATGGCCATTCCGGGCTACAAGACGCTGGACCTCACGCGTGAGGTCGTCGGCACGCGGGACTACATCAACCAGCGCCTGACCACTCCGAAGAAGCCGGTGAAGATGATCTTCTGGTCCGGTGATGCCATGCCCAGCGCCGAAACCATCAAGCTGGCGTATGACAGTGGTCTGCCGAACGTCAACGGCGGCAACACCGTGCTGACCAAGGCCTACCCCTCGCTGACCGGTCTCTATCCGCTGATCCGGCCGACCTCCGGCGGGCTGCACTTCTACGCCCCGGTGATCAACGAGAACGTCTACACCAACCTGTGGACGGGACCCTACTACGGCTTCCGCGACGTCCAGGACACCTTCGCGCTGACCGACAGTCCGCGCCGCCTGCGCGGCTTCCACCTCTATTACCATTTCTACTCGGGGACCAAGCAGGCCTCCATCCGGGCCATGCGCCAGACCTACCAGACCATTCTCGATGGCCAGCCGCTGTCGCTGTGGATGAGCGACTACATCAAGCGGGTCGAGGGACTGTACCGCGCCAGCCTGGCCAGGCGCAGCGACGGCAGCTGGCAGGTGAAGGGCCTGGTAGGCATGCGCACGCTGCGCCTGGATCCGGCCCTGGGCTGGCCGGACCTGGCCCGCTCCAGGGGCGTCGCCGGGGTGCGTGATCTGCCGCAGGGGCGCTACGTGCACCTGAGCGGCGCCGATGCGCTGCTGGCCCTGCGCGACACCCGTGACCCGCGCCCGGCACTGGAAGAGGCGAACATTCCGCTGACCGCCTGGCGTTACCTGGACGACAAGCGCGTGACGTTTTCCTTCCAGGGCGAGTTTCCGCTCAGTTTCAGCGTGCGCTCGGCCGGTTCGTGCCATGTGAAGGCAGGGGGCGGCCGGTTCAGCGGCACGCACGACGATGGCGTATGGCACTTCGAATTGCCGATGAAGCAGGTGAGCGATGCGCAACTCATCTGTAACTAAGAAAAAGGTGCCGCGCACACGCCTGCTCAACCCCTGGATGATCCTGCTGGTTGCCGGGTTCGTGGTGGCGTTGCTGGCGCTGTCGTACAAGAGCGAGGACGTGTTCCTGCCGGACGCGGACGACCGGCCGGACGCCGTCGCCATCAGTTACACCGAACTGCTGATCAAGGCCCACCCGGAAGACGACAAGCTCAAGCTGCGCCTGATCGATCAGCTGATTCAGGTCGGTGACTTCACCCGTGCCCGCGAGTACCTGGAGCAGTTGCAGGGCCGTCTGCTGTCCGCGACGCCGTTCTACTCGGCGATGCTCGACGTGCTGCGTGCCCAGGCCCAGCCGGACGGTATCAGCGATGCACAGCGGGCGGCGCTGATCGACGAACTGCGCAGCCTGAAGATCGCCGACCTGGACAATGCCATGCTGGAGCGCCTGGCGCGCTACTCGCTGGAGATCGGCGGACTGGACGTCGCCGTGCTGGCCTACCGCGAGCTGGCCGAGCGCGACAGCGAGAAGCGCACGCACTGGCTGGGCGAGGCGGCGATCTGGAGCCTGGCCAACAACGACCAGAGTGGCGCGGCGCAGCTCTATGAGCAGCTGGCGGCGGAAGACAGCGATCCGCAGGTGCGCATGGAACACCTGCGAGAAGCGTTCGATGCCCTGCTCGCGGCGAATCATCCCGAGCAGGCGGCGCAACTGCTGGCCCTGCACCTGGACGAACTCGACGCGCAACAGGCTTCCCTCGACTGGCTGGCAGCCGGTGTCGATGCCGCCCAGGGCGGGCGCCGCTATGACCTGGAGGAAAGCTTCATTCAGCGCTGGCTGAGCCTGAAGAGGGACGACCCGCGCGCACTGACTGCCGATTTCCACCTGAGCCTGGCATCCGGTGCGGTCGACCGGGCCTGGCAGCTGGCCCCCGAGTTGCTGGCGCTGACACCCGACGACTACGACATGGTGGCCGAAGTGGCGCGCCTGGCCGAGTGGACCGGACACACCCAGCAGGCGCTGAGCTACTGGGTACAGATGCTGGCGCAGCGCGAAGACCCGGAGCTGCGTGAGCGGGTCTGGCGCTATGCCCTGCAGCTGTTCGATTTCGACCAGGTGATCGCGACGCTGTCCACCATCGACGCCCACCGGCAGATGACCGATGTGGAGATCGACACCCTGGTCTACAGCCACGAAACCCGCGGCACCCCCGAGGATGCCGAGGCCTGGCTGGTGGCCTACCTGCAGCGCTACCCCAACCACCTGTTCGCGCGGCAGCGCCTGCGCATGCTGATGGAGAACACCCAGCAGTTCAGGAAGGAAGTGCAGCAGTGGCAGCTCCTGGCAGCGCTCAAGCCGCTGACGATCAAGGAGCGCATCCGCTGGGCCAAGGTGCACTGGAACCTGTTCGAGCCGGATCTGGCCTGGCAGGTTCTGACCGCAGCCGATTCACCCGAGGTCGACGATCCCGAGTTCTGGCAGCTGCGCGCCAATCTGGCCTGGGAACTCGAGCGTGATGGGGAAGTGCGCGCCTCGTACGATCGCCTGCTGAGCCTGAAGGTGCCCCTGGAGCTGGAGGATGAGGATCGCCTGATTCGTCTGTACTGGGATAGCGACCCCAAGCGATCCCTGCAGATTCTCATCGATAGCTGGCAACGCACGGGCCGGGTGACGCGTCTGATCGTCGCGCTGGAGTTGGCGGAGCGACTGGGTGACTGGAATGCCCTGAGAATGCTGCTGGCCGGCGCGGAACAGTCGCCCAATGGACGCGACAACTCGCAGTACTGGGTTGCCCGTGCCGCGCTGGCTGCCCAGGACGGCAACTTCGACCAGGCCCAGGCCTACTACCAGCAGGCGCTGGCGCTGTTCCCCAGTGACAATCTGGTGCGCCAGCGCATCCTGTGGTTCTACATCGACAACGCCCAGCGCGACTCGCTGGCGCAACTGCTGCCGGAGTGGCGTGCCCTGGCCGTGACGGACAGCCGGCTGTGGTTGCCCTATGCCACCGGCTATATGTTGCTCAACAACACCCGGGAAGCCTTGCGCTGGTTCCGTCAGTACCTCAAGTCGAATCCATCGGACCGTCTGGTGCTCGCGGCCTACGCCGACGCGGCCGAGGCCGCCGGCTACGCAGACCTGGCCTGGCGTCTGCGCCGCCAGCTGCTGCGCGACCTCAATCTGCAACGCGTCACCGCGACGCCCGAAGGCTATGCCATGTACCTGCGCCTGCTGGCCGGGTCGCAGGGCACGCTGACGTCGCTGGCGCAGGCGAAGCGTCTGTGGAACGGCGAGCAGGCGACGCTGCAGCTGTGGTTCGAGCATTTCCTCGAGCGCCTCGATGCCAGCAACCAGTCGGCGCTGAAGGACGACTGGCTGGCCTGGGGGGCGGCGCGCGGGCTGAAGGCCGGCAGCTACGACGAGATTCAGCAGGCGCTGCGCAACGACAACCATGCGCAGATGCAGCGTCTGCTCGAACACGGTGGGCTCGATGCCGCGAATACGGTGGAAGTGCTCTCGCGTCTCGGCCATGAGGGCGAGGCGCTGGCCTCGGGACTCAGCGCCCTGGGCGATGGACAACCGGATTCGATTCGCCAGCAGCTGCTCTCGCAGACCACCGGCATGCTCGAGCGCTCCCCGCAGGGCTTGCAGCTGGGGTGGCAGAATACAGACTTCGGCGACCTGGACATCAAGGGGCCGCGTCTGCAGGTGGCCCGCTACCTCGGCGATGACTGGTATGCCGACCTGCAGCTCGAGCAGGGCCGCTACAACAGCCCGAATCTGGACAGCGCGGTACTCGGCAACGAGCGCAACCTCAAGCTGGAGGCGCGCCGCACGCTGGACGACGGTGACCTGCGCCTGATTCTCGACAGCAGCCTGCGCGACGACGATGACCGCCATGGCCTGGGCATCGAACGCAGCTGGCGCCTGAGCTCGCGTGATGAGCTGGGGCTGGCGTTCGACTGGCACCGCGAGGCCGAGGACACCGGCCTGCTGCGCGCCCTGGGCATGCGCGACGGCGTGCGTCTCCGGGGCCAGCACGGCTTCTCCGCGCGTGACCAGTTGAGCTGGTCGCTGACGCACAACCGCTACAGTTCCCGGCAGGGCGATGCCATCGGCAGCGGCCAGGGCGTGTCGCTGGAGTGGGGCCACACGGTGTTCTTCGACGACCCGTCCTGGTTGCTGCGTTCGGGCGTGGACTATCAGAACAACAGTGTGGAGAGCGAGGTCGCCACTGACCTGCTCAACGCCAATGGCGGTGCCTACATTCCGTTCGACAACGAGCCGGGCGCCACGATCGAAGGCACCGAGCTGATGCAGAGCCGCTATGGTCAGCTCTATGTCGCCAGCACCTGGCGGCGAGGCTTCCCGGGCGCCCTGAACAGGACACGTCCGCAGTTCACCTGGATGATCGATACCCTCGCCGGCTGGCAGTGGACGGAGCGGCAATTCAACTACGGCATCAACGTCGGCATCGGCGTCGAGCTGTTCGGCGACGACGAGCTGGCCATGACCCTCGGTTATCAGTCTGCCCCCAGAGGGGGGGAGGGTGATCCCGGTGGTTCGCTCGGTATTACCTACAGCACCCGTTTCGGGCGCTAAGCAAGGATTCTCAAAGGAGGAATGAAGATGCAAAGCATACGTTGCCTGGCCCTGGTGGCCATTGCACTGTTCGTCACGGGTTGCTCCAGTTTCAGCGGCGGCGGCAACCAGACGCTGCCGCGCGATGCCTCGTGGGGCGTCGCCCCGCTGGTCAACTATGCCCAGGCGCCGCAGGCCGGCGAGCGCGCCGAGCAGATCCTGATCAGCATCCTGGCTGAGGAGGGTGTGACCCCGCTGATGTACCCGCAGCAACCGCAGAAGGACCTGCTGCTGCAGGACGACCGTGAGCGTCAGAGCCAGGCGCTGGCCTGGGCGCGTGAGCAGAAGCTGGCCTACGTGATCACTGGTAGCGTGGAAGAGTGGCAGTACAAGAACGGCCTGGACGGCGAGCCGGCAGTCGGCATCAGCCTGCAGATTCTCGAACCGGCCAGCGGTCGTGTGGTCTGGAGTTCCAGTGGCGCACGCGCCGGCTGGTCCCGTGAGAGCGTTGCAGGTGCTGCCCAGAAAGTGCTGCGCAAACTGGTAGGTAACCTCGACTTCGAGTAATCACGATGCAGTCTGCCCACAAGGATTTCACTCTAGCGCCAAGGGCCAGCGGCCGCGTTTCCTGGTGGGAAAGCTGCCTGCTGACGCTCCTGGCCCTCGGTTTCGGCTACTGGCTGTCGCCGGCGGACCCGCTGCTCGTGGCAGCGTCGTTCCCCTGGATGATCCTGGTGCCGATACTGCTCGGCGTTCGCTACGGATTCCTCCAGGGGCTGTTCAGTGCGGCGCTGCTGATCGCGGCGCTGTTCGTGCTGCGCATCGCGGGGCACGAGCTGTACGCGGATACGCCAGCCTCCTTCATCGTCGGCATGCTGCTGTGCAGCATGCTGGTCGGCGAATTCCGCGACATCTGGGAACGCCGTCTGGAGCGCCTGAGCCTGGCCAACGAATACCGCCAGCTGCGCCTCGACGAGTTCACCCGTTCCCACCACATCCTGCGCATTTCCCACGACCGCCTGGAACAGCGGGTGGCCGGCAACGACCAGAGCCTGCGCAGCTCGCTGCTCAGCCTGCGCCAGCAACTGCGTGCGCTGCCGGGGGATCACGATGCGCTGAAGACGCTGGCCGATTCGGTGCTGTCGCTGCTCGGCCAGTACGGCTCGCTGCGGGTCGCGGGACTGTACCGGGTCATCGACAACCAGCGTATCGCCCAGCAGCCGCTGGCCGTGCTGGGGGAGATGGGCGAGCTCAAGGGCGCCGACATCCTGCTGAAGCAGTGCCTGGAGCGTGGCGAGCTGGTCAGCGTGCGTTCCGACGTGCTCGATCGTGGAGAGGGCGGGCGCCATTCGATGTTGCAGGCCTGTGTGCCGCTGATCGACACCGAGGAGCGCATCCTGGCCGTGCTGGCCATTCAGCAGATGCCGTTCTTCATGTTCCATGAGCGCAGCTTCAGCCTGCTGGCCATCCTCGCCGGGCACATCGCCGACCTGCTGATGAGCGATGCGCAGGCCCTGCAGCTGCCGGATGCCGACGCCCAGCAGTACTCGCAGCTGCTCAAGCGTTCGCTCAGCGATGCGCGCGATCACGGCCTGCCGGCCAGCCTCTTCGCCTTCGAGCTGGCGGAGGACAACGGCGAGGAGGTCCAGCGCCTGCTGGAGAGCAGCCAGCGTGGTCTGGACGTGCAACTGAAGGTCATCAACGGGCGCGGCAGCCGCCTGGTGCTGGTCCTCCTGCCGCTGACGTCGGGCGAGGGCTCCAAGGGCTATCTGGTGCGTCTGAAGCAACTCTTCGCCGAGCGCTTCGGCCAGGGTCGCGAGCTGGAATCACTGGGTGTGCAGACCCATCGATTCCTCTTCGAAGGTGGCGACGAGCGCGATGCGCTGCGGCACTTCCTGTTCAACGAGTGTGCCCTGAATGATCAGCAAGTGGCTGTTTAGCGGCGCCGCGCTGCTCGAACTGGGCAGCTGGGCCAGTGCGGTCAGCGACCTGCCGGCACACCAGGCAGCGTTGCTGTATGCCTCCGCGCATGGCCTGGGCAGCGCCATGCTGACCGCCGGCATCTGGCTGCTGCTGCCACGCCGTTATCGCTTTCCGCTGCCGTGGAGCCCGCTGTTCATCTTCAGCCTGTCGTTCTTCATTCCGCTGATCGGCATGATCGGCGTCGCCCTGGCGCTGTTCCCCGCGCTCTACCTGCCGCGCAAGCGCAAGGTCCAGCCCTGGGAAGCGACGGCGGTGCCCGAGCTGCCGTTCCGCCCACGGGAGCGCACGCGCGAACTGATGTTCAGCGACGGCGGCCTGCAGGACGTGCTGCGCCACGCGCCGGACCCGGACCAGCGCCTGACGGCGATCTTCGCCACGCGGCGCATGCGCAGCAAGGAAGCCATCCCGATTCTCAAGCTGGCCCTGCGCGACCCCTCCGATGACGTGCGCCTGCTGGCCTACTCGATGCTCGACCAGCGCGAAAGCCGCATCAACCAGCGCATCGAACAGGCGCTGGCGAGCATGGAAAAGACCAAGGCCGAGCGCAAGTTCGCCCTGCATGGCCAGCTGGCGCGCTGGTACTGGGAGCTGGCCTACGTCGGCCTGGCCCAGGGCAGCGTGCTCGAACACGTGCTGCAGCAGGCCTGGAGCCATGTCGGCACGGCGCTGCAGGGTGAGCCGAGTGGCGAGCTGCATCTGCTGGCCGGGCGTATCGCCATGGAACTGGGCAACCTGGACGAGGCCTCGTCCCAGTTCGAGCAGGCGGCGCAGACCGGCACGGGCGCGGCGCAGCTGGCGCCCTACCAGGCCGAGATCGCCTTCCGCCGGCAACGCTACGACGAAATCCCGCAGATGCTGGCCAGCATGCCGGCTGACATGTTGCAACGCCCCCCCTTCGCGGCATTGGCAAAATACTGGCTATGAGTGAGAAAACCACCGTTCCCGACGTGCAGAACGTCGATATCTGCCTGCTGCTCGAGGGTACCTGGCCGTACGTGCGCGGCGGTGTCTCCAGCTGGATCAACCAACTGATCCTGGGCCTGCCCGAGCTGACCTTCTCGGTGCTGTTCATCGGCGGCCAGAAGGAGGCCTACGGCAAGCGGCACTACGCGATTCCGGACAATGTCGTGCACATCCAGGAACACTTCCTCGAGGACGCCTGGAGCGCCATGCCCGCTACCAGCTCGCGGGCGACGCCGGAGCTCGCCGAGCTGATGATGGACGTGCACCGCTTCCTGCATTACCCGGAAGAACCGGGCAGCGAGCAGGGCGATGCCTTCGTCGACACCCTGGCGGTGGGGCGCATCGGCCGTGAGGCGTTCATGCAGAGCCGCGCCAGCTGGGACGCCATGGTCGATGGCTACACCCAGCACTGCGCCGACCCCTCGTTCGTCAACTATTTCTGGACGCTGCGCTCGATGCAGGCGCCGCTGTTCATGCTCGCCGAGGTGTCCCGGAGCCTGCCGCGGGCGCGCATGCTGCACTCCATCTCGACCGGCTACGCCGGCCTGCTCGGTAGCGTGCTGCAGCGCCGCTGGGGTTGCCACTACCTGCTCAGCGAGCACGGCATCTACACCAAGGAGCGCAAGATCGACCTGGCCCAGGCGGGCTGGATCGCCGAGAGCCCGGACGAGCGCCTGAGCACCGGCCTGGATGCGGAAGTCAGCTACATCCGCCGCCTGTGGATCCGCTTCTTCGAGCGCATCGGCCTGATCACCTATCGCTCGGCGCATTCGATCATCGCCCTGTACGAAGGCAATCGCCTGCGCCAGGTCAGCGATGGGGCGCCTGCCGAGCGTACCCGGGTGATTCCCAACGGTATCGACCTCGACAGCTGGGACCAGGCGCTGGCCAGCCGTCCCGAGGGCGTACCGGCGGTGGCGGGGCTGGTCGGGCGCGTGGTGCCGATCAAGGACGTCAAGACCTTCATCCGCGCCATCCGTGGCGTGGTCAGTGTCATTCCGGAGGCCGAGGGCTGGATCGTCGGCCCGGAAGAGGAAGACCCCGACTACGCCGCCGAATGCCACAGCCTGGTGGCGAGTCTCGGCCTGCAGGACAAGGTGCGTTTTCTCGGTTTCCGCCAGGTGCGCGAGGTCGTCCCGCAGCTGGGCGTGATGGTCCTGACCTCGATCAGCGAGGCGCAGCCGCTGGTGGTGCTGGAGGCCTGGGCGGCCGGTACGCCGGTGGTGACCAGCGACGTCGGCTCCTGTCGCGAGCTGGTCGAGGGCTTTAGCGAGGAGGATCGCCAGCTCGGCACGGCTGGCGAGGTGGTGGCGATCGCCGACCCCCAGGCCACCTCGCGGGCAATCCTCTCCCTGCTACGCGATCCGCAGCGCTGGCATGCCGCCCAGGCGGTCGGCCTCGAACGTGTGCGGCGCTACTACACCGAAGAACTGATGCTCGCCCGTTACCGCGAGCTGTACCGCGAAGGCACGGAGAGCGCGTAGATGGCCGGCATAGGTTTTGAACTGAGGAAGATCCTCTCCAAGGATTCCTACACCTCGACGATGCGCGCCTACCTGTATGCCGGCCTGATCAGCTCCGGCCCCTGGGTGCTGTCGATCATCAGCGTGATGCTCATCGGTGTGCTGAGCCTGGGGGCGGTGCTGCCGGAAACGCTGATCGGCCAGTTCCTGGTCACGGTGACCTACCTGATGGCCACGTCGCTGATCCTGACCGGCGGCCTGCAGCTGTTCTTCACCCGCTTCGTCTCCGATCGCCTGTTCGAGCGCCGCCTGGACATGATCCTGCCCAACCTGGTGGGCATCCTGCTGCTGGTCACGGTGTTTTCCGGGCTGCTGGCGATCATCGTGCTGAGCCTGCTGTTCGACCAGTCCTTCTCCTACCGCCTGCTGGTGATGGCCAACTTCGTCGTGCTCTGCAACCTGTGGCTGGTGATCATCTTCCTGTCGGGGATGAAGGCGTACAACCGCATCCTCGGGGTGATGTTCCTCGGCTATTCGCTGATGGTGGCGTCGGCCTACCTGCTGCGCTTCCTGAACATCGACGGCCTGCTGCTGGGCCTGCTGATCGGCCACTCCAGCCTGCTGTTCATCTTCCTCTTCGACATCCTCCGTGAGTATCCGGCCGAGCGCCTGGTCGCCTTCGACTTCCTCAAGCGCCGCCAGGTGTTCATCAGCCTGCTGCTGACCGGGCTCTGTTACAACCTGGGCATCTGGATCGACAAGTTCATCTTCTGGTTCAACCCGACGACCTCGGAAGCGGTGATCGGCCCGTTGCGCGCCTCGATTCTCTACGACCTGCCGATCTTCCTCGCCTACCTGTCGATCATCCCCGGCATGGCCGTGTTCCTGGTGCGCATCGAGACGGACTTCGCCGAATGGTACGAGCGCGTCTACGACGCGATCCGGGGAGGTGAAACCCTGCAGCACATCGGCTGGCTGAAGGAGCAGATGATCCTGGCGATCCGTCAGGGCCTGATGGAAATCTGCAAGGTGCAGGGCCTGACACTGGTGCTGCTGTTCCTGCTGGCGCCGCAGCTGCTGTCGTGGCTGGGCATCTCCCACTACTACCTGCCGCTGTTCTACATCGACGTGATAGGCGTGAGCATCCAGGTCGTGTTCATGGCCCTGCTCAACGTGTTCTTCTATCTGGACAAGCGCGCCATCGTGCTCGAACTGTGCGTGCTGTTCGTACTGGCCAACGGTGCGTTGACCCTGTTCAGCCAGATGCTCGGCCCGACCTTCTTCGGCTACGGCTTCACCCTGTCGCTGCTGCTGTGCGTACTGCTGGGCCTGTACCGGCTCAATGACGCGCTGGAAGACCTGGAGTTCGAGACCTTCATGCTCAGTCGCTGACTGCGCAGCAGCTGCAAGACCTGCCGGCCCGCCAGAGGGCCGGCGCACCCCTCGCTGCCGTGCTGCAGCGACGTTCCTCCATGCTGCGGAACTCACCGCCGCCACTGGGCAGGCTGTCGTGCCCGATCGCCTGCAGGAAAGTCGCGAGACTGCCGGGGGAGGACAAATACCTAAGTCATCACTTATCATACGTCCTACAACTGTGCAGACGGTTGCGAATCCCGGCATTGCTGCCGGGCTCATACAGTGTCCCGATGGCGCCCCGTTCGCCATCATCTGACAGGAGAACGCCATGCTGAGTCTGACTGGCCACAATTACATCGGCGGTGAGCGCCGTGCTGCGGGCACCGTGGAGCACAAGAGCCTCGACGCCAGCAGCGGTGAAGCGCTGCCCTACACCTTCATCCAGGCCACGCCGAAAGAAGTCGACGCCGCTGCCCAGGCCGCTGCCGCCGCCTATCCGCTCTATCGCAACCTGTCGGCCGTGCGCCGCGCCGAGTTCCTCGAGGCCATCGCCGACGAGATCGACGCCCTCGGCGACGACTTCGTCGCGCTGGTCACCCGCGAGACGGCGCTGCCGGCTGCCCGCATCCAGGGCGAGCGTGGCCGTACAAGCGGCCAGATGCGCCTGTTCGCCAAGGTCCTGCGTCGCGGCGACTTCTATGGTGCACGCATCGACCGCGCCCTGCCGGAGCGCCAGCCGCTGCCGCGTCCGGACCTGCGCCAGTACCAGATCGGCGTCGGCCCGGTCGCGGTCTTCGGTGCCAGCAACTTCCCGCTGGCCTTCTCCACCGCCGGTGGCGATACCGCGTCGGCCCTGGCGGCCGGCTGTCCGGTGGTGTTCAAGGCGCACAGCGGCCACATGGCGACCGCCGAGTGCGTGGCCGATGCGCTGATCCGCGCCGCGGAGAAGACCGGCATGCCCAAGGGCGTGTTCAACATGATCTTCGGCGGCGGCGTCGGCGAGATCCTGGTCAAGCACCCGGCCATTCAGGCCGTAGGCTTCACCGGTTCGCTGAAAGGCGGTCGTGCCCTGTGCGACATGGCCGCTGCCCGTCCGCAGCCGATCCCGGTGTTCGCCGAGATGTCCAGCGTCAACCCGGTGATCGTCCTGCCGGGTGCACTGAAGGCGCGTGGCGCCACCGTGGCCAAGGAACTGGCCGGCTCCGTGGTCCTGGGTTGCGGTCAGTTCTGCACCAACCCGGGCCTGGTCATCGGCATTCGCAGTGCCGAGTTCAGCGAGTTCGTCGCCGGGCTGGCCGATGCCATCGGCGCACAACCGGCGCAGACCATGCTCAACGCCGGCACCCTGCGCAGCTATGCCAACGGTGTGGCGCAGCTCAGCGGGCATGCCCGGGTCAGCCGCCTGGCAGGCAACGAGCAGGCCGGCAACCAGGCCCAGCCGCAACTGTTCAAGGCCGACGTCAGCATGCTGCTGGAAGGTGACCACCTGCTGCAGGAAGAAGTCTTCGGCCCGACCACCATCGTCATCGAAGTCGCCGACAGCGCCGAGCTGACCCGCGCCCTGCAGAGCATGCACGGCCAGCTGACCGCGACCCTGATTGCCGAACGCGACGACCTCGACGCCTTCCGCGACCTGCTGCCGCTGCTGGAAGTCAAAGCCGGCCGCGTGCTGCTCAACGGCTACCCGACCGGCGTGGAAGTCTGTGATGCCATGGTCCATGGCGGCCCGTACCCGGCGACCTCCGACGCCCGTGGCACGTCCGTCGGCACCCTGGCGATCCACCGCTTTCTGCGTCCGGTGTGCTACCAGAACTACCCGGACGATGTCCTGCCAGAGGCCCTGCAGAACGCCAACCCGCTGGGTATCCAGCGCCTGGTCGACGGCGTGCACAGCCGCGACGCGCTGAGCTGATTCGAGCGCTGTAACGAACAATGCCGCACCCTTGGGTGCGGCATTGTTCGTTCAGGCGGTTGCAGTCTTACTTGGCGGCTGCCTGAGTTTTCTCCACCGCCTGGATGATTACCTTGGCGACATCGCCTGGGCGCCAACGCTGGGAGTGATCTAAGCCACATCTTCAGGCCGGAAGCGGTAGTCGAGGTTGTGGCCTGGCGGGCAGATGCGTACCCTGCTTTGCGGCCATGATGGCCTCGAATGGAAAAGGATTTCATGCTCAAACGCATTTATCGAATCTCCGCGCTGGCTATTCTAGTGAGCGCATTGTCTGGCTGCGGCACACTGTTCGGCCGATCATCTAGCAGCCATTTCGGGCCCGATTATTACTCCGGCACTGCCTACAACTTTGGCCTGCTGTTTGGCTCCGATGAACTCAATCGCGGCTACTTCCCGGCCACGCTCTGGTGCTGGGCATCGATAGCCTGCCCGGTGTTGACGGTTTATTCGATGCCGGTGGATTTCGTCGTCGATACTGCCATGCTGCCCCGTGATATCTACGAGGCAAGACGATGAACTCTGTCGCTTTGAAATGCCTGCGAGTATTCAGGGTCGCTCTTCCCGTACTGCTGACGCTGGGGTTTAACGACCTGGCGCTGGCCAGTTTCTCATATGGCAATCAGCGTCTTGCCGCCAGCGCAATTGATCTGCTGGCCAAATTCGTGTTTGCCTTCGTTGCGCTCACCGTCATTGGTGCCGTCGTGATGATCATCGGTGATATTCGCCGCTGGCTGCGTCGCAAGTCTGGAAAGGATCAACGCGAGGATGATCAACCCAGAGAGCTCTAGCCTGCCTGCGAATGCCCCGGTGCTGATGGGCAGCAACTGATAGTGTCGATAAGGCACAAGGCTAGGGTTCGACACCTGGGCCTTGTACTTTGTGGCCTAGTCTCCGCCTCCACCACCATCGCCGAAGCCTCCGCCCCCGAGGTCAGGGTTGGAATCCTGCCCGTTCAGACCGCTGCGCTTGCGCCGCTGCTGAGGTAATTTGGGCCTCGAGCGTTGCCAGGAATAAATCGAGAGCACCACGAAGGCGGTCACGATCAGCGTCAGAATTTCCATGCGCTTTCCTCCATCCTCTGCTGCTCATCTCGAGCACCTACGAACGCCTGATAAGGCCATTGCCGTCGCGATGTATGCACCATGAACGGTAAACCCTAGGGCGCGTAACGAGATGTGGCTCGTCTCTGATCTATGAGTCCGCTCTACTGCCTGGGTTCTATCGCGTTTCCAGGCCTTCATATGCCCTGACGTCACGATGTGATGCGCATCCAGCTATCAAGTTGTTCGCGGAGTTTGCGATACGCATCCTGCGACATCGGCCAGGAAGGCTCTGGCAGAAAGGGATTGCTCATGCTCAAACGCCTTCATCGAAGTCCGGCGCTGGTGTTCTGGGCGGTGCGCTCGCCGCTTGTGGCACGCTCTTCGAACGTACCAGCAGCAACGCCTTCGGGTACGGCCCGTGATGTTGGCCTGCGGTTCTGCTCAGGGGATCTCAAGCGCGGCTACTTCCCTGACACGCTCTGGTGCTAGGCATCTATTGCCTGTCGCATTCTCACTCTGTACTCGCTGCCGGCGGATATCGTCGTCGATACCGTTGCGCTGCCATATGGCATCAAGCAGGTTCACAACTGAGTCGCACCTGCAGAAACAAAAAGGCCCCAGGTTTTCACCTGGGGCTTTTCATTATCTGGCGCATCCGGCGGGATTCGAACCCACGACCCCTGCCTTCGGAGGGCAGTACTCTATCCAGCTGAGCTACGGATGCGTTGCGGGGCGCAATCATACGCATGTCGGCGGTTAGCGTCCATTGTGCATGAGTGTTCGTTATTTCAAACGAGCTTTACACTTTTTGCCCTGCCGAGGGCCCCTGTCACAAGTTTTTTGTCATTCTTTCGTCGATTTAGCCCCTCCGGGTATTGCCCTTTACCCGTGCCGATCCTAGGATTCGTTTGAGATTTCAAACGCAGTGTTCAGCTATTTCGAACCCTTCGCCAATCCGCCACTCTGAATCCATTACCTGGCCCACGTAGCGCTGTACGTTGCGTGGACCCTGCTCAATGACTCCACCCCCGACGCCTGGCGTCGGCATCTGAAGGAGACTGCCATGCAACTGCAAGACGCCCAACTGTTCCGCCAGCAGGCCTATATCGATGGCCAGTGGCTGGATGCCGACAGCGGCCAGACCATCGCCGTGAACAACCCGGCGACCGGCGAGATCATCGGTCATGTACCGAAGATGGGCCGCGCGGAAACCCGTCGTGCCATCGAGGCCGCCGAGAAGGCGCTGCCGGCCTGGCGCGCGCTGACCGCCAAGGAACGTGCGGGCAAGTTGCGTCGCTGGTTCGAGTTGCTGATGGAGAACCAGGACGACCTCGGTCGCCTGATGACCCTGGAGCAGGGCAAGCCGCTGGCCGAGGCCAAGGGCGAGATCGCCTACGCCGCCTCCTTCATCGAGTGGTTTGCCGAGGAAGCCAAGCGTGTCTACGGTGACGTGATTCCGGGCCACCAGCCGGACAAGCGCCTGATCGTGATCAAGCAGCCGATCGGTGTCACCGCTGCGATCACCCCGTGGAACTTCCCGGCCGCGATGATCACCCGCAAGGCCGGCCCGGCGCTGGCCGCCGGTTGCACCATGGTCATCAAGCCGGCGTCGCAGACGCCGTTCTCCGCCCTGGCCCTGGTCGAACTGGCCGAACGCGCCGGTATTCCGCAAGGCGTGCTGAGCGTGGTCACCGGCAGCGCCGGTGAAGTGGGTGGCGAGCTGACCGGCAACCCGATCGTGCGCAAGCTGTCCTTCACCGGTTCGACCGAAATCGGTCGCCAGCTGATGGCCGAGTGCGCCCAGGACATCAAGAAGGTATCGCTGGAGCTGGGCGGCAACGCGCCGTTCATCGTCTTCGACGACGCCGACCTGGATGCCGCCGTGGAAGGCGCGCTGATCTCCAAGTATCGCAACAACGGCCAGACCTGCGTGTGCGCCAACCGCATCTACGTGCAGGATGGCGTGTACGACGCCTTTGCCGACAAGCTCAAGGCAGCCGTGGCCAAGCTGAAGATCGGCAACGGCCTGGAAGATGGCACCACCACCGGCCCGCTGATCGACGAGAAAGCGGTAGCCAAGGTCCAGGAGCACATCGAGGACGCGCTGGCCAAGGGCGCCAAGCTGGCCCTCGGTGGCAAGCCGCATGCCCTCGGTGGCACCTTCTTCGAGCCGACCATCCTGGTCGACGTGCCGAAGAACGCCGCCGTGGCCAAGGAAGAGACCTTCGGCCCGCTGGCGCCGCTGTTCCGCTTCAAGGACGACGCCGAAGTGATCGCCATGGCCAACGACACCGAGTTCGGCCTGGCCTCGTATTTCTACGCCCGTGATCTGGGCCGCGTGTTCCGCGTGGCCGAGGCGCTGGAGTACGGCATGGTGGGGATCAACACCGGCCTGATCTCCAACGAAGTGGCGCCGTTCGGCGGCGTGAAGGCGTCCGGCCTGGGCCGCGAGGGTTCTAAGTACGGGATCGAGGATTACCTCGAGATCAAGTACATGTGCCTGGGCGGCATCTGATTCGGGAACCTGATGGTTTCCAGATGGGGGCAAGGTGCGAAAGAGCGCGCGGCGCCCCCGGTTGTACCGAGTAGAACCTGTTGCGTCCCCGCCGGCCCGGCGCAGTCGATCATCGTATGCTGCGCCGACCACCCGCCGGGGGCATTCATCCTTTCACCGAGCCGCCCGATGACGGCCATGAGGACACCATGAGCAAGACTAACGAATCCCTGTTGCAACGCCGCCAAGCCGCCGTACCGCGTGGCGTCGGCCAGATCCACCCGATCGTCGCCGAGCGCGCCGAGAACGCCACCGTCTGGGACGTCGAGGGTCGCGAATACATCGATTTCGCCGGCGGTATCGCCGTGCTGAACACCGGCCACCTGCATCCGAAGGTGATCGCCGCCGTTCAGGAGCAGCTGGGCAAGCTGAGCCACACCTGCTTCCAGGTGCTGGCGTACGAGCCCTACATCGAGCTGTGCGAAGAGATCGCCAAGCGTGTGCCGGGCGACTTCGCCAAGAAGACCCTGCTGGTCACCTCCGGCTCCGAAGCCGTCGAGAACGCGGTGAAGATCGCCCGTGCCGCCACCGGCCGCGCCGGTGTGATCGCCTTCACCGGCGCCTACCACGGCCGCACCATGATGACCCTGTCGCTGACCGGCAAGGTGGTACCGTACTCCGCCGGCATGGGCCTGATGCCCGCCGGTGTGTACCGCGCCCAGGCGCCGTGCCCGCTGCATGGCGTGAGCGAGGACGAGTCCATCGCCAGCATCGAGCGCATCTTCAAGAACGACGCGCAGCCGCAGGACATTGCCGCGATCATCATCGAGCCGGTCCAGGGCGAGGGTGGTTTCTACGTCAACTCCAAGCCGTTCATGCAGCGCCTGCGTGCCCTGTGCGACCAGCACGGCATCCTCCTGATCGCTGACGAAGTGCAGACCGGTGCAGGCCGTACCGGCACCTTCTTCGCCACCGAACAACTGGGCGTGATCCCGGACCTGACCACTTTCGCCAAGTCCGTTGGCGGCGGTTTCCCGATCTCCGGCGTGTGCGGCAAGGCCGAGATCATGGACAAGATCGCCCCCGGCGGCCTGGGCGGCACCTACGCCGGCAGCCCCATCGCCTGCGCCGCGGCCCTGGCCGTGCTGAAGGTCTTCGACGAAGAGAACCTGCTGCAGCGTTCCAACGCCGTGGGCGAGATGCTCAAGGCCGGCCTCAATGCCATCGCCGCCAAGCACAAGGTGATCGGTGACGTACGTGGCCTCGGTTCGATGGTCGCCATCGAGCTGTTCGAAGGCGGTGACCACGACAAGCCGGCGGCCGAGCTGGTCGGCAAGATCGTCGCCCGTGCACGCGAGAAGGGCCTGATCCTGCTGTCCTGCGGCACCTACTACAACGTCATCCGCTTCCTGATGCCCGTCACCATCCCTGACGCGCAGCTGGAAAAGGGCATCGCCATCGTCGCCGAGTGCTTCGACGAGCTGGCCTGAGCCGCGTCTGTCATACCTGCGCCCGCGGCTCGCCAGGCCGGGCGCCCCTGAGACCCGCCTTGTGCGGGTCTTTTTTTGCCGGTACGGCGGGCAGAAAAAGGCCCGCACAAGGCGGGCCAAAGGGTGACAAGCAACAGGAACCGGGGCGCTTAACTGGGCTCGAAGATCACATAGACCTTGCGGCAGGTTTCCAGGACTTCCCAGGTGCCGGAGAAGCCGGCAGGAATCACGAAGCGGTCGCCGGCGCGCACGGTCTTGGCGTTGCCATCGGCATCACGCAGTACGGAAACGCCCTGGAGGATCTCGCAGTACTCGTGCTCGGTGTAGCTCACCGTCCACTGGCCGACAGCGCCTTCCCAGATGCCGGTGCTGAACTGGCCGCAGGGGCTGCTGTAGTGGTTGCGCACGCTCTGCTCGGGGTCACCCTTGAGCACTTTCTCCTGGGCTGGACGATAGTGTTCGGGGGCGGTGTTGGCCTGGGCGAAGTCGACGATCTGCTCGATGTTCATCTGGCGTATCCATGGTGATCGGTGGCGACGAGCGCACGGCCTGGAGGGGCCGCGACGGGAGTAGCGTGGCGGCAGTCTATGTTTAATAAAACGAACATGACAAGGCTTTTTGCACGACTTTGTCAAAAATATTGAAAAGCCCCAGCCCAGTGGTTTAGTGTGGCGCACAGGATTTGGCCAGCTAACTGGCCTTGCAGAATTATTGACAGTGCGCGCCTGAACAAGGCGCCACTTCCACCTTATGAGGATGCCGGAATGACTAGCCTGACTCGTGCCGACTGGGAACAGCGTGCCCAGAACCTGACCATCGAAACCCGCGCGTTCGTGCAGGGCGAGTACCGCGATGCGGAGTCGGGTGCCACCTTCGAGTGCATCAGCCCGGTCGATGGCCGCCTGCTCGGCCTGGTGGCCAGCTGTGACCAGGCCGACGCCGAGGTGGCGGTCAAGAACGCCCGTGCCACCTTCGACTCCGGCGTCTGGTCGCGCCTGGCGCCGGCCAAGCGCAAGAAGGTGATGATCCGCTTCGCCGAACTGATCGAGGCGCATGGCGAGGAGCTGGCGCTGCTGGAAACCCTCGATATGGGCAAGCCGATCAGCGACTCGCTGAACATCGACGTTAGCAGCGCGGCCAATGCCATCCGCTGGAGCGGCGAGGCCATCGACAAGATCTACGACGAAGTCGCCGCCACCGCGCATGACGAGCTGGGCCTGGTGACGCGCGAGCCGGTCGGTGTGGTCGCGGCCATCGTGCCGTGGAACTTCCCGCTGCTGATGACCTGCTGGAAGCTCGGCCCGGCGCTGTCGACCGGCAACTCGATCATCCTCAAACCCTCCGAGAAGTCGCCGCTGACCGGTATCCGCATCGCCCAGCTGGCCATCGAGGCCGGTATCCCGGCCGGTGTGTTCAACGTGCTGCCGGGCTTCGGCCACACCGTTGGCAAGGCGCTGGCCCTGCACATGGATGTCGACACCCTGGTATTCACCGGCTCGACCAAGATCGCCAAGCAACTGATGATCTACGCCGGTGAGTCGAACATGAAGCGCGTCTGGCTGGAGGCCGGCGGCAAGAGCCCGAACATCGTCTTCGCCGACGCGCCGGACCTGCAGGCCGCTGCCGAGTCCGCCGCCAGTGCCATCGCCTTCAACCAGGGCGAGGTGTGCACCGCCGGTTCGCGTCTGCTGGTGGAGAACGCCATCAAGGACAAGTTCGTGCCCATGGTGGTCGAGGCCATCAAGGCCTGGAAACCGGGCAACCCGCTGGACCCGGCCACCAATGTCGGCGCGCTGGTCGACACCACGCAGATGAACAACGTGCTGGCCTACATCCAGGCCGGCCACGAGGACGGCGCCAAGCTGGTGGCTGGCGGTAGCCGGGTGATGGAAGAGACCGGCGGTACCTACGTCGAGCCGACCATCTTCGACGGCGTGAGCAATGCCATGCGCATCGCCAAGGAAGAAATCTTCGGCCCGGTGCTGTCGGTGATCGGTTTCGATACCCAGGAAGAAGCGGTGGCCATCGCCAACGACACCATCTACGGCCTGGCCGCCGCTGTATGGACCAGCAACCTGTCGCGTGCCCACCTGGTCGGCAAGGCGCTGCGTGCCGGTAGCGTGTGGATCAACCAGTACGATGGCGGTGACATGACCGCACCGTTCGGTGGCTTCAAGCAGTCCGGCAACGGCCGTGACAAGTCGCTGCATGCGTTCGACAAGTACACCGAACTGAAAGCGACCTGGATCAAGCTGTAAGGGCAGCGGGGCGTCTTCTCCGGCGTTGACCCGGAAGATGGTCGGCAGGCGCTGCCTGCGTTCGGCGATGCACTGCGATCACTGCTCACTCCGTGACCCGGTGATCGGCTCCCCTCTTCCATTCATGGGCAAGGGGGAGAGGGCCGGGCGTTCAGCGAGACGGCCGGCGACCGCGCTCTGAAACCTGCGGCCGGACTCCCTGCGGAGTCCGGCCGTTGTCTTTGCAACGGCTCGGCAACCAAGGAAGTGAGTCATGCGTTGGGGCACCTATTTCGCCGTCTGTTCGGCGGTCATCAGCATCGGCCTGGCACTGGGCGTGACCATGCCTCTGGTCTCGCTGCGCCTGGAGAGCTGGGGCTACGATTCCTTCGCCATCGGCGTGATGGCCGCGACACCGGCGGTCGGCGTTCTGCTCGGTGCTTCGCTGGCCGGGCGCCTGGCCGCGCGCTTCGGCACCACCGCACTGATGCAGGCGTGCCTGCTGCTCGGTGCGCTGTCGGTGGCCCTGCTGGCGCTGGTGCAGAGCTACGCGGTATGGGTGGCGCTGCGCCTGTTCATCGGCGTGGCGCTGACCGTGGTGTTCATCCTGGGCGAGAGCTGGATCAACCAGCTCGCCGTGGAGAAGTGGCGCGGGCGCCTGGTGGCCCTGTATGGCACCGGCTATGCCCTCAGCCAGCTCAGCGGCCCGCTGCTGCTCACGGCCCTGGGCACGGATACCGATAGCGGCTTCTGGACCGGCGTCGGCCTGCTCATCGGCGGCTCGCTGATCCTGCTGGGCCGCAGCGGGGCGCCGCGAGTGGATGCACACAGCGCCTCGGGGCGCGGCCTGGCGGTGTTCTGCCGGAAGATGCCGGCGATCGCCTGGGCGGTGATGCTGTTCGCCGCGTTCGAGGCGATGATGCTGACCCTGCTGCCGGTCTACGGCCTGCGCCAGGGCTTCACCCAGGAAGTGGCCCTGTTCATGGTCAGCGTGGTGGTGGTCGGTGACGCGGTGCTGCAGTTGCCGATCGGCTGGCTGGCCGATCGCATTTCGCGGCAGTTGCTGTTCCGCTGCTGCGGCCTGGTGCTGCTGGTGTCCAGCCTGGCGATTCCGGCCCTGCTGCATACCGCGCTGATCTGGCCGTTGCTGGTGGCGTTCGGCGCCAGCGCCGGCGGCCTGTTCACCCTGTCGCTGATCCTGATCGGCGAGCGCTACCGTGATGACGAACTGGTACGGGCCAACGCCCATGTCGCGCAGCTGTGGGGCATCGGCTGCCTGATCGGGCCGCTGACCACCGGCGCGGTCAGCCAGTGGATCAGTGGCCATGCCTTGCCCTTGCTGATGGCGACCGGCGCAGCCGTCTTCGTCGTCCTGGCCTGGCGCGACGAGGGCTTGTCGGCCGCGCCGGCCGAAGGGCACTCCTAGCGCGCAGCCAGCAGCAGGGCACGCAGACGCAACGGGCGCACGCCGGCCTTTGCAGGCCAAGGCTCAGTCGCTCAGTTCGCTCAGCAACTCGCTGATGGTCGCGCCGATCTGCCGCACCGCCGCCTCGATGGCCTCGCTGGGTGGTTCGGCGTAGTTCAGGCGGATGCAGTTGCGGTACTTGCCGGCTGCGGAAAAGATGCTGCCCGGCGCGATCTGGATCTTGTGCGGCAGCAGGGCGCGGTTGAGCTTCTGGCTGTCGAAGCCCTGCGGCATCTCCACCCAGAGCATGAAGCTGCCCTGGGGGCGGCTGACCCGCGTGCCGGCCGGGAAATAGCGGCTGACCCAATCCACCATCAGGTCGCGGCTGCGCAAATACTGCGCGCGCATGCGCCGCAGGTGGGGCTCGTAGTGGCCGTCACGCAGGTACTCGGCGACGGCCACCTGCGGCAGCTGGGCGGTGCTGCCGGTGCCCAGATACTTCATGTGCACCACCTGCTCCAGGTAGCGTCCCGGGGCGATCCAGCCGACCCGCAGGCCGGGTGCCAGGGTCTTGGAGAAGGAACTGCAGAACAGCACGCGGCCGTCCTCGTCGTAGGACTTGATGCTGCGCGGGCGCGGATAACTGTAAGCGAGGTCGGCGTAGACATCGTCCTCGATGATGGCCACGTCGAAGCGTTGCGCCAGGGCGACCAGGGCACGCTTGTTGGCCTCGGGCATGATGTAGCCGAGCGGGTTGTTGCAGTTCGGCGTGAGCTGGATGGCCTTGATCGGCCACTGCTCGAGCGCCATTTCCAGAGCTTCCAGGTTGATCCCGGTCAGCGGGTCGGTGGGCAGCTCCAGCGCCTTCATGCCGAAGCCCTTGAGGGCCTGCATCACGCCGTGGAAGCTCGGCGAGTCGACGGCGACGATATCGCCGGGCTGGCAGATGGCACGCACCGCCGCCGAGAGCGCTTCATGGCAGCCGGTGGTGATCACCAGGTCCTCCGCCGCCACCTGGCAGCCGGAGTCGAGCATCAGCCGGGCGACCTGCTCACGCAGGCGGTTGTCACCGCGTATGCCGCCGTAGGTGAGGATGTCCGGGTCCTGGCGACGGGCCTGGCGGGACAGGTTGCGCAGTAGCGGTTTCAGTGTCGGGCTGCTGATGTCGGGCCGGCCGCGACCGAGCTGCAGGATGTCGTGCTGCGGGGAGCTGCTGATCAGCTCCAGCACGTGGTCCCACTGCGAGACCTCCACCGGCCGCTGCGCCGCACGGATGATCTGTGGCAGCGCCGGCACCTGGCGTTCCAGCGGCACGAAATAACCGGACTTCGGCCGTGGCGCGGCCAGGCCCATGTCTTCCAGGTGGCGGTAGGCCTGCTGCACCGTGCTGAGGCTGACGCCGTGTTCCTGGCTCAGGCTGCGCACCGAGGGCAGGCGGTCACCGGGGCGGTAGAGGCCCTGTTCGATGCGTGTGCCCAGCAGTTGGGCCAGGTTCATGTACAGCGTCATGACAGTTACCCGGAAAACTCAGACTGTGTGGTTTGACCAGTACAGATTCGCGCAGAAAATCCAATTCAGCCGGAATCGAGCGGAATCTGTATGGAGTTAATAAGAGTTTTTTGAATCTGTCATGTATTTTCTGACAGCGGCATCCTGATCTCCCATGACAGAAGGCAACGGGAGCATGACGATGACCAGTTTCAGCAAGACAGACCTCGCAGCTGCGAGCGGGCCCGTTCGCAGTGCGGCCGAGCCGCGCGCGACCCGCTACTTCGGGCGCAACTGGCCGGCCTTCTGGCGTCGTCTGAACACCCGCGGCATGCTGCGCAAGCTCAACGACCAGCAACTGCGCGACATCGGCCTCACTCGCGCGCAGGCCGAGCGCGAGGTCTGCCTGCCGTTCTGGAAGCTGTAGCCCGACCGCTGCAGGCGCGGCTGCCGCCGTGCCTACAGCAGCTCTTTCAGGCGGTGCCAGGCCATGCCCAGGGCCAGGAGTGGCGAACGCAGATGCTTGCCACCCGGGAAGGTCATGTGCGGTACCTGGGCGAACAGGTCGAAGCCCTGGCTGGCTTGGCCGGCGATGGCTTCGGCGAGCAGCTTGCCGGCCAGGTGCGTGGCGTTGACGCCGTGGCCGGCATAGGCCTGAGCATGGAACACGTTGGGCTGATCCTTGAGGCGACCGACCTGCGGCAGGCGATTGGCGCCGATGCCGATCATGCCGCCCCACTGATAGTCGATGCGCACGTTGGCCAGTTGCGGGAACACCTTGAGCATCTTCGGCCGCATGTAGCCGGCGATGTCCGCCGGGTCGCGTCCGGAGTAGTGGCAGGCGCCACCGAACAGCAGGCGGCGGTCGGCCGAGAGACGGTAGTAGTCCACGGTCACGCGCTGGTCGCACAGCGCCATGTTCTGCGGAATCAGCTCACGGGCCTGCTCCTCGGACAGCTGCTCGGTGGCGATGATGTAGCTGCCGGCCGGCAGCACCTTGCCGCTGAGGCTCGGGTTGAGTCCGTTGATGTAGGCGTTGCAGGCCAGCACCAGGAAGCGTGCGCGAACCTGGCCCTGCGCGGTGTGCACGCGCACCTCGTTGCCATAGTCGATGCGGGTGACCGGCGACTCCTCGAACAGCTGCACGCCCAGCGACTGCGCCGCGGCGGCTTCGCCGAGCGCCAGGTTGAGCGGGTGCAGGTGGCCTGAACCCATGTCGATCATGGCGCCGTGGTAGTTGCGGGAGCCGACCACCTCATGGATGCGCTCCGGCGCGACCAGGCGCAGCTCGTGGCGGTAGCCGAGGCTTTCCAGCTCGGCCTTGTCCTCGGCGAAACCGTCGAGATGGGCCGGCTTGTTGGCCAGGTCGCAGTAGCCCCAGGTCAGGTCGCAGTCGATCTGGAAGCGCTCGACACGCTCGCGCACGATCTCCACCGCCTCCAGGCCCATCAGCTTGAACTGGCGCACGCCTTCCTTGCCCACCACCGACTCGAACTGCTCGACGTCATGGCCCACGCCGCGAATCAGTTGCCCGCCGTTGCGCCCGCTGGCGCCCCAGCCGATCCTGCGTGCCTCCAGCAGTGCCACCGACAGGCCTTTCTGGGCCAGCTCGATGGCGGTGTTCAGGCCGCTGAAGCCGCCGCCGACGATGCACACATCTACCTGCAGCTCACCGCCCAGGGGCGGGTAGGCCTGCTGGCGATTGACGCTGGCGGCGTAGTAGGAAGCGGCATGCTGTGGGCTGTGGACGGGCTGTTGAACGCGGGCGTTCATGTGCGAAATCCTGATTTTGGTGTGTGGAAAATTTAACGCAGGATAAGCGCGTGATCCGCCCGACGCCAAGAGGCAAGCGGAAAAAAGCAGGATTTATCGGCGGGCCGGGCGCTGTAGACTGTGCCCTTCGTTCCCCGGATGCCCAGGCATGAGCTGCACTGACCGCAAGATAGACTACCTGCGCCGACAGATTCCGCGCTTCGACTGCGTGCCGGGCTGTCACGACTGCTGCGGGCCGGTCACCGCATCGTCGCAGGAGCTGGCGCGCCTGCCGGTGAAGAGCGATGCCGAACATGAGGCGGCGCTGGCCGAGTACAACTGCGTACACCTGGGGCCCAATGGCTGTGAAGTGTATGACCAGCGCCCGCTGATCTGCCGTCTGTTCGGCACCACGCCGAACCTGCCGTGCCCGCATGGGCGTGCCCCCGAGCAGCCCATCGAGCCGGCCATGGAGCAGCAGGTACACCGCCTGATCGCCAGCACGCGGCAGCGACTGCTGTAGGGAACACTTGGGCTCGGGGCGAAAAGTCGTCGAGCTAAAGTCAGGCAATCGCGATGGCGGCCCCGCGCAATTGCCCGAGGAAGCGCAGTCTGCGTGCTGTGAACGAGCATTCTGAGCGCGTCTCAACGCAGCATCATTTTCGTGCAAAGCCTGGCTCGCCAGGCCAGCTCCCTGGCGTACGCTGGCGCTGGCAGTTAATGCTCGGCCAGAACCTGTTCCAGGGCTGCGCGTTCCGCCTGCGCAGTGGCGCATATCCACTCCCTCACCGCGGTGATGGCCGGGTTCGCGTCATGGCGCGCTGGCCAGACCAGCCAGTAGGCGTAGTCGTTGGGAATCCGTAGCTGCGGGCAGGGCATGAGCAGACGCCCGGCGCGCAAGTCGCCCGCCGCCAGAAACAGGCGCCCCAGCGCGATGCCCTGTCCGTCGGCGGCAGCCTGGAGGGCGAGGGCGGAATCGCTCAGGTTTAATCCGGCGGGCACCGCCAGGTCAGGGTGACCGGCAGCGCTGAACCAGCGGCTCCAGTTTCCTTTCGGGGTGTCGTGCAGCAGGCGATGACCCAGCAGGTCGGCGGGGGTGCAGGGCGTTGGCAGGGCCTGCCGCTGGGCCGGGCTGCACACCGGGCTCAGGGTTTCCGTGGCCAGCAAGGCACTGTTCAGGCCGGCCCAACCGCCGGGGCCTGACCTCAAACCGAGGTCGAAACGGTTGTCCTTGCCATCCCACAGCTCGGCGGTGGTGGTCAGTTGCAGGTCGATCTCCGGGTGGGCGGCCTGGAGCGCCGGAAGGTGCGGCATCAGCCAGCGTGAGGCCAGCGACGGCAGTACGCTCATCCGCACCGGGCCATTGGCTGGGCGCCGGGCCGTGGCGCTGGCAGCGGCGATACGGTCCAGCGCCGGCGTCAGGTCGTTCAGGTAGGCGGCCCCTGTAGGAGTCAGGGCCAGCACCCGGCCTCGCCGTTCGAACAGGGGTTGGCCCAACCATTCCTCCAGCAGGCGTACCTGATGGCTGATGGCGGCCTGGGTCACCGCCAGTTCATCGGCGGCACGGGTGAAATGCAGGTGGCGGGCGGCAGCTTCGAATGCGCGGACTGCTCCCAGCGGCGGCAGACGGCGCATGAGCCTCTTCCATTAGCTGTATTTATCCAATGGCCGAGATTAGATCATTTCCCCGCCGCTGAAAACGCCGGTTAACTCTCTGAAATCGTTCGATAAATGAGAGGGTGTCATGGCACTTGAGCTGGTTGCGGTGTTTCTCGGGTTTGCGGTACCGATGGTCATCAGTCCGGGGCCGGGGAACACGGTGCTGGCCCTGTCCGGTGCTCGTTTCGGGGTGCGGGGTACCGGGCTGTTCTGGTTGGGGTTCGAGATCGGCAATGTGCTGCTGTGCCTGCTCTACGGCCTGGGTTTCGGAGCCCTGCTCCTGGAGTACCCGCAGAGCCATACGCTGATGCTGTGGGCGGGGGCGGCCTACGTGCTGTATCTGGCCTGGGGCTTCTTCCGTTCCGCAGCACCTGGCGCCAAGCCCCAGACGGTGGAGCGCATGGGGCTGGTCAGCGGCATCGTCGCCGTGCTGCTGAACGTCAAGATCCACTCGATGGTGGCGGTCATGTTCGCCCAGTTCCTGCAGCCGGATCGGGCACTGGCGCCTCAGGTGCTGCTGCTGACGGGCGCCTTTCTGCTGGTGGGCATCGTCTGCCACTTCCCGTGGATCTACGGTGGGCAACTGATTCTGGGGCGCTTCACCTCGGACCAGGCATTAAGGATACAGGGGCGGGTCTTCGGCGGCCTGATGGTCGCGGTGGCGGTGCATATGCTCTGGGTCTGAGCGACGCCTGGCCGTTCAGCGTCGCTCCCGTCGCCTGCGGGGCCCTGTCCCGCAGGGCTATTCCGGTACGGGCAGCTGCAGCGACTCTTTCACCTCTTCCATGACGATATAGCTCTTCGATTCGCGCACGTGCGGCAACTTGAGCAGGATGTCGCCGAGCAGCTTGCGGTAGCTGGCCATCTCGTTGATGCGTGCCTTCACCAGGTAGTCGAAGTCGCCGGAAACCAGGTGGCACTCCAGCACGTGCGGCAGCTTGAGCACCGCGCGGCGGAACTCCTCGAAGGTGTCGCCGGACTTGTAGTCCAGGCTGATCTCGACGAATACCAGCAGGCTGGCCTTGAGGTTCTGCGGGTTGAGGCGGGCGTGGTAGCCCATGATGATGCCTTCGCGCTCCAGGCGGCGTACGCGCTCGGTGCAGGGAGTGGTCGACAGCCCCACGCGCTCGCCCAGTTCGGTGAAACTGATGCGCCCATCCTCCTGCAGGATGCGCAGGATGTTGCGGTCGATCTTGTCCAGTTCACGACGGCTTTGATGCTGGGTTCTCATGGGGAATCCGCCTCTGTAAAACGGCTTTTTGCCAAGAATTCTCGCCAAATATAGCTGTGTATATGGTGAAAAGCACTGCACGGCTCTTCCTATACTGCGCCCATCGACAACTCTGGTCCGTTACGTCCGTATCTCAAGGTGCGGCGGGGAGAAAAGCATGCGTGTTCTGGTTCTCGGCAGCGGTGTGATTGGTACCGCCAGTGCATACTACCTGGCCCGTCAGGGCTTCGAGGTGGTAGTGGTCGATCGCCAGGACGGCCCGGCGCTGGAGACCAGCTTCGCCAACGCTGGCCAGGTGTCTCCCGGCTATGCCTCGCCCTGGGCGGCCCCGGGCGTACCGCTGAAAGCCATCAAGTGGCTGCTGCAGAAACACGCGCCGCTGGCGATCAAGGCCACCGGCGACGTCGACCAGTACCTGTGGATGGCGCAGATGCTGCGCAACTGCACCGCCAGCCGCTATGCGGTGAACAAGGAGCGCATGGTGCGTCTGTCCGAGTACAGCCGCGACTGCCTCGACGAGCTGCGTGCCGAGACCGGCATCGCCTACGAAGGCCGTCAGTTCGGCACCACCCAGCTGTTCCGCACCCAGGCCCAGGTCGATGCCGCCGCCAAGGACATCGCCGTGCTGGAAGCCTCCGGCGTGCCTTACGAACTGCTCGACCGTGATGCCATCGCTCGCGTCGAACCGGCGCTGGCTGGCGTCAAGCACAAGCTGGCCGGTGCCCTGCGCCTGCCCAACGACCAGACCGGCGACTGCCAGATGTTCACCAACAAACTGGCGGACATGGCCAAGGCGCTCGGCGTCGAGTTCCGCTTCGGCCAGAACATCCAGCGCCTGGACGCCGTGGGCGACCGCATCAACGGCGTATGGATCGACGGCAAGCTGGAAACCGCCGACCGCTACGTGCTGGCTCTCGGCAGCTACAGCCCGCAGCTGCTCAAGCCGCTGGGCGTGCGTGCGCCGGTCTACCCGCTCAAGGGCTATTCGCTGACCGTGCCGATCGTCAACGCGGACATGGCGCCGAAGTCGACCATTCTTGACGAGACCTACAAGGTCGCCATCACCCGTTTCGACAACCGTATCCGTGTCGGCGGCATGGCCGAGATCGCCGGCTTTGACCTGTCGCTCAACCCGCGTCGCCGTGAAACCCTGGAGATGATCACCGCCGATCTGTACCCGGAAGGCGGCGACCTGCAGCGTGCCGACTTCTGGACCGGCCTGCGCCCGGCGACCCCGGACGGCACGCCCATCGTCGGGGCCACGGCCTACCGCAACCTGTTCCTCAACACCGGGCACGGCACCCTGGGCTGGACCATGGCCTGCGGCTCCGGTCGCCTGCTCGCCGACCTGATGGCCAACAAGCGCCCGCAGATCAGCGCCGACGGCCTGGATATCTCGCGTTATTCGCGCAAGGCCCGCGAAGTGCACGGTGAGCCGCAGCCGCTGCGGACCTGATAGCCTCTGCGTTTTTGCAATCCAAGGAGTTCTACCCTTATGTCGATCCAGCGCCTGCACGTGGCCAAACGCTACAGCGAAGTGGTGATCCACAACGGCACCATCTACCTCGCTGGCCAACTGGCTGACGACTTCGATGGCGACATCCGCGAGCAGACCCGGCAGACCCTGGCCAACATCGACAAGATGCTGGCCGAGGGTGGCAGCGACAAGAGCAAGATCCTCTCGCTGACCATCTTCATCAAGGACATGGCCGACTATGACGGCCTCAACGCCGAGTACGACGCCTGGGTCGCGGACGGCCACGCGCCGGCGCGCGCCTGCGTCGAGGCGAAGATGTACAAGCCCGAAGTGCTGGTGGAAATGTGCGTGGTGGCTGCCGTCTGAGGCAGCCGCTCTGCGGACCCCGATTTGTGTTGGCTTTTCACCCGGCTCCCCTGCCGGGTTTTTTTTGCGACCGGCGCGGCGAGAGCAACGACGCTCCCGGTCGCGTTGAATGACGATGCGCGCCTCGCATTGCCGGGGCTGCGCGTCCCCTATCGCCTCGGCGAACGACTGAGAGACAAGCAACCATGCGCCCTGCCCGTGCCCTGATCGACCTCGACGCCCTGCGTCACAACTACCAACTGGCCCGTGAGTTGAGTGGCGCCCAGGCCCTTGCCGTGGTCAAGGCCGATGCCTACGGGCATGGCGCGGTGCGTTGCGCTGAAGCGCTGGGGGATCTGGCCGACGGCTTTGCCGTGGCCTGCATCGAGGAGGCGCTGGTGCTGCGCGAAGCCGGCGTGCGTGCGCCGATCCTGCTGCTCGAAGGCTTCTTCGAGGCCGACGAGCTGGCGCTGATCGATCAGCATCAGCTGTGGTGCGTCGTCCACGCGCAATGGCAGCTCGAAGCCATCGAGCAGGCGCGCCTGAGCCAGCCGCTGACCGTCTGGCTCAAGCTCGACAGCGGCATGCACCGCGTCGGCCTGCACCCGGCCGAGTACCAGGCCGCCTACCGTCGCCTGCTGGCCAGCGGCAAGGTCAGCAAGATCGTGCTGATGAGCCACTTCGCCCGTGCCGACGAGCCGGCGTGCCCGCGCACGACCGAGCAGCTGGCAACCTTCCAGCAGGCCCGCGAAGGTCTCGCGGCGGAAGTCAGCCTGCGCAACTCGCCGGCCGTGCTCGGCTGGCCGCAGGTGCCAAGCGACTGGGTGCGTCCGGGCATCATGCTGTACGGCGCGACGCCGTTCGAGGACGCCCAGGAGCAGGCGGCGCGGTTGCAGCCGGTGATGACCCTGGAGTCGAAGGTCATCAGCGTGCGCGAACTGCCGGCCGGCGAGCCGGTGGGCTACGGTGCGCGCTTCGTCGCCGAGCGGCCGACGCGCGTCGGTGTGGTCGCCATGGGCTATGCCGACGGCTACCCGCGCCATGCGCCGAGCGGTACGCCGGTGGCGGTGGACGGCCAGCTGACGCGCCTGATCGGGCGCGTGTCGATGGACATGCTGACCGTGGACCTCACCGACCTGCCTCAGGCCGGCCTGGGCAGCCGCGTCGAACTGTGGGGCAAGCAGGTGCTGGCCAGCGACGTGGCGCTGGCGGCGGACAGCATTCCCTACCAGATCTTCTGCAACCTGCGACGGGTTCCCCTGCTCTACAGCGGGCGCTGAGCGGCAGGCGCCGCGCCCGAGCAAGGCGCTGGCTGATGGGCCTCGGGGCGAGTGCGGATGAGTGGTGTGGGCGAGGATGAACGCAAGTGTTGTAAATTCCGAACGCTATGCCATGATACGGACACTTTTTCGCACCATACCCAAGGGGGGACTCCAGCATTGGACGTCGGCGTTCGACTGCAATCGATTCGTAAGCTCAAAGGCCTTTCCCAGCGTGAACTCGCCAAGCGGGCGGGGGTCACCAACAGCACCATCTCGATGATCGAGAAGAACAGTGTGAGCCCTTCCATCAGCTCGCTGAAGAAGGTGCTTGGCGGCATTCCCATGTCGCTCGTGGAGTTCTTCTCGCTCGACCTCGAGCAGGAGAACCAGACCCAGGTGGTCTACCGGGCATCCGAGCTGACCGACATCTGCAGCGGCGCCATCACCATGAAGCTGATCGGCAAGGCCCACCCCGGCCGCGCCATCGCCTTCCTGGACGAAACCTACCCGGCGGGCACCGACACCGGTGACGAGATGTACGCCCACGAGGGTGAAGAGGCCGGCATGCTGGTAGAGGGCAAGCTGGAACTGACCGTCGGCAACGAGGTGTTCGTGCTCGAAGCCGGTGACAGCTATTACTTCGAAAGCAGCAAGCCGCATCGCTTCCGCAACCCGTTCGACCAGCCGGCACGGCTGATCAGCGCCACGTCCCCGGCGAACTTCTGATCGACGACACTGCGACAATCTGGGTTGTTTCGGCCTGGGCTGCTTGCCGTTATACTGTCGCCCGCTCGCGAAACCGTGGCCGCGGGCGTGACTAGCCACGAAGAGGGTGTACCGTGAATCTGATGAAGAAAATGCTGGCAGTACCGGCTGCCGTATTGGCCCTGTGGGCAGTGACTGCTCAGGCCACGACCGATGAAGCTATCGCCGAGCGCCTGAAGCCGGTGGGCGAAGTGTGCATCATGGGTGAAGAGTGCAAGGGCGTCGAAACCGTGGCGGCCTCCGCCGGCGGTGGTGCGCGCACTGCTGACGACATCATCGCCAAGCACTGCAATGCCTGCCATGGCACTGGCGTGCTGGGCGCGCCGAAGATCGGCGATAGCGCTGCCTGGAAAGAGCGTGCCGACCACCAGGGTGGTCTCGACGGCATCCTGGCCAAGGCCATTTCCGGCATCAACGCCATGCCGCCGAAGGGCACCTGCGCCGACTGCTCGGACGACGAGCTGCGTGCTGCGATCCAGAAGATGTCCGGTCTGTAAGACTCGCTTCTTCCATGAAAAAACCGCCTTCAGGGCGGTTTTTTCGTTTCTGCCGGCGCGATGCAACCATGCCGGCGACGACAGAGTCCAAGCTGCATTCGCCATGGATGTCGTGAGGAGCGCCAGATGCCGCACAGCTGTACCCTCGAGCAAGCCGTCGACCGTGTACTGAACGCGATCGATGGCCCCATCCATCTCGGCCTGCCGCTGGGGCTGGGCAAGCCCAATCGCTGGGTCAATGCACTCTATGCGCGGGTGCGGCAGATGCCCGAGCGCCAGCTGACCATCTACACCGCACTGTGTCTGGCGCGCCCGCGTGCCGGGCAGGCGTTGCAGCAGCGCTTTCTCGAGCCGTTCGTGGCGCGGGTCTTCGGCGACTATCCCGAGCTGGAGTTCCTGGCCGACCTGCACGGCGGCAGCCTGCCCGCCAATGTCAGGGTCGAGCAGTTCTTCTTCCAGCCGGGCAGCCTGCTCGAATGCGAGCCGGCGCAGCAGGACTACATCAGCAGCAACTACAGCCACGTCGCCCGTGACCTCAATGCCAAGGGGCTGAACGTGGTCGCCCAGCTGGTCGCCGCCGACGCCGGGCAGCCCGAGCACTTCAGCCTGAGCTGCAACCCGGACGTGACCCTCGACCTGCTGCCGCTGCTAGAGCGGCGCCGCGCCGCTGGCGAGACGGTGCTCAGCGTGGCCCAAGTGCATGTCGACCTGCCGTTCATGAGCGGTGACGCCCTGGTGCCGCGTGACACCTTCGACATCCATGTCGCCGAAGACGAGCGCACGACGCTGTTCTCCACGCCGAACATGCCGGTATCGCTGCAGGATCACTGCATCGGGCTGCTGGCCAGCAGCCTGGTGCGCGATGGCGGCACCCTGCAGATCGGCATCGGCTCGATGGGCGATGCCCTGACGGCGGCGCTGATGACGCGGCAGGACGACAACGCCGGCTACCGGGCGCTGCTGCAGGCGCTGGGCGGCGCTACGTGGGCGGCGGAGATCGCCGCCAACGGCGGCCTGGAGCCGCTCGAGCAGGGCCTCTACGGCTGCAGCGAAATGTTCGTCAACGGCCTGCTGGCGCTGGCCGAAGCCGGCCTGGTCAGGCGTCCGGTCTACCCGGATCTGCGCCTGCAGCGTCTCGCCGACAACGCCGCGCTGGACGAGCAGGGCCGCCCGCACAGTGTCCAGGCGCTGCTCGCTGGCGGGCTGCCGGCGCAGCTGGGCGCGGCCGATCTGGACTGGCTGCTCGCCTGCGGTCTGCTGCAGGGCGAGGTGCGTTGGCAGGCCGGGCGCCTGCACCTGCCCGACGGCAGCTGGGTGGCGGCCGACCTGGACGATCCGCACACCCGCGCTTGCCTGCACCCCTATCTGGGCCGTGCCAGCGGCGGCGTGGTGCTGCATGGCGGCTTCTTTCTCGGCCCCGGCAGCTTCTACCGGCGCCTGCGCGAGCTGGACGACGTCGGGCGGCAACGCTTCGCCATGACCGGCATTCGCTACATCAACGAACTGTACGGTCAGGAGGCGCTGAAGCGCCTGCAGCGCCGCGATGCGCGCTTCATCAACACGGTGTTCACCATGACCCTGCTGGGTGCCGGCGTCGCCGACCAGCTGGAGGATGGCCGAGTGCTCAGTGGCGTGGGCGGGCAATACAACTTCGTCGCCCAGGCACATGCGCTGGAAGACGCGCGCTCGATCCTGCTGCTGCGCAGCTGGCGCGAGTCGGGTGGCGAACTCAGCTCCAATCTGGTCTGGGAATATGGCCATGCCACCATCCCCCGGCACCTGCGCGACATGGTGGTGACCGAGTACGGCATCGCCGACCTGCGCGGCAAGACCGACTCCCAGGTGATCGAGGCACTGCTGAAGATCAGCGACTCACGCTTCCAGCCGCAGTTGATCGAGCAGGCGCAGCAGGCCGGCAAGCTGCCCGAGGACTTTCGCCTGGACGAGCGTTTCACCCGCAACCTGCCCGAGCGCCTGGAGGCGCTCCGCGAGCAGCACGCCGCGCTGTTCGCCGAATACCCGCTGGGCAGCGACTTCAGCGAGGTGGAGCAGGACCTGCTGCGCGCCCTGAACTGGCTCAAGCGCACACTGCGCCTGAGCGAGGTGCTGGAGCTGGGTAAGGCGACGCTCGATGCGCCGGAGCCGGAGGCCTACCCCGAGCACCTGCGGCGCATGGGGCTGGAGGCGCCGGATGGCGTGCGCGAGGCCCTGTATCAGCGTTTGCTGCTGGCGGGCCTGCAGGCGAGCGGCGCCGGCGAGGCCGGGCCGCGTTCGACCTAGTCGAGGAAGCGCACCTGGCCGTTCTCCAGCGCGGCGACGCGGGCCAGCGACTCGACGCGATAGCCTTCGCTCTGCAGCAGGTTGCGGCCTTCCTGGAAGGACTTCTCGATGACGATGCCGATGCCCGCGACCTGGGCGCCGGCCTGCTGGATCAGGTCGATCAGCGCCTTGGCGGCGTGGCCGTTGGCGAGGAAGTCGTCGATCACCAGCACCTTGTCGGCCGCGGTCAGGTGACGTGCGGAAATGGCGATGGTGCTCTCGGTCTGCTTGGTGAAGGAAAACACCTTGGAGATCAGCAGGTCGTCCTTGAGCGTCAGCGACTGGAACTTGCGAGCGAAGATCACCGGGATGCCCAGCTCCAGGCCGGCCATCACCGCCGGGGCGATCCCCGACGCCTCGATGGTGACGATCTTGGTGATGCCCTGGCCCTTGAAGCGCTCGGCGAACTCGTGGCCGACCTGCTTCATCAGCAGCGGGTCGATCTGGTGGTTGAGAAAGGCATCGACCTTGAGCACCTGCTCCGACAGTACGATGCCTTCTTCGCGAATCTTCTGTTTCAGCGCTTCCACGCGGTTTCCTCTCAGATGAACGTAGCCCGGATGCAATCGGAACGATGTCCCCGGATTGCATCCGGGCTACGGAATAAACCTGTTTTTTGTCGCCTGCCGGAATCGGCGGGCCATCGCTGCGCGATGGTGAAACTAGCTCCCGGCTATTTTTTCAGCATCGCGCGCATGTTGGCTAGGGCATCGTTGCCGCGCGCGGCCTTGGCTTCCACGGGGGCTTCTTCCTGGCCTTCCCAGACCAGGTCCTCCGGGGGCAGTTCGTCGAGGAAGCGGCTTGGCGTGCAGTCGATGATCTCGCCGTACTGCTTGCGCTTGGCGGCGAAGGTCAGTGCCAGGTTGCGCTTGGCGCGGGTGATGCCGACATAGGCCAGGCGCCGCTCTTCCTCGATGGTGTCGGCCTCGATGCTGGAGCGGTGGGGGAGAATCTCCTCCTCGAAGCCGATGATGTACACCGAGGGGAATTCCAGGCCCTTGGAGGCGTGCATGGTCATCATCTGCACACCCTCGGCGCCTTCTTCCTCTTCCTGCTGGCGCTCGAGCATGTCGCGCAGCACCAGCTTGCCGATGGCGTCCTCGACGGTCATGTCGCCGTCCTCGTCCTTCTCCAGGGTGTTCTTCAGCGCATCGACGAGGAACCACACGTTGCCCATGCGCGCATCGGCCACCTTGTCGCTGGAGGCGTTCTGCCGCAGCCAGTTCTCGTAGTCGATGTCCATCACCATGCTGCGGATCGCGGCGATCGGGTCGTTCTGCGCGCATTGCTGGCGCACGCCGTCCATCCAGCGCTTGAAGCGTGCCAGGCGCTCGGTGAAGCGGCTGTCCAGGTGTTCGCCGAGGCCGATCTCGTCGCTGGCGGCGTACATCGAAATGTTGCGCTGGCTGGCGTAGTTGCCGAGCTTCTCCAGGGTGGTCGAGCCGATCTCGCGGCGCGGCACGTTGATCACCCGCAGGAAGGCGTTGTCGTCATCCGGGTTGACCAGCAGGCGGAAGTAGCTCATCAGGTCCTTCACCTCCTGGCGGGCGAAGAAGCTGGTGCCACCGGAGAGGCGATAGGGAATCTGGTGGTGCTGCAGCTTCAGCTCCATCAGCTTGGCCTGGTAGTTGCCCCGGTAGAGGATGGCGAAGTCGCTGTACGGGCGCTGGGTGCGCAGGTGCTCGGTGAGGATCTCCAGGGCCACCCGCTCGCACTCGGCATCCTCGTTGCGCGTGCGGATCACGCGGATCTCGTCGCCATGGCCCATCTCCGACCACAGCTGCTTCTCGAACACGTGCGGGTTGTTGGCGATGAGGATGTTGGCGCACTTGAGGATACGGCTGGTGGAGCGGTAGTTCTGCTCCAGCATCACCACTTTCAGCGACGGGTAGTCCTCTTTCAGCAGCATCAGGTTTTCCGGGCGCGCGCCGCGCCAGGCGTAGATCGACTGGTCATCGTCGCCGACCACGGTGAACTGGTTGCGCATGCCCACCAGCATCTTCACCAGCAGGTACTGGCTGGCGTTGGTGTCCTGGTATTCGTCGACCAGCAGGTAGCGGATGCGGTTCTGCCACTTCTCGAGGATGTCGGCGTGCTCCTGGAACAGCGTCACCGGCAGCAGGATCAGGTCGTTGAAGTCCACCGCGTTGTACGCCTTGAGCGTGCGCTGGTAGTGCAGGTAGACGATGGCGGCGGTCTGCTCCTTGGGCCCGCGCGCGTTGGCCAGCGCCTCGTCGGGCAGGATCAGGTCGTTCTTCCAGCTGTCGATGAGGTTCTTGATCTCGTCGGCACCGTCGTCGCCGGCATACTCCTTCTGCATGATGTCGGTGAGCAGCGCCTTGATGTCGCCGTCGTCGAAGATCGAGAAGCCGGGCTTGTAGCCCAGGCGCGCGTATTCCTTGCGGATGATGTTCATGCCCAGGTTGTGGAAGGTGGACACGGTCAGGCCGCGCGCCTCGCTGCCCTTGAGCAGGGTGCCGACGCGCTCCTTCATCTCGCGCGCGGCCTTGTTGGTGAAGGTCATGGCGACGATGTGCTGGGCACGGATGCCGCAGTTCTGCACCAGGTGGGCGATCTTGCGGGTGATCACGCTGGTCTTGCCGGAACCTGCACCGGCGAGCACCAATAGTGGGCCGCCGACATAGTTCACGGCCTCTTGTTGCCGGGGATTCAGTCGGGACATGGGATCGTTCGCAGGAAAAATGGCCGCGCATTTTAACAGGCCTGGCGCGTTCTGCCGCGACCGTCCGGAACTGTGCTCTGGAGCACGGAATTGACTGACGGCGCGCTTGGTTAATCGGTGGATTGCAGTACTCTCGTTTCACTTGCCGGTTTATTAGCTATACCTCAGGATGTGCACCACCTTTCGCACGGATGTGATTGATTAGACGTCGATAACGGCGCGTTCAGGCGATGCAATTCGCCATCATCTTTGTGTCATTGGGGGAGGTTGCTTGTCCACGCTCGTCGAACCCTTGCGGTTGGTTCTGCTGTCGGAATCGCCAGACTGGGCGGAATTGTTGCGCGAGCAGTTGGGCGCTCTCGGGAGTGCTTCCCCGCTTATTACCGCGCCCTCCTGGGACGCTGCCAGCAGCCTGTTCGACGACCATGCCAGTGGCCTGGTGCTGGCCACCCCCGAGCGTCTGCCAGCCGCTCATCAATGCCCCTTGCCGATCGTCCTGCTGCTCGAAGAGGAACCCGTAGAGGAGCCATCCGGCGTCAGCGACTGGCTGGTGCGCGGTACGCTCAGCCTCGATGTGCTGCGTCGCTGCCTGCGCTACGTGCGCGAGCAGGGCAGTCTCAAGCAGACCCTGCAACGCCTGGCCGAGCAGGACCCGCTGACCGGTATCGCCAATCGCCAGGGTTTCCAGACGCTGCTCGCGGCGCGCCTCAGTGAATGCAACGGGCGTGGCCTGGTGCTGGGGCATCTCGATCTGGACAACTTCCGCCACGCCAACGATGCCCTTGGCTACCAGGCCGGCGACCGCCTGATCCTGCAGGTGGTGGCGCGTCTGAAGGGCCTGCTGCAGCCCTGCGACCAGCTGGCTCGGCTGGGCAGCGACGAGTTCGCCCTGCTGCTCGATGTGCGGCGCGACCCGCAGCGCGTCGAGCGACTGGCCGAGCGCGTCACCGAGGTGCTCGGTGAACCCTACTGGGTCGATGGCGAGAGCCTGCTGATCGGCTGCAGCCTCGGCCTCGCGCATGCCCGTGCCGGGGAGGGCGCCGACCCGCTGCTGTGGCACGCACATATCGCCATGCAGCAGGCGAAGAACCAGCAGGGCTGCGTGTTCCACGTCTATGACGAGCGCCTGAACCGCAGTGCGCGCAGCCAGGCGGATCTCGAAAGCGAATTGCGCCGCGCCCTGCGCCGCGATGAGCTGGAACTGCATTACCAGCCGCGCCTCTGCCTGAAGAGCGGGCGCATCGTCGGGCTCGAGGCGCTGGTGCGCTGGCAGCACAGCGAACGCGGCCTGCTCTCGCCCAACGAGTTCGTGCCTCTGGCCGAGGAAACCGGGCTGATCGTGCCGCTGGGCTACTGGGTGATCTCCCGCGCGCTACGCGACATGCAGTGGTTGCGCGGGCGCGGCCTGCCGTCGTTGCACATGGCGGTCAACCTGTCGTTCCGTCAGTTCCAGGACAGCCAGTTGCTGGCGACCCTGAGCCGCCTGATCGAGGAGCGTGGCGTCGAAGCGCAGTGGCTCGAATTCGAGCTGACCGAAACGGCGGTGATGCGCCGCAGCGATCAGGTGCAGCAGACCATGCTGGAACTGGGACGCCTGGGCGTGCGCTTCTCCCTGGATGACTTCGGCACCGGGTTCTCCTCCTTCGTCCACCTCAACAACCTGCCGATCACCCTGCTGAAGATCGACCGCAGCTTCGTCGCCGGCATGGGCGAGCGTGCCGAGAACCGCCAGCTGGTGCGGGCGATGATCAACCTGGCGCACAACCTCAATCTCGAAGTGGTCGCCGAAGGGGTGGAGAACATCGAGCAGCTCGACATGCTGCGCCAGTTCGGCTGCGACCAGGTGCAGGGCTATCTGATCAGCAAGGCGGTACCGCTGGCCGAACTGGCGCGCTTTCTCGTGTTCGGTATGCGCCAGCCGTTGCTCGGCGGCGGGGGCGCCTAGCCCCGCGTCGCGCTAAGGCAGGCTTCGCCGCCAACCGTGCAGGGTCGCTGCAGCCGCGCCGTTTTCCACTGGAAGCCCAGCACCAGACCGCTCGCCGTGACCGCCAGGCCTGCCGCCAGCCCCCACCAGACCCCGGATGCCCCCCAACCCAGCGGGAAGGCGAGCAGCCAGGCCAGCGGTGCGCCCACGCACCAGTAACCGGCCAGGCCGATCAGCAGCGTGGTCCTGCCGTCGTTCAGCCCGCGTATCGCGCCCATGGCGATGCTCTGCAGGCCGTCGAACAGTTCGAACCAGGCGGCGATCGCCAGCAGGCTCACGGCCAGGGTGACGATCTCGGCGAACGCCGGGTCGTGGCGATCGAGGAACAGGCCGATGATCCATTCCGGCAAGAACCAGAACAGCAGGGCGAACATCAGCATCAGCACGGCGCCGAGGGCCATGCCCAGATGGCCGCTCAGGCGTGACAGGTGCAGGCGTTCGGCGCCGTAGTGCAGGCCGACGCGGAAGGTCACTGCGTAGGACAGCCCCTGCGGCACGATGAAAGCCAGCGCCACCGTCTGCATGGCGATCTGGTGGGCCGCCAGTTGCACGCTGCCAAGGGCACCCATGCACAGCGTGGCGAAGGTGAACAGCCCTTGCTCGGCGGCGTAGGTGCCGCCAATGGGCAGGCCCAGGCGCAGCAGGGCACGCATCTCCCCGCGCTGCGGGCGGCCGAGGCCGGCGCGTAGCGGGTAGGGGCGGTAAGTCGGGGCGAGCTTGATGTACAGCGCCAGGGCCAGCGCCATGCCGCTGCTGACCAGCGCGGTGGTCATGCCGATGCCGCCCAGGCCGAGGTCGGGCAAGCCGAACCAGCCCTTGATCAGCGCATAGTTGATGACGAAGTTGGCTGCCGTGCCGATCACGCTGATGGTCATCACCGGGCCGGGATGGCCGATGGCGCTGGTGAAACCGCGCAGGACCATGAAGCACAGGTAGCTGGGCAGGGCCAGCGACAGCGGGTGGAGAAAGGCCATGGCCTGGCTGGCGGCGGCGGGGTCCTGGCCCAGGTGGGGCAGCAGCGGCCCCAGTGCATTCAGGCACAGCGCGCTGGCGACGGCCAGGGCCACGGCCAGCCACAGGCCGTTCTGGGTCAGGCGGGTGACGCCCTCGGGATCACCTGCGCCATGGCGAATGGCGACCAGGCTGCCGACGGCGGCGACCACCCCGGTGCAGAAGATCGAGAAAATGAAATAGCAGGTGGCGCCCAGCGCACCGCCGGCCAGTTGCTGAGGGCCGAGCATCGCCATCATCAGCGTGTCGGTGAAGATCATCAGCGCGTGTGCCAGTTGGGCGGAGACCAGTGGGCCGGCCAGGCGCAGCAGGGCGCCCAGCTCATGGCCAAGAACATTCTTCATGATGAGTAAAACTTCGGCAGGATAAGCCCCTCCAGGCTGTCTGGAGAGTCGCAATGACAGCTATTCTGTGGTTTCGCCCCATGGCCAGCAAAAGGAAAATAGCCATGAATGACATGACTCAAACTCATGGATCGATACCGTGAGCCGGCGCCTGCCTCCGCTCTATGCGCTGCGTGCCTTCGAGGCCGCTGCGCGTCACGCCTCCTTCACCCGCGCCGCCGAGGAACTGGCCATCACCCAGAGCGCGGTGAGCCGTCATATCCGTACGCTCGAGGGCTACTTCAGCTGTCGGCTGTTCGAGCGGCGCGGGCGCAGCCTGCAGCTGACCGACCCTGCGCGAGCCCTGCTACCCGGCCTGAGCGAGGGCTTCGATGCCCTGGAGCGTGCCAGTGGCGCCTTGCGCGTCGATGACCAGGTACTGCGCCTGAAGGCGCCGTCGACCCTGACCATGCGCTGGCTGCTGGCGCGGCTGTCGCACTTTCGCCTGGCCAACCCGGACAGTGAGGTGCAACTGACCAGTGCCTGGATGGATGTCGACAAGGTCGATTTCCGCCATGAGCCCTTCGACTGCGCCGTGCTGCTGTCCGACGGCCAGTTCCCCGAGGAGTGGGACAGCGTCCTGCTGTTCGAGGAGTGGCTGATCCCGGTCTGCGCCGCTGCGGACAGCGAGGCCGGCGGCTGGCCGCTGGCGCGCCTGCAGGCGGCCGAGCAGCTGCACCCGACACCGGACCGCCGCGACTGGCGGCGCTGGCTGCAGGCCACCGGCCTCGGCGAGCAGGTGCCGCTGAAGACCGGCCAGCTGTTCGACATGCTCGAACTGGGCATCGTCGCGGCGGCACGCGGCTATGGCGTCTCCATCGGTGACCTGCTGATGGTGGCCGAAGACGTCAACGCGGGGCGCCTCGGCTTGCCCTGGCCGACGGCGGTGTTCAGTGGCGACAGCTATTATCTGGTGTGGCCGCGTGAGCATCGCGCCCAGGCGCGTTTGCAGCGCTTGCGCGACTACCTGCTGGCGGAGGTGGCGGCGATGCAGCTGCCGCAGGTGGAGAGAATGCTTTAGCGGCCGATACAGGGTTTTGATAACAAATGATGGCCATTCGGCAACCTGTCGATTGACCAAGCATAATACTCGGGTATGCTCCTGCGCCCTCCACGAGGTCGTACGATGACCTTGCCTGTTCATTTCTTGTCGCCTGCCACCTCGCGCCAGGCTCAGAGAGGCCTCCATGACCCCTCCACGCTCTCGTATCGCACTGCAGTTGGCCGTCGCCCTGGCGTCGATGCTGGTCCTGTTGATCAGCCTCAGCACGGTGTTCGCGCTGCGTTCGCTGGACAACGCCAACCTGGTCACCCGCGCCGAGCACCTGGGCAGTGAAGCCCGCCTGCTGGCGGATCAGCTGGCCACCTTTCACGGCAGCCTGCGTGACAGCACGCAACGCCTTGCCGGTCTGTTCGAGCAGCGTTTCAGCGGCGGTGTGCAACTGCGCAGCGACGAGCGCGTGACGGTCGGCAGCCTGCAGGCGCCAGCGCTCTATCTCGGCGCGACCCGGCTCAACAACGAGTTCACCGAGGTCGATGACTTCACCCGCATGACCGCCGGTGTGGCGACGGTATTCGTGCGTGATGGCGATGAGTTCGTGCGCATCACCACCTCCCTCACCAAGCAGGACGGTACGCGGGCGCTGGGCACCGTGCTCGACCATCAGCATCCGGCCTACCAGAAGCTGCTGGCCGGCCAGGGCTATGTCGGACGTGCGTTGCTGTTCGACCGTTTCTACATGACCCAGTACACCCCGGTTCGCGATGCCGGCGGGCGGGTCATCGCGGTGCTCTTCGTCGGCTTCGACTACACCGATGCGCAGAAGCTGCAGATGCGCAACCTCACCGACTTCCGTATCGGCAGCACCGGCTCGCTGGCGATTCTCGACGAGCAGGGCAAGTGGCTGGTGGCGCCCGCCGGTGCCGCGGCCATGAGCAGCCTGCCGGCAGGGCTCAGCGAGCGCGTTGCCAACACCGGTACGGGTGGTTTCTGGAGTGACGGCCAGGACGAGTTCTACAGCGTCGCGATGCCGTTCGCTGGGGGACCCTGGACGGTGCTGGCGAGCATGCCGCGCGAGGAGATCCAGGCCGTGACCTGGCGTGTCGGCACGCAGCTGGCCATCGGCAGCGCGCTCACCCTGCTGCTGGCGGTGATTGCCGTGGTCCTGTTGCTGCGGCGCAAGCTGCGCCCGCTCGGCGACCTGGTCCAGCAGGCCCAGGCCCTCGGTGCCGGCGACCTCGGTGCGCGGATGACGCAGTCCAGCGAGGACGAAATCGGCGAGCTGGCGCGCAGCTTCAACCGCATGGGCGAGGCACTGGCGACCATGGTGGCGGGTATCCGCGTCGCGGCTCAGGACGTCAGTTCGCGTTCCCAGGCGCTGTCGACGCTCTCGCGCGACGCCTACCAGGGGATCGATCAGCAATCCGGCGAGATCAGCAGCATGGCCGGTGCGGTCGAGGAGTTCAGCGCCACCTCGCAGAACATCGCCGATAACATGCGCAACACCGAGCGTCTGGCCAGCGAGAATGCGCAACAGACGCGTATCGGTCGCACCTCGATGGATCAGGCATCGGAAGCGCTGGTGCAGATCGCCGAAGCCCTGGAGCAGACCTCGACGGTCATCAACGGCCTTGGCCAGCGTTCGCAGGAGATCGGCGGCATCGTCAGCGTGATCACCGCGATTGCCGACCAGACCAACCTGCTGGCGCTCAACGCCGCCATCGAGGCGGCCCGCGCCGGCGAGCAGGGGCGGGGCTTCGCCGTGGTCGCCGACGAGGTGCGCAGCCTGGCCGGACGTACCCGCGAAGCGACCAATGAAATCTCGACGATGATCGGCAGCATCCAGAGCGAGACCAACAGCGCCATCGCCACCATGGAGCAGGGCCGCCAGTTGATGCAGGACGGTCTCGAGCGCAATGCCAAGGTAGCGGCGGCGTTGGCGCAGATCAGCGAGCAGAGCGAGGCGGCGGGTGAGCAGTTCGCCGCCATCACCACGGCGACCAGCGAGCAGAGCAGCACCGCCAACGTGCTCAGCAGCAACCTGCAGAGCATCGCCCAGGCCAACGGCGAGCAGCGCGAAGTGGTCGCCAACCTGGCGGACACCGCGCGCGAGCTGGACCGCCTGGCAGCGCAGCTGCGCCAGGAAGTCGAGCGCTTTCGCTGACCGTTAGCTAGCCGACGCCGGGCCGATACTGCAGCGCTTCGGCCAGGTGGGCGCGGCTGATCTGCGGTTCCTGGGCCAGGTCGGCCAGGGTGCGGGCCACCTTCAGCACGCGGTGGGCCGCGCGCAGGGACAGGCCCAGGCGCTCGCAGGCGTTTTCCAGCCACTGGCGGTCCGTTGCCTGCAGCGCGCAGTGCTGGCGCAGGCCCGGCAGATCGAGAAAGGCGTTGGCCACGCCCTGGCGCTGCAGTTGCCGGTCACGGGCCATGGCCACCTTGGCGGCAGCCTGCGCCGTGCTCTCGCCGTCCTGCGGGGCCACCTCCAGCGCGGTGCTTTCACGGGCGACCGTGAGGTGCAGGTCGATGCGGTCCAGCAGCGGCCCGGAGAGCCTGCCGCGATAGCGCTGAATCTGTTCCGGGGTGCAGCGGCAACGGTTGCTCGGGTCGCCGAGATAGCCACAGGGGCACGGGTTCATGGCGGCGACGAGCTGGAAACGTGCGGGGAAGCGCACCTTGTCCCGCGCCCGGGCGATGACGATATGGCCACTCTCCAGCGGCTCGCGCAGGACTTCGAGCACCTTCCTGTCGAACTCCGGCAATTCATCGAGGAACAGCACGCCCATGTGCGCCAGGGTGATCTCGCCCGGTTGCGGGCGACTGCCACCGCCCACCAGCGCCGGCGCGGAAGCGCTGTGGTGCGGGGTGCGGAAGGGGCGCTGCGGCCAGTGCTGCAGCGGCGCATGGCTGGCCACCGAATGGATCGCGGCGACCTGCAGCGCTTCGCTTTCGTCCAGCGGGGGCAGCAGCCCGGGTAGGCGGCTGGCCAGCAGGGTCTTGCCGGTACCGGGCGGGCCGCTGAGCAGCAGGTTGTGCGAGCCGGCTGCCGCCACCAGCAGGGCGCGCTTGGCAGCCAGCTGGCCCTGGACCTCCGCCAGGTCCGGGTAGGGCAGGGTCTGCCGCAGCAGGCCCTGCGCCACGTAGGGTTGCAGCGGGGCGCTGCCATTCAGGTGCGCGGCGACCTGCAGCAGGTGCTCGACGGCAATCACCTTGAGGCCCGACGCCAGGCTGGCCTCTTCGGCGTTGGCCTGTGGCACCAGCAGGGTGCGCCCGGCGTCGCGCGCGGCCAGCGCCGCAGGCAGCACGCCCTGGACGGGGCGCACGGCGCCGGACAGCGCCAGCTCGCCGAGGCATTCGTAGTCGGCGACGGACGCGCAGGGTACCTGGCCGCTGGCGGCGAGAATGCCCAGCGCGATGGCCAGGTCGAAGCGACCGCCATCCTTCGGCAGGTCGGCGGGTGCCAGGTTGAGGGTGATGCGCCTGTTCGGGTAGTCGAAGGCCGAGTTGAGAATGGCGCTGCGCACGCGGTCCTTGCTTTCCTTGACCGCGGCTTCCGGCAGGCCGACCAGAGTCAGGGCGGGCAGACCATTGGCCAGATGGGCCTCGATGGTCACGGCGGGCGCTTCGACGCCGATCTGGGCACGGCTATGAACGATGGCCAGGGACATGATCTCTCCTTGATCAGGACCCACCTGGCAGGGGCATTGAAAACGACCTGCGTCTTCGCTGCCCGGCGGCTCAATCGGCGGGTGGGTTCAGCTTGGCTTCCAGCTCGGCGACCTTGGCTTCCAGCGCCTCCAGGCGTGCGCGGGTGCGGGCCAGAACCACCATCTGGCTATCGAACTCTTCCCGGCTGACCAGTTCCAGCTTGCTGAAGCCGCTTTGCAGCAGGGCCTTGAACTGCGCTTCCAGTTCTGCGCGCGGCAGCGGGCTGTCGCCGCTGAACAGGCGCGAGGCGTGGCTACTGAGAGTGTCGAGCAGGGCTTTGGGCGGCAGCATGGTCAGGTTCCGGGTGCAGTTGGCCGGCAGTGTACCACGCAGGTGCTGGCAGGGCGTTTGGCGAGCGGCTGCACGATTTGAGAGCGCCGCCAGGCGCGTCTCTGCACCAATTTTGTGCGTCCGCTTCCGCCTGGGTCATGGCTCGTGGCCCCAAGGTGACGGTAAGGCCCTGAAAGATGGCGATTTTATGGAGATGGCAAGCTTTCTGCTTAGACCCCAGCGACGCATGCACCGATGCAGTACCGGTGTGTCGGACGAAGCGGGGGAGTGTTTCGTCGGGAGCGGTTGGTGGGTATCGACCACGCCAGGCTGGGGCGGTCGATGCATTACAAAAGCCAGACACTGCGCTTAGACTTGAACCGGGTTCGTAATTCCTGGGGCAAGTCCACCTTACACGGGAGAGAGTTTCATGAAGCTAGTCACTGCCATCATCAAGCCGTTCAAGCTCGACGACGTGCGCGAGTCGCTGTCGGAGATCGGCGTGCAGGGCATTACCGTCACCGAGGTCAAGGGCTTCGGCCGCCAGAAAGGCCATACCGAGCTGTATCGCGGTGCCGAGTACGTGGTCGACTTCCTGCCCAAGGTGAAGATCGACGTGGCCATCGCTGACGACCAGCTGGACCGCGTGATCGAAGCCATCACCAAGGCGGCCAACACCGGCAAGATCGGTGACGGCAAGATTTTCGTAGTCAACCTGGAACAGGCGATTCGCATCCGTACCGGCGAAACCGATACCGACGCGATCTAAACCGCCTCCGAACCCCACGCCCCAGGAGTGAAACCCATGACTCTGCGAACTTTCGCAGGGCTAGGAGCCCTTTTGTCCTCGAATTCTGCTCTTGCGCCGATTTCGAGGGCGAATGCCGGAGCTGGCGAGGTCCTCGCCGCTCTGCCGTGCCAGACCCTCTCGGGTCTTGCGCGCTGCCTAGTGATGGGAATGCCTGATCGCCTTGCGGTGCAAGGGGGCCCGGTCATCCAGGGCAAGCGTGACAAAGACTTGTAAAGCATACGGAACGCGTCCGGCGCCAACCTGGACGTTCTAACCGAACAGCGCACAACGAAAGCGCCGGCAAGAGGTGAAACATGGATAACACAGCATTGACTGCATTGCAGTACGGCTTCGATACCTTCTACTTTCTGATCTGTGGTGCCCTGGTGATGTGGATGGCGGCTGGTTTCGCCATGCTCGAATCCGGCCTGGTCCGCGCCAAGAACACCACCGAGATCCTGACCAAGAACGTCGCCCTGTATGCCGTTGCCAGCGTCATGTACCTGGTGATCGGTTACCACATCATGTACTCCAGCCCGGAAGGCGGCATCTTCCCGAGCCTGGGCTTCCTGATCGGTGACGAGAACACCGCCGAAGCCGTTCTCGCGGGTGGCGACGACGCGCCGTACTACTCGGCCCGTTCGGACTTCTTCTTCCAGGTGGTGTTCGCCGCGACCTGCATGTCGATCGTCTCCGGTGCCGTTGCCGAGCGCATGAAGCTGTGGGCCTTCCTGGCCTTCGCCGTGGTCATGACCGGCTTCATCTACCCGGTACAGGGCTTCTGGAAATGGGGTTCGGGCTTCCTCAACGAAGCCGGCTTCCTGGACTTCGCCGGTTCCGGTGTCGTGCACATGGCCGGTGCTGCCGCTGCTCTGGCTGGCGTGCTGCTGCTGGGTGCTCGCAAGGGCAAGTACGGCGCCAATGGCCAGGTCAACGCCATTCCGGGCTGCAACCTGCCGCTGGCGACCCTGGGTACCTTCATCCTGTGGATGGGCTGGTTCGGCTTCAACGGCGGCTCGCAGCTGAAGATGAGCACCATCGAAGACGCCAACGCCGTTGCCCAGGTTTTCACCAACACCAACATGGCCGCCGCCGGTGGTCTGATCGCCGCACTGATCGTCGCCCGCATCCTGTTCGGCAAGGCCGACCTGACCATGGCGCTGAACGGTGCCCTGGCTGGCCTGGTTGCCATCACCGCTGAACCGCTGACCCCGAGCGCCCTGCAGGCCACCCTGATCGGCGGCGTCGGTGGCGTGCTGGTGGTGTTCTCCATCCTCGGCCTGGACAAGATCAAGATCGACGATCCGGTCGGTGCCATCTCCGTGCACGGCGTGGTCGGCATCTGGGGCCTGCTGGCCGTCTGCCTGACCAACAGCGACGCTTCCCTGGGTGCGCAGCTGCTGGGTATCGCCAGCATCTTCGCCTGGGTGTTCATCGCCAGCCTGATCGTCTGGGGCGTCATCAAGGCGGTGATCGGCCTGCGCGTCAGCGAAGAAGAAGAGTACGAGGGTGTGGATATCGCCGAGTGCGGTATGGAAGCCTACCCAGAGTTCACCGGCAAGAAGTAAGCGTCGGTGGAAATGACAAGGGCGCCTTTTGGCGCCCTTTGTTTTTTCTGGCAGCACGCTAGAATGCGCGCGCTGGAGCCATCGAGAGCGAGAACGGCATGTGGCAGCAACGCATCATCAGCCTGCGTCCGCGTGAGCGCGGTTTTCATCTGGTGACGGAAGACGTACTGGCGGCACTGCCGGAACTGGCGCGGATGCGTGTCGGTCTGTTGCACCTGTGGCTGCAGCACACCTCGGCTTCTCTGACGGTCAACGAGAACGCCGACCCCGCGGTGCGCCGCGATTTCGAGCGTTTCTTCAACCGTCTGGTGCCGCAGGGCGAGACGGGCTACGAGCACGATTACGAAGGGCCGGATGATCTGCCGGCGCACTTCAAGGGCAGTCTGCTGGGCTTTCAGCTCCAGCTGCCGATACAGGATGGACAGCTGGCGCTGGGGACCTGGCAGGGCATCTACCTGGGCGAGCATCGCGATCATGGTGGGGCTCGGCGACTGGTGGCGACCCTGCACGGCGAGGTCATTTGAATTTTTTCCGGTCGGGCGGTACGCGCCGCACGACTGGGCTATAACTAACCTGCTTTTCGCAAGTCATGAGGTTGAACATGAGCGACGAAGACCTGGAACAAGACGATCTGGACGGGGCTGACGAGGACGACGGTGAGGAGCTGGCTGCTGCGGCCGATGACGGTGACAGCGGCGATGATGGCGACGGCGAGGTCGTAGCCAGCAGCAGCAAGAAGAGCAAGGCCAAAGCCGTTGAAGTCGACGAAATGCCCAGCGTCGAGGCCAAGCAGAAAGAGCGCGACGCGCTGGCCCAGGCCATGGAGGAATTCCTGGCGCGTGGCGGCAAGGTGCAGGAAGTCGAGCCCAATGTGGTCGCCGATCCGCCCAAGAAGCCCGACAGCAAGTACGGTAGCCGTCCTATCTGACGACGCTGCGTAACAAGAAACCGCCCTCGTGGCGGTTTTTTGTGCCCGGCGTCTAGCGCGTCCAGCTGCCCAGCAGCGCCGGCAGTTCGGCCAGGCTGGCGATCTGTGCGTCCGGCGTGGTTTCGCCCTCCCACGCCCGCCCCTGCGGGTTGAACCAGATGGCGCGCAGGCCGGCGGCCTTGGCCCCGGCGATATCGTCGCTCGGGTGATCGCCGATGTGCACCGCGCGCTCGGCAGCCACGCCGGCCCGCCCGAGGGCTTCGAGGAAGGGTTTCGGGTCGGGCTTGCCGACCCCCAGCTCCTCGGCGCAGAGCGCGAACTGGAAGTACTCGGACAGGCCGAGGCGGCGCACGTCGGCATTGCCGTTGGTGATCACCGCGAGACGGAAGCGCTCGGCCAGTGCCTCCAGGGTCGGATGCACATCGGTGAACAGCTCGACCTGGTGACGCGCACTGAGAAAGACCTGAAAGCCGGCCTCGGCCAGCGTCTGCGCCTCGCCGTGAGCGTAGCCGGCATCCTCCAGCGCGTGGAACAGGATGCGCCGGCGCAGCTCGCTGAGGCGGTGCCTGAGCATCGGCTCGGCATCGAGCAGGCGGCTGCGCACCGCCCACAGGTGTTCGACTGGCACCGCGCCGAGGCGTGGCGCGTGCAGGGCCAGCCAGTTGCGCAGGGCCGCCTCGGCGTCCTGCATGACCGGCGTGACGTCCCACAGGGTGTCGTCGAGGTCGAAAGTGATCAGTTCAATGCTCATTCGCAACCGCCTTTGCGCTTGGCGCGTGGATGGGCCTGGTCGTAGACGCTGGCCAGGTGCTGGAAGTCCAGATGGGTGTAGATCTGCGTGGTGGCGATGTCGGCATGGCCCAGCAGCTCCTGCACCGCTCGCAGGTCCTGCGAGGACTCCAGCATGTGGCTGGCGAAGCTGTGACGCAGCATATGCGGGTGCAGGTGCTGGCCCAGCTCGCGGACGCCGGCCTGGCGGACCCGCAGCTGCACCGCGCGCGCGCCGAGACGACGCCCCTGCTGGCTGATGAAGACCGCGCCGTCGCTCGGCCTGGCCAGCGCGCGCAGTGCCAGCCACTGCTCCAGTGCCTGGCGTGCCAGGCTGCCCACTGGCAGCTCGCGCACCTTGTTGCCCTTGCCGCGTACGCGCACCAGGCCGGCGTTCAGGTCGAGGCCGTCGAGATCGAGGCCGACCAGCTCGGACAGGCGCAGGCCGGAGGAATAGAACAGTTCGAGCATCGCCTGGTCGCGGCGGGCGATGAAATCGTCCTCCACCGCGCCGTCGAGCAGCTGTGCACTGCGGTCGGCATCCAGGGTGCGTGGCAGGCGCCGTTCGCGCTTGGGCGGGCTCAGGCCGGTGGCCGGGTCATGGCGACACAGGCCTTCGCGCAGCAGGTATTGATAGAGGCCGCGCGTGGCCGAGAGCAGGCGCGCCAGGCTGCGGCTGGAGAGCCCCTGCTGATGCAGGCGGGCGATCAGGCGACGCAGGTTGCGCGTGTCCAGCTCGCTCCAGGCGTGCAGGCCTTCGGCTTCACAGAAGGCCTGCAGCTTGCCGAGGTCGCGACGATAGCCGTCGAGGGTGTGCGCCGACACCTGGCGCTCGCGGCGCAGGTGTTCGAGGTAGGCGTCGAGGTGGGCTTCAAGCTTCAAGCTGCAAGCTCCAAGTGAAAGCGTTCGGTCTGCCTGTCTCGTGCAGCTTGAAGCGTGCGGCTTATGGCTGCTTCTAGCGGACCGAGCGCAGCGGCGTCGAGAAGCTGGGCAGCACGCGCGCCAGGACTTCGGCGATGTAGCCCAGGAACAGGGTGCCCAGCGAGCTCTTGTAGTGCTGTGGATCGACACTGCCGATGGCCAATACGCCATGCAGGCCCTGGTGGGTGAGGCCGACCACGGCGGCGGAGCCGACCTGGGCAGCGTCCTCCTTGCCGAAGAGGAACTCCAGTTCATGCGGGCGCAGCACGCCGCAGATGGTCTTGCCGCCGCTGAGCAGGCCGCCGATCTGCTGATGGGCCTCGGCCGAGCTGACCGAGCGGCCCACCGGCAGCTTGTTGTCGCTGAACAGGATCAGGCCCACGAACGGCACCTGGAACTCGTGGCGCAGGCTGTCCTCGACGATGCCGACCACTTCTTCCAGGCTGCCGGCGTCGAGCAGGTCGAGCACCAGACGGCGGGTCTTGTCGAACAGACGATCGTTGTCGCGGGCCACGTCCATCAGCTGGCCGAGGCGGTGGCGCATCTCGATGTTGCGCTCGCGCAGCAGCTTGACCTGGCGCTCCACCAGCGACACGGCGTTGCCGGGCTGGTGCGGAATGCGCAGTTCGGGAATCAGTTCTTCATGGTCGATGAAGAACTCCGGGTGCAGGCGCAGGTAGGCGGCGACCGTTTCCGAGTCGAGCGGTTTGGGCGAATCCTGCTGGTCGGTCATAGGCGAACCTGTCCTTCGTATACGCGGGCAGCGGGTCCGGTCATCATAACCGGCTGACCTTCGCCTGCCCATTCGATGGACAGTTTGCCGCCTGGCAGTTCCAGTTGCACGGGCGAATCCATCCAGCCCTGGCGAATGGCCGCGACCGCTGCGGCGCAGGCGCCGGTGCCGCAGGCCTGGGTCTCACCCGCGCCGCGCTCCCACACGCGCAGGCGCGCCTGCCTGCGGTTCTGCACCTGCAGGAAGCCGACGTTGACCCGCTGCGGGAAGCGCGCATGGTGTTCCAGCTTCGGCCCGAGTGCGTGCACCGGGGCATCGTCGACGCTGTCGACGCGCAGCACGGCGTGCGGGTTGCCCATCGACAGGGCTGCCAGCTCGACGCTCTGGCCGTCGACATCGACGCGATAGCTGAGCGCGGCCTGCTCGGCCTGGAAGGGCACCTGCTCGGGCTGCAGGCGCGGTGCGCCCATGTTCACGCAGACCTGGCCGTCGTTCTGCACGCGCAGCTCGATCACGCCGCTCTTGGTCTCGACGCGAATGACCTTCTTGGTGGTCAGGCGCTTGTCCAGCACGAAGCGGGCGAAGCAGCGCGCACCGTTGCCGCACTGCTCCACCTCGGAGCCGTCGGCGTTGAAGATGCGGTAGCGGAAGTCGACGTCCGGATGACTCGGCGGCTCGACGATCAGCAGCTGATCGAAACCGACGCCGGTGTGGCGATCGCCCCACTGCTTGGCATGCTTGGGTTGCACGTGGGCGTGCTGGCTGATCAGGTCGAGGACCATGAAGTCATTGCCCAGACCGTGCATCTTGGTAAAGCGCAATAGCATGGCGTCGCCCTCAGGCCGGCAGCAGGCTTTCGCCGGCGTAGAGCTCTTGGACGGTTTCGCGGCGGCGCACTTCGAATGCCTGCTCGCCATCCACCAGCACCTCGGCGGCACGGCCGCGGGTGTTGTAGTTGGAGCTCATGACGAAGCCATAGGCACCTGCCGAGCGCACGGCCAGCAGGTCGCCCTCGGCCAGCACCAGCTGGCGGTCCTTGGCGAGGAAGTCGCCGGTCTCGCAGATCGGCCCGACCAGGTCGTAGTTGCGCGCCTCGCCTGCGCGTGGCTGCACTGCCGAGACATCCATCCAGGCCTGGTACAGCGCCGGGCGGATCAGGTCGTTCATCGCCGCGTCGATGATCGCGAAGTCCTTGTGCTCGGTGTGCTTGAGGTACTCGACCTGGGTCAGCAGCACGCCGGCGTTGGCCACGATGAAGCGGCCCGGCTCGAACACCAGCGACAGGTCACGCCCTGTCAGGCGCTTGCGCACGGCGGCGATGTAGTCGCCGGCCAGCGGTGGCTGTTCGTCGCGATACTGCACGCCGAGGCCGCCCCCGAGATCCAGGTGCCTGATGGTGATGCCGCGTGCGGCCAGCCTGTCGACCAGCAGCAGCAGACGGTCCAGGGCGTCGAGGAAGGGTTCGAGGGTGGTCAGCTGCGAGCCGATGTGGCAATCGACGCCGATCACTTCCAGGTTCGGCAGCTCGGCAGCACGGGCGTAGACCGCCTCGGCCTGCTCGATGTCGATGCCGAACTTGTTTTCCTTGAGGCCGGTGGAAATGTACGGGTGGGTACCGGCGTCCACGTCCGGGTTGACCCGCAGCGAAACCGGCGCCTTGACGTCCAGCTCGGCGGCGACCTTCTGCAGGCGCTCCAGCTCGACGCTGGACTCGACGTTGAAGCAGTGCACGCCGACTTCCAGGGCGCGACGCATGTCGTCACGGCTCTTGCCGACGCCGGAGAAGACGATGCGGCTGGGGTCGCCACCGGCGGCCAGTACACGCTCCAGCTCGCCGCTGGAGACGATGTCGAAGCCGGCGCCAAGGCGGGCCAGCACGTTCAGCACGCCGATGTTGGAGTTGGCCTTGACCGCAAAGCAGACCAGGTGCGGCATGCCGCTCAGGGCGTCGGCATAGGCGCGGTACTGCCCTTCGATATGGGCGCGCGAGTAGACGTAGGTGGGCGTGCCGAAGCGCTGGGCCAGCGCGGACAAGGCGACGCCTTCCGCGAACAGCTCACCGTCGCGGTAGTTGAAGGCTTCCATGGCAGGCTCCTGTCAGAGTTCGAAACGGTCTCGGCTGTTACCGGCGTTGTCGTCGCCCGGCAGGTACAGCGGGCCTTTCTGACCGCAGCCGGCCAGCAGGCAAACGGCGGCGAGGAGCGCGAGGGTCAGTCGCTTCATGGGGCAGTCCTTGAAAATAAGCGTGAATTGCGCCGGAGTATACCGACCCCCCGCCACCTTGCCTATGCGCCAGGCGCCCGCCTGGCGGGGCGCTGGCCCAATCGGCCTGCCCGCCTGACGCCGGTCTGGAGGGCTTTCGCGGCCGCGTGGGTTAGCATGCGCCAAGTAACGAGGAGGCTCGATGGACAATCCCGCAATTCTGGCCGGCTCGGTCTCCGTGGCCTACCTGCAAGGTCTGGTCGAACACCTGCAGCGCCTGGGCATCGCCCCCGAGGTGCTGCTCGCGTATGCCCAGCTCGGTCCGGAGGCGCTCAACCAGCGCGATCAGCGTATCGCCGCCAGCGCCTATCTCACCCTGCTGGGCGAGGGCATGCGGCTGAGCGATGACCCCTGCCTGGGCCTGCATCTGGGGGAGTCGGTGCGCCCCGGCTACTACGGCGTGCTCGGCTACCTGATCATGAGCTGCGCGACCCTTGCCGATGCCCTGCACCGGCAGGCGCGCTACGCCTCGCTGGTGGGTAACCTGGGCCTGGTGCTGCTCGAGGACGAGCCGCCGCGAGCGGGCTGCGAACCGCTGGTCGCACACAGCTGGCAGCCCCTGCTGGCGCAACAGCAGCGTCAGCTGAGCGAGGAGACCCTGGCCGGCTGGGTCAGCTTCGGGCGCTGGATCAGCGGTCTGGACATCGCCCCGACCGAGGTCCGTTTCCAGCATTCGGCGCCGGCCGATACCCGCGAGCATGAGCGCATCTTTCGTTGCCCGGTGCTGTTCGATCAGGCCGACAACGCGCTGGTCTTTCCCAAGCGCCTGCTCGCCGTGCCCCTGGGCCAGGCCGACGCGCAGGTGCGCGGGATGCTCGACGCCTATGCCGATCGCCTGCTGAGCGAACTCAACCAGGGCAACAGCGTGCTCGACCGCGCGCGGGTCGAACTGGCGCGTCAGTTGCCCGAACGCGGGCCGGATCTCGAGGGCATCGCCGCTGCCCTGGCGCTGAGCCCGAGGACCCTGCAGCGGCGCCTGCGCGAAGGCGGGCTATCGTTCAGCCAGCTGGTCGACGAGACGCGGCAGCAGCTGGTGCTGCACTACCTGCGAGATCCGGCGCTGGAGCTGGCCGAGGTCGCCTTTCTGGTCGGCTTCAGCGAGCCGGGTTCGCTGGCGCGAGCGTTTCGCCGCTGGACGGGACAGAGTCCGGGCGAGTACCGTCGCCACCTTTGCGCCTAGGCTGGCTGTTGCGGCCTGAGGTTTTCGCCTATTTTTTGCACGTGCTGCACCTTGTGAGGATACCCCGATGAGCCTGAGCGAAGCCCGCTTTCACGACCTGGTCGATGCCACCCAGCAGGCGGTGGAAGACATCTTCGACGACAGCGGCCTGGACGTCGATCTGGAGAACAGCGGCGGCGTGCTGACCGTGCGCTTCGATAACGGTAGCCAGCTGATCTTCAGTCGCCAGGAGCCGATTCGTCAGCTGTGGCTGGCGGCGCGTTCCGGTGGTTTCCACTTCGACTACGACGAGGCCGACGGGCGCTGGATCTGCGACACCAGCGACGAGCAGCTCGGCGAGATGCTGGTACGCATCACGCTCGAGCAGTCGGGCACCGAGCTGGAGTTCGATGAGCTCTGAGCCCACGGAAAGGCCGCCGCAGTCGCCGTGTCGGCGCCAGTGCTGCCTCGACGAGCATGACCAGTGCCTGGGCTGTGGCCGCACCCTGCAGGAAATTCTCGACTGGGGAACGGCCGACAATGCCAGGCGCAGGCTGATCTGCCAGGCAGCCGAACAACGCCTGCAACAGCGTCGACAGGCCCGTTGACCCGGCACTCTTGTTTATTTGCCCGGCTGTGTTAGGGTCGACCAGACAGTCAGCTTAAACCCCGCCTTCGGGCGGGGTTTTGCTTTTTTATGGCCTACGTAAGGAGACCGCCCGGCATCATGAACAGCACACCTACCATCACCGTTACCCGCCTCGATCTGCAGCGTCTGGAGCGTTTGCTCGACAGTCTGGATGAGTTCGGGCCTGGCGCTGCTGCGTTGCAGGCCGAGCTGGATCGTGCCGAAGTGGTGGGGCACGACGAAGTGCCGGCAGGCGTGGTGACCATGAATTCGCGGGTGCATTGCCGCGAGGAGAGCAGCGGCAAGGACTATCACCTGACCCTGGTCTACCCGGAGGATGCCGGCGGCGAGGGCAAGGTCAGCATTCTCGCGCCCGTTGGCAGCGCGTTGCTCGGCTTGTCCGCCGGTCAGCACATCGACTGGCCGGCGCCGGGTGGCAAGGTACTCAAGCTGACCCTGCTGGCGGTCGAGTATCAACCCGAAGCGGCTGGCGAATACGATCGCTGACGCTCCGCCCTGGCTGGTCTAGAGTGAGGTTTCCCGCTAACGGCAAGGAGGCCCCGCCATGTCCAGCCTGCCCCTGTATTTTCCGCCTACCTACCAGCTCTCGCGCGCCCTGCTCTGCGCCGAGCTGGTGATGACTGCCTACGATCAGTACGAGCAGTGGCTGGCGCAGCAGCGCCCGCGCAAGCCGCAGCACTTTCACTGGCAGGCGCCGCAACTCGAGGGCTGGACGCTGTCAGCGCCGATCTGGAGTGTGCTCAGCGAGTGGCACCTGTTCAACGAATCGGAGCCGTTCGGTTTTGCCGCGCGTGATCCGCAGGGTGATTGTTACCTGGTGTTTCGCGGTACCGAGTCGGTGCAGGACTGGCTCGACGACCTCGACCTGGACCAGCGCGACTACCCCTGGCAGGCCGGCGCTGGGCTGGTTCACGACGGTTTCCTCAAACTCTATGCGTCGCTGCGTGATCAGGCTCTGCTGGCGCTGGATGATCTGCAGCCACAGGGGCCGCTCTGGGTGTGCGGGCACAGCCTGGGCTGCGCCCTGAGCAGTCTGGCCGTGGCGGACCTGCGCGAACGCTGGCCGTCGCGACCGTTGCAGCACTACAACTTCGCCAGCCCGCGCCTGGCGTCCCCAGCCTTCGCCAGCTACTACAACGCGCTGGGGGTGCCGACCTATCGCCTGGTCAACGACAGTGACCTGGTCCCCGAGGTGCCGCCGGCGGACAGCGACCGCTGGCTGTACCAGCACCTCGGTCTGCCGGTGACCTTTACCGCCAGCTATGACGGGGTCGCCGACAATCACAGCATGGCTGGCTGCTACCTCTACGCCTTGAACCACCCACAGGCGCCGATGCGCGACTAGGCCTGCTGCAGGGCGGCGTTCAGGGCGTCTTCCAGCTCGCTCTTGTAGCGCAGGTAATGCACGGTCTGCGCCTGCTGGCCGGCCAGCACGGCGGACAGGTCGAGGTCGGTGATGTAGCAGGGGTAGCGCTCGCCACCGGCGCGTTGCGCGAGGATGTGCTGGGCGACGGCGCGGTACAGCTCGCGCCCGTACTCCAGCTCGGAGAACTCGCGGTGGTTGCAGTACAGCGTGACGTGGTGCTGGCGCCCGTCACCGGGCTCGACGATGGCCTGCACGTCGTAGAACGGGTGGCTGACCTGCGACTCGGGGGCCGTCCGGCGCTCGAGGCGCTGGGCGCGCAGCGGCGCCGCCGGCAGCAGCTCGTAGTAGAGCATCTCCAGCGGCGCCGGGTTGTCGCTGCCATCCAGCGGCAGCATGGCGTTGCGCCGATACAGCAACGACTGCAGGAAGCGTTGCAGGGGCGTCAGCAGGCTCTGTTCGTCGCGGAACGGCAGGCGCCTGCGCCATAGCGCGTTGTGCTCGTCGAGCAGGGTCAGCTCGGCTTCGCCGTTGCTTTCGTGCAGGCGGTAGAACAGCTGGATGCACTGCGGCCGTCCCATTGGCAGGATCAGCGCCAGGTCGTCGCCGTCGAGGGCGTGGCGGTCCAGGTGCAGGGGGCTGTAGCGCGCCTGCTCGCTGCCCAGGTGGTCCAGCAGCGCCGGCAGGTCGCCCAGCGCGGCATGGCTGACCTGTCCGGGGGTCAGCTGGAGCACGTGATAGTGCTGGCGAATCTGTACCAGATAGCGCGACTGGCGGCCTTCGGCGTAGGTGGCGAGCAGGTCGTTGAGCAGCTCTTCGACGCGTTCGGCAATCGCCGGCGCACGGTTGCGGCAGTAGCAGCGCACCTGCACCCTGGGCTGCGGGCCGCCCGTGGGCAGGCTGTTGAGCAGGTCGCGCAGGCAGTCGAGCAGGGCGTCGCTGCCGTCATAGCGGCTGACCTGCAGTTCGTTCCAGCTGTTGAGCACCACCTGATCGAGGGTCAGCACCAGGTTCTCGCGCACTCCGGAGTAGCCCAGTGCGTCGGTGCGGCCTGAGGTCATGTGCACGTTCATCTGGCTGTGCTGGGGCAAGGGGTCGACGCCGACGTTGACCAGCAGCAGGACCTGGCTGGGCACGCTGGCGCGCAGCAGGGCCAGCTCCTCGACGCCAGGCAGGGGCAGAGGGAAGGCCTGCTGCAGGCTGCCGATCAGGTTGGACAGCTCGAAGTCGCTCAGGTCGCTGCTGCCCGGGTGCAGGGACAGCCGTGTGCTGCTGTCGATCACACTGTTGCGATGGCACCAGGCGAGCAGTTCGATCAGCTCACGGGAGCGCTTCAGCGGGGCGAAGTCGGGCCACTCCTGAGCGTTCAGGCTGCCGGGGAACAGCGCCCACTGATGCTCGTTCGGCGCCTCGGCCGTGGAATGCTGCACCAGCGTCAGGGTGTCTTCTGCCAGGTCCGGGGCGATGCCGGGGTTGATGAACTCGACCTTGCCGGCCTTGCGTTCGAAGGCAGCGTAGAGGCGCCGCCCCAGCACGTTGAGGTCGCGGTTGTTGAGTGAGCTGCCCGCCTGCGCGCTGCGCGCGAACTGCGAGAGGAAGCGATAGCTGTAGGTCAGCTCGTTGACCAGGACGCGGCGCTCGGCGGCGACCTGGCGCACCTTCCACTGGCTGCGACTGTCGAGCACCGCGAGCTGGCGCGTCTGCCAGCCCCATTCGCCGGTGAGGCGTTCGAGCAGCAGGCGTTGCCAGCTCTTGGCGCGGCCACGGGTGGGCGGGCGGCTGATCTTCTTGTTCACCTTGAGGTACAGGCAGCGGCGGATCAGTTCGAGGCGCTCCTGATCGGCCCGGGCGATCAGGTATTCCTCCAGGCGGCGATAGACGACGATGTACGGGTCGAGCTCGTCCAGGTCCAGGCGTCCTTCGAAGACCGCCTGCTTGAAACGCAGCGCCAGGCATTCGACCTGCGGGTGCTCGCTGGCGTAGACCTCGGTGAGCAACAGCTTGAGCGCGGACTTGTACGGCGACTCGATGCCCTTGAACAGCTGCCACATGCCAGCGCCGATGAACTCCTCCGGCGGGATGCGCGCCAGGTGGCCGAGGTCGAGCACGTCCTCGGCGCGGACGAAGCGCTTGTTCAGCAGCGTGCGGCAGTAGTCGTGGTAGCGCGCTTCCTCGTACACCGGCACCAGCCACCAGATCGGCGTGCGCCCACCGAGCCAGATCGCCGTGCGGTAGAACTCGTCGAGCAGCAGGTAATGCTGCGTGGTGCCGCAGTCGTCGGAGGTCAGCTGCGCTTCGCGGTCGCCCTGGGTGAAGCGCTGCGGGTCGACCAGAAAGACATGCACCTCGGCGCCCTGGGTGGCGGCCCAGCTCTCCAGCTGGTCGCATTTCCTGCGCAGTTCCTGCAGCTGCTGCGCCGTCAGGTTCGGCGCGTGACACAGCCACAGGTCCATGTCGCTCTGTTCGGCCTGCGCCACGGTGCCCAGGCTGCCCATCAGGAACAGGCCATGCAGCGGCGCTGAGCCCTGGCCACGGCGTGGCTTGTAGACGAAGGAGCGGGTCAGGCGCTGGACTTCGGCCAGGCTGCCGTCATCCGGCTCGAAGCCGCTCAGGCCGGCAGGCGTGCTGGCCGAGACATAGCCGGGTAACAGCGGGTGATTGACGTGCAGCAGCAGCGGCAGCAGCTTGAGCACCAGTTGCTGGCGCGTCGACAGGGCCTCCATGGCGCGCTGCAGGCGGCCCTGGTTGATCCGCAGGAAGCGCGCGCGCAGCTGTGCCAGCACCTTGCGGTCGATGCCATCGTCGATGTCGGGGCGGATTTCCTGCGTGCGCGTCATGCTCGAACTCTACTGGAGATGGTGCAAGCCTATCAGCGGCGTGCTCGCCAGTGCAGTGCCTGTGACGCTATATCGCCCGCCGGGCATGCCTCTTGAGGGCGGCCGGCGGGCAGGTCCAGCTGAGGGGCGTGTCGTGGGGCGCAGCAGGCTACCCGCGAGACTGCCGGGGTGCGTCTCAGGCCGCGGTCGTCTGGCGCTTCGCGAGGATGGTGAGCAGGGCTTGGGCGTGTTCGGCGGCGTCGATGCCGAGGCTGGTCAGGTAGCCGCCATCGGCCTGGCTGACCAGGCCTTTCTCATGCAGGCGGGTGATCGCCCCCTGCGCCTTGAATGAAGCATTGTTGTGCACCTTGAGCCCTTCCTGGTGATTGTCCAGGTTGTACAGGGCAAGGATTTCCAGCTCGTCGATCAGGTCAGCGTCGAATGACTTCATGGTGACTCCGTCTTGTTGTTATGGCGTTCGTGCAGTGTAGAGCCCTGCGGCCCGGTCTGCCCGTCGGCCAGTTGCCATTTCTCCAGGATGCGCTGGTAGGTGCCGTCCTGCCTGATGCGCAGCATGCCCTCGTCGAATCGCTGCAGCAGGCTGGCGGCCTGGGCGTTGTGGCGCGAGAAGGTCAGGTACAGCTGCGGGCGATGGACGGTCGCCAGGGCCGCGAACTGCCCGGCCAGTTCCGGACGCTCTCGCAGCAGTGCCTGGGTGGTGCCGCGAAAGGCGATGACATAGTCCACCCGGCCACGCTGCAGCATCAGGAAGCCATTGATGTCGCGTCGCACCGCGATGCGGCGGATGCCCGGGTAACTGTCGAAGTGCTCGCCGTAGGTGTAGCCGATGGTGACGGCCACGCGCTTGCCGACCAGCGCCGACAGGTCCTCGACGGGCGCCTCTCCGACGGGGCCCCAGAGCAGGATGTTGTCGCTGAACAGCGCCTGCTGTGGCAGCAGGTAGGCGGCGCGGATGCCGGGGTCCGGCGTGGTGTTGAAGCAGGCGGGCAGGGCGCCGGTGCGGGTCAGCTCCATGCAGCGCGAGTAGGGGTAGGGCATCAGTTCGATGGGCGTCTCGCTGACCGCGAACGCGGCGCGGACGATGTCAGCGGACATGCCCTCGATCTTGCCGTCGCGCCAGGCGGTGTAGGGGTACCAGTCATCTTCGGCGCCGATACGCACCACTTCGGCGCGCGCGATGCCGCTGGCGCTCAGCCAGAGCGACAGGACAAGCAGGGTGACGAGTCGTGGCAAGGAGCAGACCATCGCGGGGCGCGCCTTTCTGGTCGGGAATGGCTGTGAAAGTAGCAATCTACCTGCCAACCCGACCAGTGGCCTGGATCAATCCGCCTTCAGTTTTCTTCCGGCAGCGTCGGCAGGGCGCGCAGGGCCTGCTCGTACCAGGCGCCATCGAAGGGGCGGTCGTCACGCAGCATGGCGTCGACTTCATGGGCGAGCACCAGGGCCATGAGCTCGAGAATCTCCTCGCGCTCGTAGCCGACCAGGGTCAGCTTGTTGTAGACCGCCTGGGCGGCCGCCGGCTCACCGTTCTCCAGCTGGTTCTCGATGGCCTGGACCAGCGTGGCCTCGGCGAAGGCTTCGTCTTCTTGCTCGATGTTGTCGCTCATGGTGCCTCTTGGTGTGGGTGGGCAGGCTCAGTCGCAGGGTATGCCGACGGTCTTGAGGCTGCGCTTGAAGTATTGCAGGCGGAAACCCGAGGTGGCGGCCTTGCTGCAAAGGTTGTCGTTGAAGGTGCGGTACTCGGCGATGAAGATGGCCTTGCCCTGGCTGCGCATGTGGTCGTAGCCGTCGCACTCCTTGTAGCGGTAGCAGCTCTCGTTGATGGCGAAGTCGAAATGCTCGCCGAGCACGGGAAGCAGCTCCACGGCATTCTTCAGCCCGACGTTCATGTTGCGACTGCGCGCCTGCTCGGCCAGCCAGCGATTGAAGTCGATCTGCTGCTCTTCGGTCAGGTCGAGACCGTTATCGTTGCTGTAGCCATCCACGTTGTCCGGGTCGACGCCGTCGCAGCCCTTGGCCGCGGCCAGGTCCAGGCGCTTGGCCAGCAACTGGCGCACGTCGTCGCGGCGATGGTCCAGCCAGCGTTCGCCCGGCCAGTCCGCCAGCTCGTTGCCGAGGGCTTCCTGCGGATAGCTGGCGGCATCGCTGCGCCAGTCTTCCCAGGTGCCGGCGCTGAAGTAGCAGATCACGATGCGACCACCACCCTTGAGTGCGGTGATGGTCTGCGTCGGCGTGTCGTACAGGTCGATGTCATAGACCTGCCGATCCGGCGTCTGCAGCTTGCCGTCGAGCTGCATGTGCCAGGATGCATCGGCCGGAATGGGAATGGGGCTCGCCGGGGACAGTGCAGGGGCGAGGACGCTGATCAGAGCGAGTAGGGTACGCATGATGCTCTGCACTCGGTGGCGGAAGATGTAATCACCATAGGTCAGGGGGCGGGACGCGGCCAGCGGGCTGCCGTCAGCCGGCAGCGAAATCCAGCAGGGCCTGGCCGGTCAGGCGATAAGTGGTCCATTCGCTCTGCGGACGGGCGCCGAAGGATTCGTAGAAATCGATGGCCGGGGTGTTCCAGTCCAGCACCGACCATTCGAAACGACCGCAGTCGCGTGCCACGGCCAGTTGCGCGAGGTGGCGCAGCAAGGCCTTGCCGGCGCCCAGGCCACGGGCCTCGGGGCTGACGTAGAGGTCTTCCAGGTACAGGCCGTGCTTGCCCAGCCAGGTGGAGTAGTTGAAGAAGTACACGGCATAGCCGATCGGCTGGCCAGCGTTCTCGCAGATCAGACCATGGGCGGTGCTGCCCTCGGCGAACAGGCTGTCGCGGATGCCGGCGGCATCGGTCTTCACCTCCTGCTCGGCCTTCTCGTAGATGGCCAGGTCGGTGATGAAACGCAGGATCAGCTCGGCGTCGTCAGGGGTGGCGGGGCGGATGGTCAGGGGCATGGCGAATACTCTCAGGGGCGGTCTTCGGCTGGCGGCAGACTCGCCAGGAAGCGGTTGATGGCCTGGCGGGAGTCCAGGCGCAGATACTGACACGACGGCGGTGCGTTGCGCATTTCCTCGGCATAGCGCTGGCGGTAGACGGGATGGCGGGTCCAGGCCCAGGCCAGGATGGAGGCGCGCGGGTTCAGCTTGAACAGGTTGCTCCAGCGCTCGCGGTTGCCATTCCACAGCGTTTCTCGCGTTGCCAGGCGGCGCAGGGTACGCCAGATCACCTGGCGCATCACCTTGCGCCGGGGCAGGTCCAGCCAGATCACCATGTCCGAGCGTTCGAGCACCTGCGGGCGCACAAGCGAGTAGTTGCCTTCGACCACCCAGCCGTCACCTTGCAGCGCCTTGTGCGTGGCCCGCTGAAATTCCTCGTCGGGGAGCGGCTGCCAGTCGGGCTGGTGGTACAGCGCGTCGAGTTCGACGTGGCGATAGCCCAGGTGCCGAGCCAGGCGCCGGGAAAGCGTGGTCTTCCCGGCGCCCGAACAACCCACCACCGAGATTCGGCGACCGGGTGCGATAGGCCCTGTCGGGCAGGTAGTCGGTGGCACGGGGTCAACCATGGCTGAGTGTCAGCCAGGCAAGCGCTGCGCCCACCAGGCAGAGGAAACCGAACGCCGCGATCCAGGCGCTGCGTGAGCCCATCGGGTCGGCCACACGCAGCGGTAGATCGGGGTAGCGGCCCAGGGTCAGTAATCGCAGGACCAGCCAGCCGGTGCCATAGAGGACGTAGTCGACAATGACTTCGGCTATCAGCTCGACCAACACCTGCAGGCCGCGTAGCAGCAGCTCGATCATGGGGAAGTCCTTTTCCCTGGGAAACGTCTAGCGGTTCGCCAGCAGTTCCCGGCCACGTACCACGGCAGCGTGTACCTGGTTCGGTGCGGTGCCGCCAATATGGTCGCGGGCGCCGACCGAGCCTTCCAGAGTCAGGACGGCGAATACGTCGTCGCCAATCTGGTCGCTGAACTGGCGCAGCTCGTCCAGGCTCATTTCGGCCAGGTCCTTGCCGGTCTGCACACCGTATTTCACGGCGTGGCCGACGATCTCGTGGCAGTCACGGAACGGCAGGCCCTTGCGTACCAGGTAGTCGGCCAGGTCGGTGGCGGTGGAGAAACCGCGCAGCGCCGCTTCGCGCATCATGTCCTTCTTCGGCTTGATCGCCGGGACCATGTCGGCGAAGGCGCGCAGGCTGTCACGCAGCGTGTCGGCGGCGTCGAACAGCGGTTCCTTGTCTTCCTGGTTGTCCTTGTTGTAAGCCAGCGGCTGGCCCTTCATCAGGGTCAGCAGGCCGGTCAGGGCACCGAACACGCGGCCGGTCTTGCCGCGCACCAGCTCGGGGACGTCCGGGTTCTTCTTCTGCGGCATGATCGAGGAACCGGTGCAGAAGCGATCCGGCAGGTCGATGAACTGGAATTGCGCGGAGGTCCACAGCACCAGCTCTTCGGAGAAGCGCGACAGGTGCATCATCGCCAGCGACGCGGCGGCGCAGAATTCGATGGCGAAGTCGCGATCGGATACGCCGTCCAGCGAGTTGCCGCCCACGGCGTCGAAGCCCAGCAGCTCGGCGGTGATCTCGCGGGCGATCGGGTAGGTGGTGCCGGCCAGTGCGGCGCTGCCCAGCGGCATGCGGTTGGTGCGCTTGCGGCAGTCGACCAGGCGCTCGTAGTCGCGCGAAAGCATCTCGAACCAGGCCAGCAGATGGTGGCCGAAGGTTACCGGCTGGGCGGTCTGTAGGTGGGTGAACCCGGGCATGATGGTGTCCGCTTCGGCTTCGGCCAGGCCCAGCAGGCCCTGCTGCAGGCGGGTGATCTCGGCCAGGATGCTGTCGATTTCGTCACGCAGCCACAGGCGGATGTCGGTGGCCACCTGATCGTTGCGCGAACGGCCGGTGTGCAGCTTCTTGCCGGTCACGCCGATGCGATCGGTCAGGCGCGCCTCGATGTTCATGTGCACGTCTTCCAGGTCGACGCGCCAGTCGAACTGACCCGCTTCGATCTCGGCCTGGATCTGCTTGAGGCCGTCGATGATGGCGTCACGCTCGTCGGCGCTGAGCACGCCGACCTTGGCCAGCATTGTGGCGTGGGCAACGGAGCCCATGATGTCGTGGCGATAGAGGCGCTTGTCGAATTCGACCGAGGCGGTGAAACGGGCGACGAAGGCGTCGACGGGCTCGCTGAAGCGGCCGCCCCAGGATTGGTTGGTTTTTTCGCTGCTCATGGTTCGGGCTCTGGATCGGGCAAGCCGCTTTCGACGGCCAGCATGGCGGACAAAGTCCGTCGATAATAACAGGGTCGGCGCGCGTTTCGCCGGGCCACGTTCGTCTTTGGCGAGGAAGCGGCGGTGTCGGCTGCTTCACAAATTTGTTCCGAAGACGGCATTTCGGTGCTTTATTTTGCCCGGCTGGAGCCGCCCGTCTTGCCGGCCCGCGAGGCGACACGGAAACTGCGTCGATGCACACTCAATCGTTTGCCAAGAACAATCACAACGCCACGGTCGACGACTTCTTCGTCCCCGAACTGTGCCAGCCGGAAGCGCTGCTGAGCATGGTGCTGCTGGCCGAGCTGCTGGTACTGGTCCTGGTGCTGGCCGAACCCATGACGCCGGGCTTCGACTGGGTACGCCTGGCGCTGACCTCGCTGTTCGTGCAGTGGATCGTCCTGCTGTCGGCCGCCGTCATGTGCCGCCTGCGGCCGCTGCTGGCGCGCCTGCGCCCGGCGCTGGCGGGCAGCCTGTGCTGCATGCTGGTGGTGCTGCTGACCCTCAGCTGCACGGCGGTCGCCGACTATTACGACCTGGGCGGACCGCTGCCACGCAATGGCGAGGTGAACCTGTACCTGCGTCATGCCCTGATCAGCCTGATCATGTCCGCACTGCTGCTACGCTATTTCTATCTGCAGAGCCAATGGCGTCGTCAGGAACAGGCCGAGTTGCGTGCCCGCATCGAGTCCTTGCAGGCGCGGATCCGTCCGCACTTCCTGTTCAACAGCCTCAACAGCATCGCCAGCCTGGTCACGCTCGATCCGCACAAGGCCGAGCAGGCGGTGCTGGATCTGTCCGATCTGTTTCGCGCCAGTCTGGCCAAGCCCGGCAGCCTGGTGTCGTGGAAGGAGGAACTGGAACTGGCAAAACGATATCTGTCGATCGAGCACTATCGGCTCGGCGAGCGTCTACAGTTGCAGTGGGAGGTCGAAGGCGTGCCGGAGGATCTGCCGATTCCCCAGCTGACCCTGCAGCCTCTGTTGGAGAATGCGCTGATCTATGGCATCCAGCCACGAATCGAAGGCGGGCTGGTGCGGGTCGAGGCGGATTACCAGGATGGTGTGTTCAGCTTGTGTGTCAGCAATCCGTATGAAGAGCGGGGCGAGCAGCAACCGTCACGGGGAACGCATCAGGCGCTGAGCAATATCGATGCGCGTCTAGCGGCACTTTTTGGGTCGCGCGCGAGTCTCAGCGTGGAGCGCCGTGACGGCCGTCATTACAGCTGTCTACGCTATCCTTGTGCGAGACTCACGCAGGAAGCCAGAGCAATATGAATGTCCTGATCGTCGATGACGAACCCCTTGCCCGCGAGCGCCTCAGCCGCATGGTCGGTGAGCTCGAGGGTTATCGGGTCCTGGAGCCCACCGCGAGCAACGGTGAGGAAGCCCTGACCCTGATCGATAGCCTGAAGCCGGACGTGGTCCTGCTCGATATCCGCATGCCCGGCCTCGATGGCCTGCAGGTGGCCGCCAGGCTGTGCGAGCGCGAAGCGCCGCCAGCGGTGATCTTCTGCACGGCCCATGACGAGTTCGCCCTGGAGGCGTTCCAGGTCAGTGCCGTCGGCTACCTGGTGAAACCGGTGCGCGCCGAGAATCTCAGCGAAGCCTTGAAGAAGGCGGAGCGGCCCAACCGCGTGCAACTGGCGGCGCTGACCCGCCCAGCGGCAGAAACCGGTGGCGGCCCGCGCACCCATATCAGTGCCCGCACACGCAAAGGCATCGAGCTGATCCCGCTGGATGACGTGGTCTATTTCATCGCCGATCACAAGTACGTGACGCTGCGCCACGAGGGCGGCGAGGTGCTGCTGGACGAGCCGCTCAAGGCGCTGGAAGACGAATTCGGTGACCGCTTCGTGCGCATCCACCGCAATGCACTGGTTGCCCGCGAGCGCATCGAGCGCCTGCAGCGCACCCCGCTGGGACACTTCCAGCTCTACCTCAAGGGGCTCGACGGTGATTCGCTGGTGGTCAGTCGCCGCCACGTGGCCGGTGTGCGCAAGCTGATGCAGTCGCTGTAGCGGGCGCCGGCTGCGGCCGATGGCCGCCTCCTCCAGCCGGCACTGGGCGAGCCTGTTATGATTCGCGGCAATCCGTTTTCTGGAATTGCCCCCATGTCCCGCGAAATTCGCATCGCCACCCGTAAGAGCGCCCTGGCCCTGTGGCAGGCCGAATATGTCAAAGCCCGCCTGGAGCAGGCCCACCCCGGCCTCAAGGTCAGCCTGGTGCCGATGGTCAGTCGTGGCGACAAGCTGCTCGACGCACCACTGGCGAAGATCGGCGGCAAGGGGCTGTTCGTCAAGGAACTGGAAACCGCGCTGCTGGAGAACGAGGCCGATATCGCCGTGCACTCGATGAAGGACGTGCCGATGGACTTCCCGGCAGGTCTGGGCCTGTACTGCATCTGCGAGCGGGAAGACCCGCGTGACGCCTTCGTCTCCAACACCTACGCGAGCCTCGATGCGCTGCCCGCCGGCAGCGTGGTCGGCACCTCCAGCCTGCGGCGCCAGGCCCAGCTGCTGGCGCGGCGTCCCGATCTGAAGATCCAGTTCCTGCGCGGCAACGTCAATACCCGCCTGGCCAAGCTCGATGCCGGCGAGTACGACGCCATCATCCTCGCCGCAGCCGGCCTGATCCGCCTGGGTTTCGAAGCCCGTATCCGCAGTTCGCTCAGTGCCGAAGACAGCCTGCCCGCCGGTGGCCAGGGCGCTGTCGGCATCGAGTGCCGCACGGCCGACAGCGACCTGCATGCCCTGCTGGCACCGCTGCATCACCCTGAAACGGCGCTGCGCGTGACGGCCGAGCGGGCGCTGAACAAGCACCTCAATGGCGGTTGCCAGGTGCCGATCGCCTGTTATGCGCTGCTGGAAGGTGACCAGCTGTGGCTGCGTGGCCTGGTCGGCCAGCCCGATGGCGGTCTGCTGCTGCGTGCCGAGGAGCGCGCCGCCAGCAGCGATGCCGAGGCGCTGGGCGTGCGCGTCGCCGAGGCCCTGCTGGCACAGGGCGCCGATGCGATTCTCAAGGCCGTGTACGGTGAGGCCGGCCACCCGTGAGCGCCTGGCGCCTGCTGCTGACGCGTCCGGCCGATGACTGTGCCGCGTTGGCGCGGACGCTTGCAGCGCATGGCGTGTACGGGCATTGCATGCCGTTGCTGACGATCGAGGCGCTGGCCGAGAGCGTCGAGCAGCAACAGACCTTCCGCGATCTGCAGCGCTACTGCGCGGTGATCGTGGTCAGCAAGCCGGCGGCGCGCCTGGGCCTGGCCCTGCTGCAGCGGCATGGGCCGCAGCCTGCGCCGGCGCAATCCTGGTTCGCCGTGGGCGCCGCGACCGCCGCGCTGCTCGTTGAAGCGGGCCTGGACAGCCATTACCCGCCGGCCGGCGACGACAGCGAGGCGCTGCTCGCGTTGCCGGCGCTGCAGCAGGCCATCGCCGCCGCCGCCACGCCGCGCGTGCTTATCCTGCGTGGCGAGGGTGGCCGAGAATTTCTTGCCGAATGCTTGCGCGGCCAAGGTGTGACAGTCGACTATCTGCCACTGTACCGCCGCGCGTTGCCGCAGTACGCGCCGGATGAGCTGGGCCGCAGGGTGCGGGCGGAACGCCTGAACGGCCTGGTGGTCAGCAGTGGGCAGGGGTTCGAGCATCTGCTGCAGCTGGCCGGCGGTGACTGGCCGAGCTTGGCTCGGCTACCCTTGTTCGTACCCAGCCCGCGTGTCGCCGAGCAGGCACGCCGTGCGGGCGCGGAGATCGTTGTGGACTGTCGTGGCGCCAGTGCCGCGGCCTTGCAGGCAGCTCTGGAGCAGTTTCCGGCTGCCGCCCTCTAAAAGGACGGATACGTGAGCGAAGCATCCACCCCGAATACGCCAGAAGAAAAACCGGCCAGCGCAGCCGTGAACAGCACAGCCACTCCCCCCGCGAAGACCCCAGGCAAAGGCGGTGGCACCGGCCTCGCGGCCTTCGCCCTGCTGGTCGGCCTGGCTGGCGCCGGTGCCGGCGGCTGGAGCCTCTGGCAGCTGCAACAGATACAGGGCCGGGAACAGCAGCAATCCGCGGACCTGCAGCGCACCCGAGACGACAGCGCGAAGAAGGTCGACGAGCTCGCCCAGCGCCTCGACTCGCGCCTGTCGGCCCTGCCCAGCGCGGCCGAACTGGATGAGCGTCGCCGTCTTCTGGCCAATGTGCAGTCCGATCAGCAGCGCATGAGCCAGCGCCTGGAGTCGGTGCTCGACGGCACCCGGCAGGACTGGCGCCTGGACGAGGCCGAGCACCTGCTGCGCCTTGCCACCCTGCGTCTGTCCGCCCTGCAGGATGTCGCCAGCGCCGAAGCGCTGGTGCAGACCGCCGACGAGATTCTCCGCGATCAGGATGACCCCGCGGCCTTCGGTGCCCGCGAACAGCTCAGTCGCAGCCTGGAAGCCCTGCGTACCACCGAGCGCCCCGATCGTGTCGGCCTGTTCCTGCAGCTGGGCGCCCTGCGTGAGCAGGCGGCCACGCTCAACCCACTGGCGCCAAGCCTCGACGGGCAGGGCGACGTGCTCTCCGAACTGGCTGCCGAGAACGACGGCAGCGCCTGGTGGAGTGACTGGCTGAAAGACCTGTCGCAGTACTTCCGTATCGAGTTCGACGCGGACCGCAACGTGCGGCCACTGCTCTCGGGGCAAAGCCTGTCGCAGGTACGCCTGAGCCTCTCGCTGGCACTGGAGCAGGCGCAATGGGCGGCCCTGCATGGCCAGGCCGGCGTGTACCGGCAGTCGCTGAAGCAGGCAGAGGACATCCTTGACGCGCACTTCAACCTGGATAACCCCGACAGCCGCGCGCTGCGCCAGCGTTTCAGCGAACTGGCCGATGCCCGCGTCGAGGTCAAGGTGCCCGACCTGAGCGAGTCGCTCGACGCCCTGCAAGCCTACTTGCAGCGCAAGCACGCGCAGCGTCGGCAGGGGGCCGCAGCGGCCGGGGAGGCGCAATGAAACGCCTGATCTGGCTCCTGCTGTTGCTGGCCGTCGCGGTGGGGCTGTACCTGCTGAGTCTGGCCATCGAGGCCGACCGCGGCTACGTGCTGTTCGCCTACAAGGGGTTCCGCTACCAGTCCGGCCTGTGGGCGTTTCTCGGCCTGCTGCTGGCCGTGGTGCTGGTCTACTACCTGGGCAAATGGCTGCTGCGTCTGCTGCTCAGCTCGACGCGCCTGGCCAACCCCTGGTCGCGCCTGCATCGCAACCGGCGCGTACGCCTGGCTTCCGAGCAGGGCATGCTCGACCTGGCGGAGGGTCGCTGGGCGCGTGCGCAACGTCAGCTGACCCGCGCCGCCGAGGCCGACAGCCAGCCGCTGATGTTCTACCTCGGCGCCGCGCGAGCGGCGAACAAGCTCGGCCAGCACGAACAGAGCGATGCGCTGCTCGAGCAGGCCCTGAACCGGCAGCCGCAGGCCGAGCTGGCCATCGCCCTGACCCACGCCGAGCTGCAGCGCAGCCGTGGCGACATGGACGCTGCGCTGGACACGCTGCAGGCGATGCACGAGCGTCACCCGGGGCATCACCTGGTGTTGCGCCAGTTGCAGCGTCTGTACCTGCAGCGTCAGGACTGGTCGGCGCTGCTCGGTCTGCTGCCGGAGCTGCGCAAGGAGAAAGCCCTGCCGGCCGCCGAGCTGGATGAACTGGAGCGCGAAACCTGGCGCGGGCGCCTGGGCGAAGCCGGGCTTGCCGGGCAGGGGCAGGGCGAAACGGCGCTGCAACCGCTGACCCAGGCCTGGCAGCAGCTGTCTGCACCGTTGCGCCAGGAGCCTGAGCTGATTGCCGCCTACGTCGAGCAACTGCGTCGTCTCGGCGCTCAGGAAGAGGCCGAAGAAGTCCTGCGCAGTGCCCTCAAACGTGGCTACGACAGCCGTCTGGCGCGTTTCTATGGCGTGCTGCGTGGCGCTGATCCGGCGCGTCAGCTGCAGACGGCCGAACTCTGGCTCAAGCAGCATCCGCAGGATCCGGCCCTGCTGCTGACCCTGGGCCGGCTGTGTCTGCAGAACCAGCTCTGGGGCAAGGCCCGCGATTATTTCGAGAGCAGCCTGAAGCTGGAGCGGCACCCGGAAACCTGCGCCGAACTGGCGCGCCTGCTGGCACAACTGGGTGAGCTGGAGCGCAGCAATCAGCTGTTGCTGGAAAGTCTCGGCCTGTTGCATCAGGGCCTGCCGCCGCTGCCGCAACCGCAGGGGGCCAATGCCTGATCGGCTGCGGCCGATTGCCGCGGCAGGCGCGCCGCCCTGACGGAGGGGCGTTTCCGCGCGATGAATAGCCTGCCGCGTGTTGCCGGGCGCCTTGAAAGGCGCCCTCGCTTTCCTCTACCGTACTGCCCTCGATTTCCTTCCCGGAGCCACCATGCACTTGGCCAGTCCGCGTCCCCTGTTTTTCCTGGCATTCATCGGCTGCGTACTGCTGATGGCGGCTGCGCTCTATCTGGAACATGTCGTCGGCCTCGAGCCCTGCCCGATGTGCATCCTGCAACGTATCTGCGTGGTGCTGTTCGGTGTGGTCTGCCTGATCGCCTCGCTCCATGGTCCGGGCCGCCTGGGTCGGCGTGTCTATGCCGTGCTGGCGCTGCTGTTCGCCGTCGCCGGTGCCGCCACCGCAGGTCGGCAGATCTGGCTGCAGAGCGTGCCGGCCGACCAGCTCGAAGCCTGCCTGCCGAGCCTCGAGTTCATGATGGAAGCGCTGCCGCTGCAGGACATCGTGCGCCTGGTGTTCCAGGGCAGTGCCGATTGCGCCGAAGTGAACTGGACGCTGTTCGGCATGAGCATTCCCGAGTGGAGCCTGCTCGGCTTCATCGGCATGATCGGTTTCTGCCTGCTGCAGCTTCTGCGTCGCGATTGAGAATGCGTATTGCTGCAGGCCGCGAGGCCTGTGGCTTGCTGCTCAAACGCTCGTATGAAATTTCTCGTGGCAGTGCCTTGATGGTGTCTGCCCACGAGCATAATCTGGCTCGCACGCATCGTCGGAAAAACGCCATTCTGCGGTTGCCTTCCCAAGAACAAGCACCGATTGACAAAAAATCGTCGGGAATGATTTTCAACGTCGCGTAGCGACGCCCGAAGGGTGGCCGCCAGGGTCGCAGGTCATAAGAACGTCCCGGAGTGGACGTATAACAGGCCTTATCGATAAGGGAAGCGAGGTTCATCATGCTTGAGAGTTGTCGGAACGCACAGGAACGTTGGGGCGGGGTTCACCAGCTGATCGATCGCTGGCTGGGTGAGCGGCGCGAACTGGTGCAGGCCTACGCTGCCCTGACCAAGGCACCGCAGGCGCCGGCCATCAATGGTGAGTCTCTGCAGGGCTTCTGCGAGCTGCTGGTGGACTATGTGTCGGCAGGCCATTTCGAGGTCTACGAACAGCTGACCAGCGAGGCCAAGGCCTTCAACGATCAGCGCGGCCTGGAGCTGGCCAAGCGCATCTACCCGCGTCTCGAGGCGATCACCGCCGTGGCGCTGGCCTTCAATGATCGCTGTGACAACGGTGACTGCCGCGACAGCGCCTCGCTGGTGGCAGAGCTCGAGCGTCTGGGTCAGCTGCTGCATGAGCGCTTCGAGCTGGAAGACTGCCTGATCGAGGTGCTGCACACCGCCCACCAGGAACAGGCCGCCGAAGCGCTCTGAACCTCGGGTGCCGATAGCGCCCGGAGATTCCGGGCCGCACGTTGCCGCTCAGTCGGCGACGTCGAGCAGGCGCAGGTCGAACACCAGCGGCGCGTAGGGGGGGATCAGATCACCCGCACCTTCCTCGCCATAGGCCTGACTCGACGGAATCACCAGGCGCCAGTGCGCGCCCTTGGGCATCTGCAGCAGTGCGCTGCGCCAGCCGGCGATCAGGCTGTCCAGGCGAAACCACTGTGGCGTCTCACTCTCGTCGAAGACACTGCCGTCTGCCAGCGAACCGCGATAGCTCACCTGCACCCGGCTACGTGCCGAGGGCGTCGGGCCACTGCCGCTGCCCAGCTCGCTCACCAGCACGCCGTTCTCCAGCACCCGGGTGCCGGGGCGCTGGCGCTGCTCGGCGAGAAAGCGCTGTTCTGCTTCGATAGCCTTGGCATGGCGTTGCGGCGAGGCCGCGATGCGCGCTTCGTGCTCATCGAGCAGCTGTTCGATACGGGCGCTGTCCAGGCGCAGCGGCTTGCCGTCGTAGGCCTGGCGCAAACCCTCGACCAGCGCGTCCAGAGGCAGGTCCGGTACCTCTGCATGCAGTCGCTCGCCGAGCCTTGCTCCGAGGCTGTAGGCCAGGTCTTGCTGGTGCTGGTCGGCCTGTACGGTCAGGCTGCAGCAGAGCGCAAGGGTGGCGAGTGCGGCGCGGCGCATGGCGATGTCTCCGGATCAGGATGCGGGCTGGTGTGCATTTCCTGTGGCTCGCGCGGAGGCGACACAGGATCCCGGCGATTATGCCAGTGCCTGCGTGTATCTGCTGTGCTCGCCGAAAGGCCTATGGCGACGCCTCGCTCGTGCGTCTAGTATGGGCGGATCCACATCCGCCAGGAGGCGTGCCATGTCGGCCAAGAAGAAGTCCGTAACCACTCCGTTGCACCTGCTTCACCAGTTGTCTGCCAGTCTGCTCGAGCACCTGGAAAATGCCTGCTCGCAAGCACTGATCGATGCCGAGAAACTCCTCGCCAAGCTGGAGAAACAGCGCGGCAAGGCCCAGGAAAAACTGCACAAGGCGCGCAGCAAGCTGCAGGACGCCGCCGTCGCTGGAAAAGCCAAGGCTCAGGCCAAGGCCAAGGACGCGGTGGCCGAGCTGGAAGAGCTGCTCGACTCGCTCAAGACCCGGCAGAGCGAAACCCGCAACTACATCGGCCAGCTCAAGCGTGACGCTCAGGAGAGCCTGAAACTGGCCCAGGGCGTAGGCAAGGTGAAAGAAGCCGCGGGCAAGGCGCTCGACGTGCGCGACGCCAAGGCTGCCGCGCCGGCCGCCAAGCCGGCCAGCAAACCGGCGGCGGCGAAGAAACCCGCTGTTGCCAAGGCACCGGTGAAGAAGGCTCCGGCCAAAGCGGCTGCCGCCAAACCGGTGAGCAAGCCCGTTGCCAAGCCTGCGGCAGCCAGCAAGCCGGCAGCGAAACCTGCAGCGGCCAGCAAGCCAGCGGCCAAGCCCACCGCTCGCAAGCCTGCAGCAGCCAAGCCGGCAGCGCCGAAAGCGGCTGCCAAGCCCGCTGCAGCCAAGCCCGCCGCCAAACCGGCTGCCAAACCGGCTGCCAAGCCGCTCGCAGCCAAGGCCCCGGCCAAGCCTGCCGCGGCCAGCAAACCGGCGGCAGCCAAGCCAGCAGCCAAGCCCGCCGCAGCGAAACCGGCCGCCAAACCAGCAGCAGCCAAGCCCGTCAGCAAGCCTGCGGTCGCGAAGAAGCCGGCAGCTGCCAAGGCGCCCGTGAAGAAGGCTCCGGCCAAGCCGGCCGCCGCCAAGCCCGCAGCGCCGACGGCACCCGTTGCGCCCGCCGCTCCAGCGGCGAGCACTGGGGCCAGTGCCGCAGAGACGCCGAGCGCGTCCTAAGGCTGAGCCATAGCGCCGCGCAGCACATGCAGCGCGGCGCTGTCCTGCCTTCCCAGGTGCGTCAGCCAGTCATGGTCGCCGGCTTCGCTCGGCCAGGGTTCGGCAAGTGCCTGCAAGCGCTCGAGCAGCACGCGCTCGCTGTGCAATTCCAGTTGCTTGACCTGTTCGCGCAAGCTCGCCAGCGCTGTATCCTGGCCGGCGGCGCTGCGCCAGTCGCGGCGTAGCTGGCGCAAGGGCGAGACCACCTCGCATTGCCAGGGCTCCGCCACGTCCCGCAGGGCACAAAGGCGTTCATCCAGGCAGCGCACGCCACGGCTTTGCAGCCAGGCACCAGTCAGGAGCAGGCAGACATCGCAGCCTGCCTCCTGCAACTCCAGGCAGGCGTGTTCCACGCCGGGTCTGGCGTAGAGTTCAAGCGCGAAATTCCACAGATCCTGCACGCGGCCTCCGGGGCGATTTGGTAGACTCCGCGGCCATTATGATCCGACTCCAGAGCCTCACTCTACAGCGCGGTCCGCAACGCCTTCTCGAAGGTGCGGAACTGACCCTGCACGCCGGCCAGAAGGTCGGTCTGATCGGTGCCAATGGCGCCGGCAAGTCCAGCCTGTTCGCGCTGCTGCGCGGCGAACTCGGCCCCGATGCCGGGGACTGCCGCTTGCCCGCCGACTGGCGCATCGCCCACATGCGCCAGGAGGTCGACAACCTCGAACGCCTGGCGGTGGACTACGTGCTCGATGGCGACCTGCACCTGCGGGCGATCCAGGCCGAACTGGCGCGTGCCGAGCAGGCGCATGACGGCGCCGCCATCGCCCGTCTGCACACCGAACTGGACAACGCCCAGGGCTACACCGCCGATGCTCGCGCCCGCAAGCTGCTGGCGGGGCTGGGTTTCACCGGCGAGCAGATGGACAAGCGCGTCGGCGACTTTTCCGGCGGCTGGCGCATGCGCCTGAACCTGGCCCAGGCGCTGATGTGCCCGTCCGAGTTGCTGCTGCTCGACGAGCCGACCAACCACCTCGACCTCGATGCCATCCTCTGGCTGGAGGAGTGGCTCAAGGGCTACCCGGGCACCCTGCTGCTGATCTCTCACGACCGCGATTTCCTCGATGCCGTGGTCGATCACGTGGCGCACCTGGAGCAGCAGAAGCTGACCCTCTACCGGGGCGGCTACTCGGCCTTCGAACGCACCCGTGCCGAACGTCTGGCCCAGCAGCAGCAGGCGTACGAGAAGCAGCAGACGCAGCGTGCGCACATGGAAGACTTCATCCGTCGCTTCAAGGCCAAGGCCAGCAAGGCGCGCCAGGCACAGAGCCGCATCAAGGCGCTGGAGCGCCTGGAAGAACTGGCACCGGCGCATGTCGACTCGCCCTTCGACTTCGCCTTCCGCGAGGCGGACAAGGTGTCCAGCCCGCTGCTCAACCTGTCCGAGGTGCGCCTGGGTTATGGCGACAAGGTGGTGCTGGAGAAGGTCAAGCTGAGCCTGGCGCCCGGTGCGCGCATCGGCCTGCTCGGCCCCAATGGCGCGGGCAAGTCGACCCTGATCAAGACCCTGGCCGGTGATCTCGCCGTGCTCGGCGGTGAGCTGGCGCGTGGCGAGAACCTGGCCATCGGTTACTTCGCCCAGCACCAGCTCGATTCGCTGGATGCCAAGGCCAGCCCGCTGCTGCACCTGCAGCGCATCGCCCCGGGCGAGCGCGAGCAGAGCCTGCGCGATTTCCTCGGCGGTTTCGACTTCCGTGGCGAGCGTTGCGACGAAGTGGTGATCAATTTCTCCGGTGGCGAGAAGGCGCGCCTGGCCCTGGCGCTGATCGCCTGGCAGAAGCCCAACCTGCTGTTGCTCGACGAACCGACCAACCACCTCGACCTGGAAATGCGCCTGGCGCTGACCATGGCCCTGCAGGACTTCGCCGGTGCTGTCCTGGTGGTGTCCCACGATCGTCACCTGCTGAAGAGCACCACCGACGAGTTCCTGCTGGTGGCCGACGGGCGCATTCAGCCCTTCGAGGGCGATCTCGACGACTACGCGCGCTGGCTGGTCGACTTCCGCGCGCGCCAGTTGCCAGTGGGGGCACCGCTGGCAGGCGGCGAGAAGACCGACAAGCGCGCCCAGCGCCAGGCCGCCGCCGCGTTGCGCCAGCAACTGGCGCCGCACAAGAAGCAGGCCGACAAGCTCGAGCAGGAGCTGGGCAAGGTGCAGGGGCAGCTTGCCGGGGTGGAGCAGCAACTGGGCGATAGCACGCTGTACGAAGCGGCGCGCAAGGACGAGTTGCGCGAGCGCCTGGCCGAGCAGGCCCGGCTCAAGGCCCGCGAGGCGGAGCTGGAAGAGGCCTGGTTGCTGGCGCTGGAAACCCTGGAGGCCCTGCAACAGCAACTGGAGGAGGCGGAGTGATGGAGCAGCTGGAACTGCTGATGGCGTGGCGCGAGCCCTTGCTGCGTGCCGGTCAGGTGTTGCTGATCATCCTGCTGGCCTGGCTCGCCCAGCGCATTCTGACCCGCGCCATCAGCCGTCTCGGCGCACGCTACAGCCTGCTGCCGCCGGAGGTGTTGCAGCCCCTGCGAGGCCTGGTGCGCTGGGTGATCATGGGCAGTGCCCTGCTTATGGTGCTGGAGCGCCTGGGCGTGTCGGCGACGGTACTGTGGACGGCGCTGACCGGCTTCACCGCCGTTGCCGCAGTGGCCTTCTTCGCCATCTGGAGCGTGCTGTCGAACATGTTCTGCGCACTGCTGATCTTCACCATGGGCCCGTTTCGCATGGGCGACACCGTGGAGGTCATCGAGAGCGCCGACAAGCCGGGCGTCAAGGGCCGGGTCATCGCCATCAACCTGTTCTACACCACCCTGCAGGACCTCAGCGAGGATGCCGCCGGTGCCCTGTTGCAGGTGCCCAACAGCCTGTTCTTCCAGAAGTCGGTGCGCCGCTGGCGCTGACCCGCTGGTCTGGGCGCTGGCGCAGGAGTAGGCTGTAGCCCCTTCTCCTGATTTCAGCTTTTCGAGGTACGCATCATGGCACTGGAAACCTGGCTCGCCTTCTTCGTTGCCTGCTGGGTGATCAGCCTGTCGCCAGGTGCCGGCGCCGTGGCCTCGATGTCCGCTGGCCTGCAGTATGGCTTCTGGCGTGGCTACTGGAACGCGCTGGGCCTGCAGCTCGGCCTGGCGATGCAGATCGCCATCGTCGCCGCCGGGGTCGGTGCCATTCTGGCCGCCTCAGCCCTGGCCTTCAGCGTGATCAAATGGTTCGGCGTCGCCTACCTGGTGTTCCTCGCCTACAAGCAATGGGTGGCCCTGCCCAGTGACCTGGATAGCGGCGCCGTCGAGCGGCCGATTGGCCGGCCGCTGACCCTGGTGCTGCGTGGTTTCCTGGTCAACGCCAGCAATCCCAAGGCCATCGTCTTCATGCTGGCGGTGCTGCCGCAGTTCCTCGACCCGCATGCGCCGCTGCTGGCCCAGTACCTGATCATGGGCGCGACCATGATCGTGGTCGACCTGATCGTCATGGCCGGTTACACCGGCCTGGCCTCGCGCGTGCTGCGCGCGCTGCGTACGCCCCGCCAGCAGCGGGTGATGAATCGCAGCTTCGCCGCCCTGTTCGCCGCAGCGGCGGGCCTGCTGGCCACGGTCAAGCGCGCGGCCGTCTGAAGCCCATGCCCGGCCGCCTGCGGGCGGCCACTCGGCGGGTTGTTACCAAATATTTCATATTTTCCTTGTCTGCGCAGGGCAGGCCGGCAACAATTTAATGCCATCCATTCGCGTTTCGGAATGCATTGATGAGTCGTTATCGTTCCCTGTTCTCCTGGCTGATGCTGCCGCTGCTGGCACTCGGCAGCCTCGCTGCCCTGGCCGAGCCACTCGATGGCGCCGCCCAGGCCCTGCACATGCTCGGCTACATTGGCGCCGACTACCCGGCCACGGTGGCCGACGGCCAGGTGGTCGACGCGGGCGAGTACCGCGAGCAGCTGGAATTCATCGGGGTCCTGCAGGGGCTGGTGGTCGCACTGCCGGCCAAGGCCGAACGCGCTGAACTGGAACAGGGCATCGCTGCGCTGAAGCACGCCGTCGAGCAGCGTCAGCCCGGTGCAGACGTTGCGCATCAGGCGCGTCAGCTCAGTGCCCGCCTGGCCGAGCTGTATCAGGTGGCGCAGACTCCGGCCATCACCCCCGACCCCGAGCGCGGTGCGCCGCTGTACGCGCAGCATTGCTCGGTCTGCCACGGCGATGCCGGCGCCGGCGACGGCCCGGCGGGCATCGGCCTGGAGCCGCCACCGGCCAATCTGCGCGATGCCGCGCGGCTGGACCGGCTGAGCCTCTACGACCTCTACAACACGCTCGGCCTGGGCATCGAGGGCACCGACATGCCGGCCTTCGCCGATCAGCTCGATGATCGCCAGCGCTGGGACCTGGCCAGCTATATCGCCGGCTTCAGCGCCGCTCCGGCGCAGGGTGGCGCGCAGTTCCGCATGGCCGACCTGGCCGGACGCACGCCTGCGGAGATCGTCGCGGAGGGGGGCGATGGCGCCGCGTTCCGCGCCCAGCGTGCTCATCCGACCGTGGAGAAGCGCGGCCCGCAGCAGCTGATCGGGCATACTCGCAGTACCCTGGAGCGCAGCCTGCAGGCCTACCGCGATGGCCATGTCGAACAGGCCTACGACCTCTCGGTGGGTGCCTACCTGGAGGGTTTCGAGCTGGTCGAGAGCGCGCTGGACAACCTCGATGCGGTGCAGCGCAAGACCACCGAGAGGGCGCTGATGGCCTACCGCCAGGCGGTTCAGGACGGCGCCAGTGTCGCCCAGGCCGCCCAGGCGCTGGAGCTGGCCAAGGTCGAACTGGACAAGTCGGCCGCCTTGCTCGAGGGCGGTGCGATGAACGCCTCGCTGAGCTTCTTCTCCAGCATGCTGATCCTGCTGCGTGAAGGCCTGGAAGCGATTCTGGTGCTGGCGGCGATCCTCGCCTTCCTCAACAACACCGGTCAGCAGCAGGCCGCGCGCAGCGTGCACGTCGGCTGGGGCCTGGCCCTGCTCGCCGGCGTCGCGACCTGGGCGGTGGCTGCCTACGTCATCGACGTCAGTGGCGCCCAGCGCGAACTGCTCGAAGGGGCGACCGCACTGTTCGCCAGCGTGGTGCTGCTGTGGGTCGGCGTGTGGATGCACGACCGTCGTCACGCCGCCGCATGGCAGGACTACATCAAGAGCAGCCTGGTCGGTGGCGGTGGCCGTTTCGGCTTCGCCGTGCTGGCGTTCTTCTCGGTGTACCGCGAGCTGTTCGAAGTCATCCTGTTCTACGAAACCCTCTGGCTGCAGGCCGGCCCGGCCGGACATGGCGCCGTGCTGGCCGGCGCCGGTGCCGCCCTGGTGGTGCTGCTCGGCCTGGCCTGGGTGATTCTGCGCGGTTCGCGCAAGCTGCCACTGGCGACCTTCTTCGGCGTCAACGCGGTGCTGCTGTGCATTCTCTCCGTGGTGTTCGCCGGCCATGGCGTGGCGGCGCTGCAGGAGGCCGGGGTGCTGGGCACGCGCCCGGTGGCGTTCTTCGAGTTCGACTGGCTGGGCATTCACCCCGATGCCTGGAGCCTCTCGGCACAAGCGCTGGCGCTGGCCGGCATCGCCCTGCTGTATGGGCGCAGCCTGCTCGGCGAGCGTCGGCGCACGGCCGAGCAGGCCTGAACGGACGCGGCGTGAACGAGGGCGGCTTTGCTCGCCCTCTTTGCCTCATAGCGTGAACCGCTGCCACGACAGCGAGTCTCAGTGCACCTAGGCTGGTTCCAATTCCTTTGCCGAGTGCACGCATGTCCTCCTCGATCCATTCCACCCATTACGCCGACAGCCCGGATCTGGCGCTGGCCGCGCTGCGTCATCCCCCGCTGGAACAGGCGCTGTCCGCTGCCTGTGCCCAGCTCGCCGTGCGCGAAGCCTTCCTGGCGGCGTTGCGCGATCCGGCCATCGGCCCGCAGCCGCGCCTGCTGCTGGCGGTGTCCGGTGCCGATATCCGTGGCCAGCGGCGCCTGGCGGCGCTGGTCGCCGAGTTGCTGCCGGACGAGGTCGAACTGGATCTGATCGAACTGGCGGACGACAACCTGTCGCGTGCCGTGCGCGAACGCTGCGAGCCGTTCTACAACACCTGAGCCGCCCGCCTGCTGGCATACTGGGCGCAGTTTTCTCTGCGGAAGTTGCTGCATGCGTGTATGGATCGACGCCGACGCCTGCCCTCGGGCGGCGCGGGATCAGGTGGTCAAGTTCGCCCTCAAGCGAGGCTTCGAGGTGGTGCTGGTGGCCGGCCAGGCCGTCGCCCGGCCGAATTTCGCCTGCGTGAAACTGATCGTGGTGCCCAGTGGCCCGGACGCGGCCGACGATCATCTGGTCGAGCACGCGGTGCCTGGCGAACTGGTGATCTGCAGCGACGTGCCCCTGGCCGACCGCCTGGTGAAGAAGGGCGTCGCGGCACTCGACCCGCGTGGCCGAGAGTTCGACGAGCGCAACATGGGCGAGCGCCTGGCGGTGCGCAACCTGTTCACCGACCTGCGCGAACAGGGCCAGGTCGGCGGTGGCCAGGCACCCTACTCGGAGAAGGACCGCCAGGCGTTCGCCAATGCGCTGGATCGGATTCTCACGCGCTTGAGCCGCTAGTCGTCACGGATTGCCCCCGGCTACGAGCCAGGGTTCTCCTGGCCTAGCCGCACAGATAGGTGCCGGTGCCCACTGCCACCAGTACGCCTTCGTCGTTGTGCAGCTCCATGCGGATCACCGCGACCTTGTTGCCGGCGCGCAGCGGCGTGGCGGTGGCGTTGAAGCGCTGGCCACGGCCAGGGCGCAGGTAGTCGATGCGCAGGTCGATGGTGCCGAGCTTGGACAGCTTGCTCATGCGTTCGGCAGCTGGCAGGTGCTGGTGGTTGGCGGAGGCGCCGATCAATGCCATGGCGCCGCCGCAGACGTCGAGCAGGGACGAGATCACCCCGCCATGCAGGATGCCGTGGACGAAGTTGCCGATCAGCTCGGGCTTCATCGGCAGGTGCATGGTGACCCGCTCGGGGCTCAGCTCATCCAGCTCGATGCCGAGCACCTGGTTGAAGGGGATGCGTTGAAAGAAACTGGCGACCGCCTGCTGCAGGGCGGCGTCGAGGACGAAGGGCTGGGACATGGGGCGCTCCATGAAGACATGCCGCCACGCTGCCGCAGCCCGATGGACTTGAACAGCGCGGCGGCCAGACTGCCCTGGCCTATGACCGAAGCGCCCTGCGATGGGCGCTCGCCGGCCCTCAGTGGTGGGCCAGCTCCAGCACCCGGTCGACCATCTTGTTGATGCCCGAGGCCGCTTCGGCGATGGACTGGGCGAGCATGTAGGCCGGGGTGGTCACCAGCTTGCGCTGGCGGTCCTCGATGATCTCGCTGACCTCGCACTCATGGTGCTCGGCGCCCATCTGGGTGAGGGCGGCGGCGGTGTCGTGGTCGGTGCCGATGGTGCAGGCCACGCCGGCGCCGAAGATCTTGGCCGCCAGCGCCGGGGCGATGCACATCATGCCGACCGGCTTGCCGGCATCGGCGAACGCCTTGCACGCGGCCAGCACGTCCGGCTGCACGCTGCAGCCCGCACCACTGGTGGCGAAGTCGGACAGGTTCTTCGCCACACCGAAGCCGCCCGGCATGATCAGCGCATCGAAGTCCGCCGCGTGCAGCGCCCTGACGTCCTTGATCTGGCCACGGGCGATGCGTGCGGACTCCACCAGCACGTTGCGCGTCTCGTTCATCTCGTCGCCGCTGTAGTGATCCACCACGTGCAACTGCGCCACGTCGGGGGCGAAGCACTGCACCTCGGCGCCGCGCTGGTCGAGGCGCAACAGGGTGATCACGCTTTCATGGATCTCGGCACCGTCGTAGACGCCACAGCCGGACAGAATCACAGCCACTTTCTTGTTCATGCTCGACTCCTGGTGAGGAAAACACGCCCGCAGCGCGGACGTGGGTGTTGGCAATCGTTGGTCTGTCGCCATATGCCGCTTGGACTGTCATCTGCCGCCGCGAAGCCTGGCGAGGCTGCGCATAGGATGAACATCAGCCCAATCCCGGCACAAGTACAACGCTATGGCGCAGTCATGAATTACGTTCTCTATGCAGTGCCCTTCTTCTTCCTGCTGATCGGCCTGGAACTGCTCGCCGACCGCTGGCGCGGCATGCGCACCTACCGCCTGGCCGACGCCCTGAACAGCCTCAGCGCCGGCGTGCTGTCGCAGGCCACCGGCCTGCTGACCAAGGTGGTGGGCCTGCTGACTTACACCTTCGCCTGGGAGCACCTGGCGTTGTTCGAACTATCCGCAAGCAGCCTCTGGGTGTGGGTGGGCGCCTTCGTCTTCTATGACTTCTGCTACTACTGGAACCACCGCCTGGGCCATGAGCGCAACGTGCTCTGGGCCGCGCATGCGGTGCACCATCAAAGTGAAGACTACAATCTCTCCACGGCGTTACGGCAGACCAGCACCGGTTTCATCTTCGGCTGGATCTTCTACCTGCCGATGGCCATCGCCGGTGTGCCGCCGCTGGTGTTTCTCACGGTGGCGGCGCTGAACCTGCTCTATCAGTTCTGGGTGCACACCCGGCACATTCCCAAGCTGGGCTGGTTCGAGTGGCTGTTCATCACGCCCTCCAACCATCGGGTGCACCATGCACAGAATCCTATCTACATGGATCGCAATTACGGCGGTGTGTTCATCGTCTGGGATCGAATTTTCGGCACCTTCCAGGAAGAGCTGGATGAGGAGCCGGTGATCTTCGGCGTCACCGTACCGCTCGCCAGCTGGAACCCGCTGTGGGCCAACCTGCAGGTCTATGCCGGGTTGTGGAACGATGCGCGGCGGGCCGCCTCCTGGTGGGATCGGCTGCGCATCTGGTTCATGCCCACCGGCTGGCGCCCGGCCGATGTGGCGGCGCGCTATCCGCAGGCCAAGCCGGACCTGGGCAACTTCCGCAAGTTCGACGTCGCCCTGGGGCGCGGTGCGCAATGCTATGCCCTGCTGCAGTTCGTCTGTTACCTGCTGGCCGGTGTCTGGCTGCTCGCGCAAGGTGAGTCGCTGGCCCTGGCGGCGCTGCTGCTGGCCTGCCTGTGGGTCGCCCTGGGCCTGTGCAGCATCGGCCTGTGGCTGGAGAATCGCCCTGGCGCCGCCAGGCTCGAGTACCTGCGCCTGCTGCTCAACGTCCCGGCCTTGTGGCTGGCGGGTGCGCTGGGTGCGCTGAGCCTGGATGGCGGCGCCTGGGGCTGGCTTGTCGCCTACAGCCTGGCCAGCCTGCTGGGTATCTGGCTGGCGCGTGGCTCAGCCGCGCCGGCGCTGACTCCACCGGTATAGCCAGGCGAACGCAAGCAGCAGCACCACGCCGGCGAGCAGCAGGATCTGGTAGTGGCGCAGCTCGTCGAGCAGGCCGCCCATGGCGTTGCCCAGGCTGTAGGCCAGCAGGCTGATGCCTCCGGCCCAGACGCCGGCGCCGATGGCGTCGAGCAGCAGGTAGCGCGGCCATGAATAGCCGGACAGGCCGATGGTCAGCGGCATCACCGTGCGCAGGCCGTAGAGGAAGCGAAAGCACAGTACCCACAGATCCGGGTAGCGCCTGATCAGCCCGCTGGCGCGCTCGCCCAGCGGTTGCCAGCGCGGCTTGCGCGCCAGCAGGGCGCGGCCGTGGCGACGGCCGAGGTAGTACCACAGCTGGTCGCTGGCGAAGGTGCCGAGAAAGGCGCACAGCGCCACCCATTCGATCTGCAGCACGTCGCGCACGGCCATGTAGGCGGCCAGCAGCAGCGACACCTCGCCTTCGAGGAAGGTACCGAGAATCAGGGCCGGATAACCGAACTGGCGGATCAGCTCTTGGAGCATGTGCTGCGCTCGTGGATCATGGGGGGTGAAGACTACTCCGACCGCGAAAGGCCCGGAAGGTGGCAGGCCGTGCCACAATGTGCGACTGCCTGTGCGACGCGCAGTCGCACGAAGTAATGCGACCGTCATCATTTGGTCATAATGGTCGCTTATAACCGTCACACTGGCCCGTTCTTGCGGGCTCTGGAGTCTGCCGTGAGCGTTACCCCCGCCAACCGCCTGTTCCCCGCCACCCGCCTGCGCCGCAACCGTCGCGACGATTTCTCCCGTCGGCTGGTACGCGAGAACCGCCTGAGCGTCGATGACCTGATCCTGCCGGTATTCATTCTCGACGGCGAGAACCGTCGCGAGGCGATCGCGTCGATGCCGGGCGTCGAGCGCCTGTCGATCGATCAGCTGCTGGTCGAGGCCGAACGCTGGGTGGAGCTGGGTATTCCGCTGATCGACCTGTTCCCGTACATCCCGACCGAGCGCAAGTCGCTCGACGCCGCCGAGGCGTGGAACCCGGACGGGCTGATCCAGCGCGCCATCCGCGCGCTGCGCGAGCGCTTCCCGGAGCTCGGGGTGATGACCGACGTCGCGCTGGACCCCTACACCACGCACGGCCAGGACGGCATCATCGATGACGATGGCTACGTGCTCAACGACATCACCATCGACGCGCTGGTCCGTCAGTCGCTGTCGCACGCCGAGGCCGGCGCGCACATCATCTCGCCGTCGGACATGATGGACGGCCGGGTGCAGGCGATCCGCGAGGCGCTGGAGCTGGGCGATCACGTCAACACCCGCATCATGGCCTACTCGGCCAAGTACGCCAGCGCCTACTACGGGCCGTTCCGCGATGCCATCGGCTCGTCCGGCAACCTGGGCAAGGGCAACAAGTTCACCTACCAGATGGACCCGGCCAATGGTGACGAGGCGCTGCATGAAGTCGCCGCCGACCTCGCCGAGGGCGCCGACATGGTCATGGTCAAGCCGGGTATGCCGTACCTGGATGTGCTGTGGCGCGTGAAGGACACCTTCAAGGTGCCGACCTTCGTCTACCAGGTCAGCGGTGAGTACGCCATGCACATGGCGGCGATCCAGAACGGCTGGCTGACCGAGGCAGCGATGATGGAGTCGCTCACCGCATTCAAACGCGCCGGTGCCGATGGCATCCTCACCTATTTCGCCGTACGTGCGGCAGAACTGCTAAAACAGGGGCAATGACGCCCCCAGGAACCCAGCGATGAACACCGAAGGACTCACCAGCGAAGCGCTCGAAGGCTCCCAGCCGCAACCCCAGGTCGAGGTGGTGGCTGAGCAACCGGTGGTGGAAACACCGCCACCGCCGCCCCCCAGCCTGGATGACAGCAGCCTGTACATCCACCGTGAACTGTCCCAGTTGCAGTTCAATATCCGCGTGCTGGAGCAGGCCCTGGATGAGTCCTATCCCTTGCTGGAACGCCTGAAGTTCCTGCTGATCTTCTCCAGCAACCTCGACGAGTTCTTCGAGATTCGCGTCGCCGGCCTGAAAAAGCAGATCAACTTCGCCCGCGAACAGGCCGGCGCCGACGGCCTGCAGCCGCATCAGGCGCTGTCGCGCATCAGCGAGCTGGTGCACGAGCAGGTCGAGCGTCAGTACGCGATCCTCAACGACACGCTGTTTCCGGCCCTGGCCAAGCAAGGCATCAACTTCATTCGTCGGCGCTACTGGACGGCCAAGCTCAAGACCTGGGTACGCCGCTATTTCCGCGACGAGATCGCGCCGATCATCACGCCCATCGGGCTCGACCCGACGCACCCCTTCCCGCTGCTGGTGAACAAGAGCCTGAACTTCATCGTCGAGCTGGAGGGCGTCGATGCCTTCGGTCGCGATTCCGGTCTGGCCATCATCCCGGCGCCACGCCTGCTGCCACGGATCATCCGCGTGCCGGAAGAGGTCGGTGGCCCCGGCGACAACTACGTGTTCCTCTCGTCGATGATCCACGCCCATGCCGACGACCTGTTCCAGGGCATGAAGGTCAAGGGCTGCTACCAGTTCCGCCTGACCCGTAACGCCGACCTGTCGGTGGACACCGAGGACGTCGAAGATCTGGCCCGCGCCCTGCGCGGCGAGCTGTTCAGCCGTCGTTACGGCGATGCGGTGCGCCTGGAGGTGGTCGACACCTGCCCGAAACACCTGCGCGATCACCTGCTCAAGCAGTTCGGCCTGACCGAGGGCGAGCTGTACCAGGTCAACGGCCCGGTCAACCTGACGCGCCTGTTCAGCATCACCGGCCTGGATAACCACCCGGACCTGCAGTACGCACCGTTCACCCCGGTGATCCCCAAGCCGCTGCAGAACTCGGAGAACATCTTCAACGTGGTCAGCAAGCAGGACATCCTCCTGCTGCACCCGTTCGAGTCCTTCACCCCGGTGGTCGACCTGCTGCGCCAGGCCGCCAAGGACCCGCACGTGCTGGCCATCAAGCAGACGCTGTACCGCTCCGGCGCCAATTCGGAGATCGTCGACGCACTGGTCGAGGCGGCGCGCAACGGCAAGGAAGTCACGGCGGTGATCGAGCTGCGTGCGCGTTTCGACGAAGAGTCCAACCTGCAGCTCGCCAGCCGTCTGCAGGCCGCTGGCGCGGTGGTGATCTACGGGGTGGTCGGCTTCAAGACCCACTCCAAGATGATGCTGATCCTGCGTCGCGAGAACGGCGAGATTCGTCGCTATGCGCACCTGGGTACCGGCAACTACCATGCCGGCAACGCTCGTCTGTACACCGACTACAGCCTGCTGACCGCCGACGTGGCGCTCGGCGAGGACGTCTCCAAGCTGTTCAGTCAGCTGATCGGCATGGGCAAGACCCTGCGCATGAAGAAGCTGCTGCACGCGCCCTTCACCCTGAAGAAGACCCTGCTCGACCTGATTGCCAAGGAAACCGCGGCGGCGGCCGAGGGCAAGCCGGCGCACATCATCGCCAAGTTCAACTCGCTGACCGATCCGAAGGTCATCCGCGCGCTGTACAAGGCCAGCCAGACCGGGGTGAAGATCGACCTGGTGGTGCGTGGCATGTGCTGCCTGCGTCCGGGCGTGCCGGGCGTGTCGCACAACATCCAGGTGCGCTCGATCATCGGTCGCTTCCTCGAACACACCCGCGTGTACTACTTCCTCAACGGCGGCGACGAGCTGATCTACCTGTCCAGTGCCGACTGGATGGAGCGCAACCTCGACAAGCGCGTGGAGACCTGCTTCCCGGTCGAGGGCAAGAAGCTCATCACCCGGGTCAAGAAGGAGCTGGAAAGCTACCTGACCGACAACACCCAGGCCTGGGTGCTGCAGTCCGACGGTCGCTACGTGCGCCAGCAGCCCACCGGCAACCAGAACCCGCGCAATGCGCAGGCCGGCCTGCTGGAAAAGCTCACCGCCCCCGTGATCAGCGCCCGGTAACAGCGGCTGCGCGCAACACCCTCTCCCGCTTGCGGGAGGGGCGTAGGCCTCTCGCCCGCGCCGGGCGCGGCTTGGCGGGTGATCGCTACAGTCGCGCGCGGACCTGCTTGGGGCTGATGCCGAAGGCGCGCTTGAACGCCGTGGAGAAGTTGGCGGCGCTGCCGTAGCCGGCGATCCAGGCCGCCTGACTGACGCTCACCCCTTGCTGTTCCAGCGCTTCACGCGCCTGCTGCAGCTTGCGCTGGCGCTGATACTCGAACAGCGACGTACCCTTGGCTGCCTGGAACTGCCGTTGCAGGGTGCTGGCGCAGCAACCTACCTCCTGGGCGATGTCTTCCAGTGACCAGCCATCGGCCGTGCCGCTGTGCAGCAGTTCCAGGGTGCGGCGAATGCGTTGATGCTCGTGCGGACGCAGGTTGCTCGGTGCACTGGCCGACTGCCCTGTCAGCAGGCTCAGGGCCTCGCCGGCGATCTCCAGGGCGCGGCTTTCCAGGTACAGGTTCTCCAGCAGGTGATTGCCGCACCCCGGGTGGAGCACCTGCTCGGCCAGGGTCAGCAGGCGTGCCGAGGGTTGCCAGCGCAGCACGTTGAGCGGCCGATAGTCCCCCTGCAGCAAGGCCTTGAGCTCCGCCTGGGCCTCGAAACCGCTCGCTTCGAACCATTCCGGGGTCAGGCTGACCGACACCTTGCGGATGTGCTGGCCACGGCGCGCGCGGCGGGCGAACAGCATCGGTTCGTTGAGGGCAATGGTCACTCCCTCGCAGCCCGTGCGCGGGGTGCCGAAGGTGAATGGCTTGCCGTCGTAGCTGACCTCGCTGCGCCCCTGCAGGAAGAGGATGAAGTTCAGGTGCGGACGGGCCTCGGCCTGGGTGGCGAAGTCCTGCAGTTCCAGGCAGTCGGAGCAGTGCAGCGACAGCCCGCTGCGCAGACGGCGCCAGCTCAGGTGGCCCTGGAACAGGCGGTCGGCACGGCTCTCGCCACCGACCAGGCGGATGGCGTCACCGGACAACTGGGCCAGCTCTCCGGCGCGGACGATGGGGGTACTGCTGGTCATCGGGGCACCTCTGCGTGCTTCTGGCGCAAAGAACAAATCTCGGCGCGCAAACCTCTTGCTGCAAACAGGGTGGCAGACTACGCCTCGCCATTTATTGATGCAAATCATTCGCATTAGTTGTTGTGCCGCCCGATTGGGTGGCACGCCGGGGAGGGGTTATGTACCTGCAATCGTGTCGTGAACACTCGTTCAATCCATTGGCCATCGCCGTGCTGCTGGCGCTGCCAGGGTTCGCCATGGCCGCCGAAGAGCCGCTTGAGCTGCAGCCTACCGAGGTGCTCGGTACGGCCCAGGAAGAACTCAAGCAGGCGCTCGGGGTGTCGGTGATCACCGCCGAGGACATCCAGAAGGCGCCGCCGATGAACGATGTCGCCGAGATCATCCGCAAGCAGCCGGGGGTCAACCTGACCGGCAACAGCGGTTCGGGTGCGCGCGGCAACAATCGGCAGATCGATATCCGTGGCATGGGCCCGGAGAACACCCTGATCCTGATCGACGGCAAGCCGGTCAGCTCGCGCAATGCCGTGCGTTATGGCTGGCGCGGTGACCGCGACACGCGCGGCGACACCAACTGGGTGCCGGCCGAGCAGATCGAGCGCATCGAAGTGCTGCGTGGCCCCGCCGCCGCGCGCTATGGCAGCGGCGCCGCCGGTGGCGTGGTCAACATCATCACCAAGAAGGCCGGCCTGGAGCACCACGGCAACCTCAGCCTGTACGCCAACATGCCCGAGCACAGCGAGGAGGGCGCCACCCGCCGCCTCAACTTCGGGCTCAGCGGCCCGTTGACCGATACCCTCTCGTATCGCGTGTACGGCAACCTGAACAAGACCGATTCTGACGACGAGGACATCAACGAAGGCCGTGCCGTCAGCGCCTCCAATGCTGCCCTGGCCGGTCGTGAAGGGGTGCGCAACCGTGACGTGGACGGCACCCTGACCTGGCGCCTCGACGAGTCGCAGACCCTCGAGCTGCAGGCCGGCTTCAGTCGCCAGGGCAACATCTACACCGGCGACAGCATGAACAACCTGTCCAGCAGTGCCGTGGTCGACAACTACCGCAGCGCCTGGATCGGCCGCGAAACCAACCGCATGTACCGCAACACCTACGGCGTCACGCACCACGGCGACTGGGATTTCGGTACCACGATGAACTACCTGCAGTACGAGCGCACGCGCAACAACCGGCTCAAGGAAGGCCTGGCCGGTGGGCCGGAGGGGGCGATCTACAGTGACCAGTTCGGCACCATCGAGCTGGAGAGCCTGACCGCGCACAGTGAAGTGAGCCTGCCGATCTCGGCCGTGTTCGAGCAGGTGGTGACGCTGGGGGCGGAGTGGAACGAGCAGCGCATGGAAGATGGCGTCTCCGATCTCGCCGCGATCCAGAGCGTCGGTTACCCGACTCGCTTCGATGGCGACATCGCCATGCGCACCGCATCGCTGTTCGTCGAGGACAACATCGAGTTGCGTCCCGGCACCGTTCTCACGCCCGGATTGCGTTACGACCACAACAGCCTGAGCGGCGGCAACTGGAGCCCGTCGCTCAACCTGTCGCATCGCCTGGACGACCACTTCACCCTCAAGGCCGGTATCGCACGGGCCTACAAGGTGCCCAACCTGTACCAGAGCAACGCGTCCTACGCGCTGTACAGCAACGGCCTTGGCTGCTGGGACTTCGTCACAGGCGGGCCGGGCTGCTTCCTGGTGGGTAACGAGAATCTCGAAGCGGAAACCAGCGTCAACAAGGAGCTGGGCATCGAGTTCGAATCCGCCGACTACCATGCCAGCCTGACCTGGTTCCGCAACGATTACCGCGACAAGGTCGAAGCGGGCCGTACACCGGTGGGTTCGGTCAACTTCACCCAGGGCAGCAGCACGCGCGTGGCCAACGTGTTCCAGTGGACCAACATTCCGCGTGCGGTGGTCGAAGGCTTCGAGGGCAACCTGAAGATGCCGCTGGCCAGCAGCCTGAGCTGGAACACCAACTTCACCTGGATGCTGCAATCGAAGAACAAGGAGACCGGCGAGCCGTTGTCGATCATCCCCGAGTTCACCGTCAACTCCACCCTCGACTGGCAGGTGACCGACCCGCTGTCGCTGCAGACCACGGTGACCTGGTACGGCCGGCAGACGCCGGGCAAGTACGACTACCAGGGCAACGTGCTGAGTGGCGATGCACGGCGGGAGATCGCCCCCTATGCGCTGGTCGGGGTCGGCGGCACCTATGCCATCGACAAGAACTGGAGCATCGGCGCGGGCGTCAGCAACCTGTTCGACAAGCGCCTGTACCGCGAGGGCAACAGCCGCGAGGCCGGCGCATACACCTACAACGAGCCGGGGCGCACCTTCTACGCCAGCCTCAGCACCAACTTCTGACAGCCTTGCCCAATGGTGGATGAAAAGAGCGTCATCCACCCTACGGTTGCAACACGTGGTCTCACGTAGGGTGGACGACGCTTCACCCGTCCACCGTTCGGTATACGCGGTGGTGGATGAAAAGAGCGTCATCCCCCCACGGCTGCAGCACGCGGTCTCACGTAGGGTGGACGACGCTTCACCCGTCCACCGTTTGCTGTACGCGATGGTGGATGAGAAGAGGCGTCATCCCCCCTACGGTTGCAACATGTGGTCTCACGTAGGGTGGACGACGCTTCACCCGTCCACCGTTTGCTGTACGCGATGGTGGATGAGAAGAGCGTCATCCACCCTACGGTTGCAACACG